>JAFEFJ010000069.1 GCA_018240635.1 Pseudomonadota bacterium | reverse complement strand
TCCAGCCCGATCATGAACATCAGCGTGCTGATGCCCCAGGCGCCGATCGGCTCCAGCGTGCCGGGCTCGGTGATCGTCACCGCGCCCAACGCGGGGAACTGCGCGGCCAACCGGCCGAAGCCGAACGGACCGACCGCCATGCCCACCAGCATGAATCCCAGCACCGGGCTGATGCGGAAGCGGTGGAACAGCGGGATCACCGTGGCGCCGGAGGCCAGGATGATCAGCGCCTGCTTCAGCAGGGGCCCGGAGGCGATGTCTGGATGCATGGCCGCAGCCTACGGCCCGCCCGCCGCGCGCGCCGCCGATTTCCCGCAAAGGTGAAGCGGCCTAATCGTCCAGGCCGGCGGCGATGAACAGGCGCACCGCCTCCGACAGGCTGCGCACGCCCAGCTTCTCCATCATGTTGGCGCGGTGGATCTCGACGGTGCGCGGGCTGATGCTCAGCGCGTAGGCCACCAGCTTGTTCGGCCGCCCGGCCACAAGCTCGCGCAGCACGTCCTGCTCGCGCCCCGACAGCCGCCCGATCCGGCTGCGCGCGTCGCTGAGGCGCCGCGCCCGCGCCACGTCCTGCCGCCCGCTGTCCAGCGCGCCGTGCACCGCCTCGATCATCCGCTCGTTGGTGTACGGCTTCTCGATGAAGTCGCGCGCGCCCGCCTTCATCGCCCGCACCGCCAGCGCGATGTCGGCATGGCCGGTCACCACCACCACCGGCAGGTGCAGCCCCTCGGCGGTCATGTGCTCCTGCAGCGCCAGCCCGTCCATGCCGGGCATCCTGATGTCCACGATGGCGCAGCCCGCCATGCCGGGCGTGGCGACGCGCAGGAAATCCTCGGCCGAGGCGTGCGTCTCCACCGGGTAGCCCGCCGCGGCCAGCAGCAGCGCGAGCGAGCGGCGCACCGCCTCGTCGTCGTCGATGACGTGCACCGTCTCCGTGCTCGCCGCCTTCGCGCGATGGGGAAGGACCTGCTGGTCAGGCATCCATCGCCTCCATCGTCAGCACCGCGGGCAGGGTCAGGGTGAAGGTGGCGCCGCCGCCGGGGTTGTTGGCCGCCGACAGGCGCGCGCCGTGGGCGGAGGCGATGATGCGCGCGATGGCCAGCCCCATGCCCAGCCCGTCGTCGCGCGTGCTGACGAAGGGCTCGAAGATCGCCGCCAGCATGTGCTCGGGGATGCCGGGGCCGTTGTCCGTGACCGTCAGGACGATGTCGCCGCAATAGCTGCGCGCGGCGGAGATGCGCAGCTCCGGCCGCGGGACGTCGCGCATGGACTGCACCGCGTTCAGCACGAGGTTGACCAGCACCTGCTGGATCTGCACGCGGTCCACGAACACCGGCTCCGTGCCGGGCGCGACCTCAACGGTCAACGCCACGCGGCCGCGGACGTCCTGCGGCATCGCCAGCGCGCAGGCATCGCTCGCCAGTTCCCCGATGTTCTCAAGCCGCATCGAGGACGGGCCGCGGCCGATGAATTCGCGCAGACGGTTGACGATTGCGCCCGCGCGCAGCGCCTGCGCCGCCGCGTCCTCCATCGCGCCGCTCGCCACGTCCAGCGCCTTCGCCGCCTCGGCAGCGGCGAGCCCGCCGGACGCGGCGCGGCCGATCAGCCGGCGCGCGGCGCCCAGGAAGTTGGTGATCGCCGCCAGCGGCTGGTTCAGCTCGTGCGCCAGCCCGCTGGCCAGCGCGCCCATCGCCGACAGCCGCCCGGTGCGGATCAGCTCGGCCTGCAGGTTGCGCAGCCGGTCCTCCGAGCGCTTCCACTCGGTGATGTCGTGGATGATGACCACCACGCCCAGGACGTCGCCCGACGGGCTGCGCCAGGGCGACTTGGTGCCCACGAAGGTGCGCCGCTCTCCATCCACCGTCACCGTCCGCTCGATGGCGATAGGCAGGCCGGTGTTGAACACCTGCACGTCCTCGGCGCGCGACAGCGCATCCGCGGGCGCGCCCGGCTCGGGCCGCACCTGCCCGATCACCCCGGTCGCGGGCAGGCCGAGCAGCGCCAGCCCCGCCTCGTTCACCAGCACGAGCCTGCCCAGCGCGTCGCGCACGAAGGTGGGATCGGACGTGCCGTTCACCACCGAATGCAGCAGGTTGCGCTCCCGCCGCGCGCTGGCGAACGCCACGTTCACCGCGCGCGCCCGCCCATCCATCACCTCGGCGGCCTCGTTCAGGCTGGTGCGCAGCGCCTCGAACTCCGCGACCCGGCTGCTTTCGTTCACCTCGGGCGGTCGGTCGCGTCCCTGCGCCACCAGCTTCGCGCCTGCGGTCAGCGCGCTCAGCGGGCGCACCAGCCAGGACGCGAACCAGTAGACGAAGGCGAGCGAGGCGAGGATCACCAGCAATCCGCCGCCCGCGAACAGCATCAGCGGACGGAACCATTCGCGATAGTACTCGGACACCGGCTGCGCGACGACCACGGTCCAGGTCGGCGCCTCCCTCGGATGCGCCGTCGCCACGATCACGTCGCCGCCGTCGAGCAGGTGTCCGGTGCCGATGCGCTGGTCCGGCGAGGCGATCAGCGCCCGCAGCCATTCCGGCGCCGTCGTGCCGACGAACTCCTCGTGCCTGCGGGTTCGCGCGATCACCGCGCCGTTGCCGTCGAGCAGGCACGACACGCCCGCGCCGTTGAACACCCCCTCGGCGAGCCGTTTGCCCAGCCGCTGGTCGTTGAACGGTATGCCGATCCGCGCGGTCAGCTTGCCGTCGCGGAACACCGGGCCGATCACCGCCACGAACGGCGACGGCAGGTCGGGCGCGTGCAGGATGTTGGTGACGTGGAACTTCGAGTCGCGCTCGGGGTCCCAGGTGCCGGTATGGCTCCGGAGGGGCTCGCCGTAGGGCAGGCGGGTGTTCATGGTCCAGCGGTCGGGCGTGCGGATGCTGACCCAGGCGCCGAGCCCCGCGCCGATCTGCCGGGCGTAGTTGTAGAGATCGGGGCCCGGGTCGCCATCGATCAGCGGCGAGTCCGCCAGCGCCATGATGGCGGCCTTGCGCATCTGGATCTCGGCATCGAGCGCATTGCCCAGCAGCTTCGCGGTGGCGCGCAGCCGCGCCTTGTAGGCGTGCTGGAACTCCATCGCCACCTCGCGGATCGCCAGCGCGCCGAGCAGTCCCATCGGCAGCACCACGGCCAGCGTCATCGCGATGAGATAGGCGCGCAGCGGGAAAGCCCGCGCCCCGGGACGCGCATCGGCCTGCGACGGGGATTGCGCCCGCCTGGAGCCGGCGGCGTCGGTGGTGTCAGCGGTGCCGGGGGCGAGCCGCGGCCGCTCGCCCGCCGCGTCCCGCGCGGCGGCGGTCTCCAGAACCGGCCGATCGTATCGGCTCAACATGGCGCCATTCGCATGCCCGACTTCGGCATGCCGAACGATGGCAGGCGGCGGCCATCGCCGCCACTACGTAGTGTCCCGTAACCCGGCGGCGTGGCCGAAACGAAAAGGGCGGCCCGAAGGCCGCCCCGTCCATCCGTCGCCGACGCCGGACGATCAGGCGCTCTTGGCCATGATCTCGTCCGCGATGTTGCGCGGCACCGGATCGTAGTGGTGGAACTGCATGGTGAAGGACGCGCGGCCCTTGGTCATGCTGCGCAGGTCGGAGATGTAGCCGAACATCTCCTTCAGCGGCACATGCGCGCGCACCATCACGGTCGAGCCCGAGCTTTCCTGGCTCTGGATCATGCCGCGGCGCCGGTTGAGGTCGCCCACCACGTCGCCCACGTGATCCTGCGGCGTGGTCACTTCCACGTCCATGATCGGCTCCAGGATCATCGGGCTGGCGTTCTTCATGCCCTCGCGGAAGCATGCCTTGGCCGCGATTTCGAACGCGAGCGCGCTGGAATCGACGTCGTGGTACTTGCCGTCCAGCAGCGTGTACTTGAAGTCCACCGTCGGGAAGCCCGCCAGCACGCCGGTGTCGGCCTGCACGCGGATGCCCTTTTCGACCGCCGGGATGTACTCCTTCGGCACCGATCCGCCGACCACCTTGTTCTCGAAGACCACGCCCTCGTTCCGCTCCAGCGGCTCGAACATGATCTTCACTTCGGCGAACTGGCCCGAGCCGCCGGTCTGCTTCTTGTGGGTGTAGGTCTCGGTGTGCGCGCGGCCGATCGTTTCGCGATAGGCCACCTGCGGCGCGCCGATATTCGCCTCGACCGCGTATTCGCGCTTCAGCCGGTCGATGATGATCTCCAGATGAAGCTCGCCCATGCCGGACAGGATCGTCTGGCCGGTTTCCTGGTCGGTGCGCAGGCGCAGCGACGGGTCCTCGCCCGCCAGCTTCTGCAGGCCGATGGTCATCTTCTCGACCGATTCCTTGGTCTTCGGCTCGACCGAGATGTCGATGACCGGGACCGGGAAAGCCATGCGCTCCAGCACCACCTGATCCTCCTGCGAGGCCAGCGTGTCGCCGGTGCCGGTGTCCTTCAGGCCGACGAACGCGGCGATGTCGCCCGCCGAGACTTCCTTGATCTCGGCGCGCTTGTCGGCGTGCATCTGGAACATCCGCCCGATGCGCTCGCGGTGCCCCTTGGTCGTGTTCATCACCGTGTCGCCGGACTTCAGCGTGCCCGCGTAGACGCGCACGAAGGTCAGCGTGCCGTACTTGTCGTTGATGATCTTGAACGCGAGGCCGGCGAAGGGCGCGTCCGGGTCGGCCTTGATGCGGCGGCGGTCGGAGTGCTCGCCGTCCTCCTCGCCTTCCTCGGCGGCCACGCTGATGCCGGGCACGTCCACCGGGCTCGGCAGGTAATCCAGAACCGCATCGAGCAGCGGCTGCACGCCCTTGTTCTTGAAGGCGGTGCCGCACAGCACCGGGCGGAACGCGCCCGAGATCGTGCCGGTCTTGATCGCGCGCTTCAGCGTCTCGACCGAGACGTCGCCCTTCTCGAAATACTCTTCCATGCCCGCGTCATCGACCGACAGCGCGGTGTCGAGCAGCGCCTGGCGGTACTCGGCGGCCTTCTCGGCCAGGTCGGCGGGGATCGGCTCGTCGTGGTACTTCGCGCCCAGCTCGCCGCCTTCCCACACGATCGCCTTCATCTCCACCAGATCGACGACGCCGACGAACTGGTCCTCGATGCCGATCGGCAGCTGCAGGGGCAGCGCGACGATGTCGAGCTTCTCCTTCAGCGTCGCATTGGCGCGATAGAAGTCGGCGCCCGTGCGGTCGAGCTTGTTGATGAAGATGATGCGCGGAACGTTGTAGCGGTCGGCCAGGCGCCAGTTGGTCTCGGACTGCGGCTGCACGCCGGCGACGCCCTCGATGATGAACACCGCGCCGTCCAGCACGCGCAGGCTGCGGTTGACCTCGATGTTGAAGTCGATGTGGCCGGGCGTGTCGATGATGTTGATGCGGTGGTCCTTCCACTCGCACGTCACGGCGGCGGAGGTGATCGTGATGCCCCGCTCGCGCTCCTGCTCCATGTAGTCGGTCGTGGTGTTGCCGTCGTGCACCTCGCCGATCTTGTGCGACACGCCGGTGTAATAAAGAATCCGCTCGGTCGTCGTGGTCTTGCCGGCATCGATATGCGCGGTGATGCCGATATTGCGGATGCGTTCAAGCGGTGAGCCGGACACGACGGACCTCCATGGCCTGGGCGGGCATAGCATAAGGGGCGCGACAATCCCTTGAAGGGATCGGGGGGAACCCCGCGCGCCCGTGCATCGAACCGGCCATCGGTGGCCGGCATTGCGGAATGGCGGTCATGTGGATGACCGGGCAGGATTTTGCAAGCACGGATTGCCCGGCCCGGGCCCGCGGGAGGGCGGGGCTGACCCCGCGCCCGTGCAGGCCCGCCCGCTTCGCCGCTACTTCGCGGCGGCGGCCTTCGCCAGCGCGTCGGCCATCCACTGCTCGGCGGGCAGCTTCGCCGCCGCCGCCGCCGCGTCCACCTGCTGCAGCACCGCGGGCGGCAGCGGCACGGTCGCCAGCACGCGCATCGCGGAGCCCATCGGCACGGCGGGCGCGATCTGCGTCTGCACCTGCTCGTTGAACGTCGCCAGCCGCGCGCGCTTCTGCTGGTAGGACAGCCCCGCCTGCTGCGCGATCACCGGGCAGTACGCGGCGTTCAGCGCATCGGCGATCGCCGGATCGGAGGCGCTGGGATTGTTCTTCCTGATATCGGCGATCATCACGCCGATCTTGTTGGACAGATCGGCGCCCTGCGCGTTCGCCAGCAGCGCCACCTGCGACGGGTTGGCCAGCACGCCGGTCATCGCCGCGCTGCCCACCGCCGGGCAGTCGAAGGCGCGCGCCGACTGCGTGCCCGCCGCGCCCGCGCCCGCCGCCGAGCGCATCGAGGCGACGATCGCCGCCGTCGCGTCCGTCGGCCCCTGGTTGCCCCAGCCCGAGCGGACATAGTTCACCAGGTCCGCCACCGACTGATCGCCCAGCTTGCCCGCGAAGCTCGGCATCGTCGGGCGCCCGTCATGCCCGGGCAGGCCGCGCAGCACCGCCAGGATCACGTCGTTCGGCAGCGCCGCCTGCACCGCGCGGTTGTCCGCCAGGTTCGGGATCACGCCGGGAATGCCCACGCCCTTGCTCTGATGGCACATCGCGCAGTTGTTCATGTAGACGTGCTGGCCGTTGCGGATGTCGGCGCGCGTCGCCAGCAACGGCTGCGGCGGCGGCTTGCGGTCCGGACCGTCCTTCAGGAAGGTCGCGATCGCCGTCAGGTCGGCGTCGGTCAGGTATTGCAGGCTGGCGTGCACCACCTCGGACATCGGGCCGAATGCGACGCCCTTCTTCGCGCTCGACCCGGTCTTCAGGAACTGCACGATCTGCGGCACTGACCAGCCGCCGATGCCCCAGCGCGGATCGGCCGAGATGTTGGGCGCGAGCCAGTGGCCCACCATTCCCCCAGCCAGCGTATCGTCGGTCTCGGTCGCGCCCAGGATGTTGCGCGGCGAATGGCATTCGCCGCAGTGGCCGGGGCCTTCCACCAGATAGGCGCCGCGGTTCCACGCTGCCGATTCGTTCGGGTCCGGCACGAAGAAGCCGGGATGGAAGAACAGCTCCCGCCAGGCGATCATCCCGTCGCGGACGTCGAACGGGAAGCGCATGTCGCTCGGCGCGCGCGGCGCATACACGGGCTTCAGCGTCGCCAGATAGGCGCGGATCGCCATCACGTCGGCGCGCGGCATCTTGGTGTAGGAGGTGAACGGCATCACCGGGTACAGGTATTCGCCGGATGCGCCGATGCCGTCGTGCAGGGCGGCGAAGAACTGGTCGTCCGTCCACTTGCCGATGCCGGTGTCGGGATCGGGCGTGATGTTGGGCGAGGACAGCGTGCCGAACGGCGTGCCGATCATCAGCCCGCCCGCGAAGGGCGTGCCGCCTGGCCTGGTGTGGCAGGGCATGCAGTCCGCGGCGCGGGAGAGGTATTCGCCGCGCGCCACCAGGTCCTGGGCCTTCGGTGCCGCCGCCCGCGCCGCGCATAGCGGCGCTGCGGCAAGTGCCGCGAGGCATGCCAGCACCCAAGCGATCCGCACCCTTGCCATGCCAGTCCGCCCCCCGATCGTTCCGCGCCGTCTCGCGCTGGCGTAGCAAAACCTCCGCCGCGCCGCTACCGCGCTTCGTCCCGCTTGACCGGCCCCGCCGAAGCGGCGATTCCCTCCGCCATGCCGCAGCCGGAGACCGCGCGATGACCCTGCCCGACACCATGGCCTACATCGCCGCCGACGGAGCGGGCGGCCCCGAGATCCTCAAGCCCGCGCGCGGCCCGCTGCCCGCACCGAAGCCGGACGAGGTGCTGATCCGCGTGCTCGCCTGCGGCGTGAACCGGCCGGATGTCGCGCAGCGCCTGGGTCATTACCCGCCGCCGCCCGGCGCGAGCCCGCTGCTCGGCCTGGAAGCCGCCGGCGAGGTGGTGGCGGCGGGCGCCGAGGTGCGCGGCATCGCGGTCGGCGACCGCGTCACCGCGCTGACCAACGGCGGCGCCTACGCCGAGTATTGCGTCGCCCCCGCGCCGCAATGCCTGCCCTGGCCCAAGGACTACGACGCGCTGCGCGCAGCGGCGCTGCCGGAGACCTATTTCACCGTCTGGGCCAACCTGTTCCAGCGCGGCCATCTCGCCGCCGGGGAAACCGCGCTGGTGCATGGCGGCACCTCCGGCATCGGCGTCACCGCGATCCAGCTCGGCGCCGCGTTCGGCGCCCGGATGTTCGCCACCGCCGGCTCGGCCGCGAAATGCGACGCCTGCCTCAAGCTCGGCGCGTCGGCGGCGATCAACTACCGCGAGGCCGACTTCGTGGAGGAGGTGAAGCGCCTCACCGAAGGCCGCGGGGTGGACGTGATCCTGGACATGGTCGGCGCGCCCTACATCGCTCGCAACCTTCGTTGCCTCGCGATGGACGGGCGGCTCGTGCAGATCGCCTTCCTGGAAGGCTCGAAGGTGGAGGCCTTCGACTTCGTCACGGTCATGACGCGGCGGCTGACCATCACCGGCTCGACGATGCGGCCGCGCACCACGGAGAACAAAGGCATGATCGCCGCCGAACTGCGCGAGAAGGTGTGGCCGCTGCTCGATGCCGGGCGCTGCGGCCCGGTGATCCATCAAGTGTTCCCGCTCGCCGAGGCGGCGGCGGCGCAC
The DNA here is from genome assembly GCA_018240635.1 of Pseudomonadota bacterium. GTDB lineage: Bacteria > Pseudomonadota > Alphaproteobacteria > Acetobacterales > Acetobacteraceae > JAFEFJ01. The sequence goes on along the minus strand of JAFEFJ010000069.1, from coordinate 7,911 downwards.
CGGCTGATGGAGAGCAGCGCGCATATCGGCAAGATCATGCTGCAGGTCGCCTGACCCACGGCGCGTGGCGTGCGGTCAGTCCGCCGCCTGCCGCATCGCGTCGTGGCGGACGCAGGCCAGCGCCGTGGTCGCGTACCGGTTCCACAGCGCCCGCAGCGCGCCCGCCGGATGGCGGTGCCAATCGACGCGCAGATCGACCTCCGCCGCGCCGCCTGGCGCCAGCACCAGCAGGTGCGCGCTGCGCAGCGTGCTGTCCTCCCCGGCGGCGTCCTCGGCATGGGTCAGCGCGCGCACCAGCCGCTCGGCCAGCGGCAGGTCCGGGGCCTCGGCCAGCACTGCCAGCGCCGCCGCCAGCCCGCCGGCGCGCGCCGGCTCGTTGGTGACGGCGCAGCCGTCCGCCGTCTCGGCGGCGCCGCCGCACCCTTCCGCCGGCCCGGTGACCGCGATCCCGCCCGCCGCGTCGATCACCGCCAGCGTCCGGCCCGCCGCGGGCCCGGAGAGGTCCACCACCACGCCCGTGCCCGCCTCCCGCGCCACGGCGCGGCTTCCCGCCGCCACCTCGGCCGACGCGACCACGAGGCCGACATTCCCGGTGCGCGCGCACCGTCCAAGGATCGAGAGAGCCATTTGATGATCGTGTCACGCTCTGTTGATGCGATGCAACCTGCATGGGATGGTCGTGGCGTGATGAACCGGATGCGCGCATGATCCTCGCGGGGATCGAGGCGGGCGAGGCGGGCGCGCGCCCGCCGCTCGTGCTGCTGCACGGGCTGTTCGGGGCGGCGCGGAACTTCGGCGCCATCGTCCGCGCCATGGGCGCGCAGCGCCGGGTGGTCGCGCTCGACCTGCGCAACCACGGCGACAGCCCGCACGCGGCGGGGATGGACTACGACACGATGGCCGATGACGTGCTGGAATCGCTCGCCGCGCGCGGCGCGTTGCCCTGCGCGCTGGTCGGCCACTCGATGGGCGGCAAGGTGGCGATGCGCGCCGCGCTGCGCCGGCCCGAGGCGGTGGCCCGGCTGCTCGTTTCCGACATCGCGCCGGTGGCCTATGCGCCCGCCTCGATCGCCTATGCGCGCGCGATGGCGGCGCTGCCGCTCAAGCCGGGGCTGACGCGCGCGGCGGCGGATGCCGCGCTCGCCGCCACGGTGGCGGAGGCGCCGCTGCGCGCCTTCCTGCTGCAGAACCTCGCCTTCGGCCCGCCGCCGCGCTGGCGGATCGGGCTCGATCACATCCTGGCGGGGTTCGGCGACATCGGCGATTGGCCGGCCCTGCCGCCGGGCGCGTCCTATGCGGGGCCCGCGCTGTTCGTCGCGGGCGCGCGGTCGGACTACATCCTGCCGGAATACCGCCCCGCGATCCGCGCGCTGTTTCCCGCCAGCCGCTTCGTCACCGTGAAGGATGCGGGCCACTGGGTGCACGCCGACAACCCGGCGGGTTTCATGGCGGTGCTGCAGGCGTTCCTCGCCGCCGCCTGAGCGGCGGCGGGGGGGTGGGCGGTCAGGGGATCCAGTACCACATCTCGACCAGGATGAACCGGACGATGGCGCGGGAGAACGCCATCCAGACCGGCATGTCCACGGTCTGCACCTTGGCCTCGCCGGTCATCGTCGGGCGCAGCAGGCCGTCGGGGTTGGGGATTTCGGCGATCACGCGGACCACGTTGCCCATCGTGCCGTTGGGCTGCGCGTCGGGCGCGATCAGCGTCGTCTTGCCTTCCCAGGTCGTGTACTCGTAGCCCCACGCCCTCGCGCGCACCCGGCTGCCCAGGTGGATGTCGCGGATGTCGTACTCGGGCACCAGCACCGCCACATGGGCGACGCGGTGATCCTCCAGCGTCAGCGCGGTGGTGCCGGTCTGCAGGTACTGGCCCATCATCAGCTGCGGATCGGGCGTCACCACGGTGCCGGAGGCGGTGGCGCGGATGCGCGTGCGGTTCAGCTGATCCTTCCAGTAGGAGACCTGCGCCGCCGCCTTCTCGACCGCCGCGCGCACCTGCGCGATCTGCGCCTGCGTCGGGCCGACGCGCACGAATTCGTAGTTGGCGCGCGTCACGCCCACCGCCGCCTGGTCCTGCTGGTACGTGGACAGCGCGGACTCGTATTGCTGCACCGACACGTCGCCGGTCTTCACCAGCGCGAGGTACCGCTCGTATTGCGACTTGCTATAGGGCAGGCGGGACAGCGCCTGCTCGTACTGCTTGCGCGCAACCTCGACTTCCTCGGGCTTCGGGCTGATCAGCAGGTTCTGCAGCTCGGACTGCGCGGCATCCAGCGCGGCCTGCGCGACCGCGAGCTCGTGCACCTCGTTCCAGTCCGACAGGGTGGCGACGACCTCGCCCTCGTTCACCCACTCGCCTTCGCGCACCAGGATCTCGGTCAACTCGCCGCTGACGCGCGCCTGCAGCATCGTCCGCCCGTAAGGCAGCACGGTGAACGAACCGCCGGATTCGTACGGGTAGGGCAGGAACAGGATGGCGATCCCGATGGCGATCAGCCCGGCCAGCACGAACGGCGTGCGGTCGGCCCTCCACGCCATGCGGCCGGTCTGCATCCGGTCGGACATGCTGATCGGCCGATCGCCGCCGTCGTCCGCCAGCGGGACCGAGCGCGCGAAGGGCGCGCGTCCGAAGGCGCCGGGGCTGTAGGAGCGCGGCACGTCGATCAGCGGCGGCGTGGTCACGCGCGCCGCCCACATCCAGATAAGGCCGGCCGCGTAGGCCACGCCCAGCATGATCGCCCCGGCCCGCCCGAACACGCCGAGCCCGCCGGGGAACTGCAGCCAAGGCAGCGCCGCGCCGGCCATCGCCAGCAGCAGGATCAGCCCCGCCACCGCCAGGAAGCCGCGCCCGCGCACCGGCGTCCCGTGGCTGTCATCGGGCGTCATGGCGCTCAGCAGCCGCGGCTCGTCGAAATAGGCGGCAAGCCACCGCCGCCCGTCGCCGGGCCACAGCGGGTTCGCGGTGATCAGGAACGACCACAGGCCGAACTGCGAGAGCAGGAAGCCGGTGGTCGGGATCGCGCCGCTTTCGTCCTGCCAGCCGCCCCACAGCCAGGCGCCCAGCACGAACAGCGCGGCGCGCGCCACGATCGGCGCGCCGTAGGTCCAGGCCCGGCCCTTGCGCGTGAGCGACCGCACCCCGGCGGTGCTGACGCCGCCCACCGAGTACCACGAGAAGGTCGCGGGCGGCGCGCCGTGATAGGCCGCCGCCGCCGCCGAGGCGAGGCGCGGCACCACCAGCACGACCAGCAGCGCCACCGTCGCGTTCACCGCCACGACGGGGATGCGCCAGAAGCTGATGGCGCGCGGATAGGCGCCGTCCAGCATGGCGTGCACCGAGCCGAGCTTCGGATCGGCGCCGAACAGCGCGTAGAGCGCGATCGCCATCGCGGGGATCAGCAGCAGCGCGAAGTAGCGCAGCGGCGAGCCGAGTGCCGCCAGCGTCAGGAACGAGGCCTGCGTCCCGCTCGTCGCCGGCGCGCGCGCCACCGCCTGCGCGCGCGCGCGCTGCGCCCGCCGCGCGGCGGCCCGGTTGGAATCGCCGGGCTTCTCGGCCTCCTCCGCGGGGGCGGGTTCCGGCTCGTCGGCCAGAAAGTCGCCGGCCGGCGCGCCGGGCACGCGCTCGATCACGCCGGCGGTGGACAGCTCGTTGACGAATTCCTGGAAGTGCCGGCGCGACAGCTCGCCCGAGAAGCGCTCGCGGAACTCGCGCTGGATGTCGGCGAGCGAGGGGCGCCCGTCGAGCATGGAGAAGATGAAATACTCCTCCTCGCCGAGCTGCACGATCTCGCCGTTCTTGGCGCGCACGAAATGCGTCCGCGTCGCGCCCTTGCCCATCGAGGTCGTGGTGATCTGCAGCCCTTCGGCGGCGCGAAACGGGATCGGCGCGTTCGGGTCGGCGTCGCGACGGGTGCTGGTGTCGCTCATGGCGCTTCTACTGCGATGCTCACTGAAATCGGTCGGCCCTGGCGGCCCGCGGCGGAGCCGGTCATGGCGAGGCGAACTGCGACGAGACGGTCGGGCCGGTCGCGCGCACGGACTTGCCGGTCATCTGCTGCGTCTGCCCGTCGAAGGTGCAGCTGAAGGCCATCGGCGTGAAACGGTCCTGGTAGATCTGCGGGATCACCCGCGCGCCGCCCACCACCACGGTGTTGCCGTCGCTGGTTTCGGTCGCAACGGAGCGGATCTCCATCTGCTGCGCGCCGCGGCTGATGCCGCCGGCGAGCCAGTCGCGCCGCACCGCCTCCACGCAGCGCGACTGCTGTTCCGACATCATCGCCACCAGCAGGGTGAAGTCGCGGCGCTGCGACGCGCTCTGCACCGATGCCTGCTGCTTCTCCGCCTTCTGCTGGCGGTCGGTCGCGATCAGCGCCGCCTGCCGCGCCTGCAGCAGCGGCAGCATGTCGCGGAAGTTGGCCAGCAGGCGGCGCTGGCTGCCGTCCAGGTCGTAGGGCGCGATCTCCGCCTCGCACTCCGCCGCGCTGGCCGCGAGTTCGGTGTAGTCGGACGGCCGGAAATCGGGCAGCGGGCGGCCGAAGGCGTTCTGGTCCAGCGGCAGGCCGTAGCGCGCCCAGCGGGTCATGTCGTGGCAGCTGTAGCGCAGCCCGCCCGGCGTCTCGCGCACGGTTTCCAGCACGCGGTCAACGCTGAGCGGGTTGGGCAGCACGCCCATTTCCTGCGCGACGGACCACGGCTGCGGATAGGCGTATTTCGCGGGCGTCGCCGCGTCCGCCTGGCGCAGCTGCTCGGCCTTCACGGCGGCAAGGCAGAACCCCGCGCCGATGGCGGGGTCGCGCGCCTGCGCCTCGGTGCACAGCGCGTTGGCCTGCGGGCTGCTCTTTTCCATGCCCACGCCCCAGAAGCGCATCAGCCCCAGGCGGCGCATCGCGTCGGGATCGCCGTAGCCCGCCGCGCGGCGGCACCAGTCGGCGGTGCGGCTCGGATCGAAGGCGCCGGGCGGCGCGGTGAAATAGAGGCCGCAAAGCTGGCCCAGCGCGTTGTGGTCGCCGCGCTCGGCGCTCGCCTGCAGGCGCTCGATCGCCGCGGCGTCGAGCGAGGCGGGCGGCGGCTGCGCCGCGGCATCGTCCGGAATGGCGCCCGCCGCGCGGCGCGCCTCGGCGCGGATCGCGGTGATGCAGAACCCGCCCGGCCCCGCCGGGTCCAGCCTGCTCGCGGTCCGGCACAGGCTCGCGGCGGCGGCGAGGTCGCGCGACGCGCCCACGCCCGCCAGCGTCATCGTGCCGATGCGGCCGAAGGCGTCCGCATTGCCCAGGTCGGCGGCGCGGCGGCAGGCGGCGAAGGCGGCGGCCGGGTCGAAGCGGGTGTAGTCGGCGTTGTAGAGCTTCGTGCAGACGGCGGCCGCGGCGTTCTTGTCGCCGGCCGCCGCCTTCGCCTGCAGGTCCGCCAGGCTGTCGCCGGCCGCGGCGAAGGAGGACGCGGGGCCGGACGCGGGGCCGGACGCGGGGCCGGACGCGGCCTGCGTCGCGGCGGCATGCGCGCCCGCGGTCGGGGCGAGCGGGGACGCGGCCAGCAGGGCCAGCGCGGCGAGCCGGACGAGGCGGGTGCGCATCAGTGGTACCCGAACTGGTGGGCCATCTCGACGACCCGCGGATGGAACGATGCGCCGTCGGGACGCCACGACAGCGGGCCATCCAGGCTTTCCGGCTTGCGCGAATAGGGACGCAGCTGCGGCGAGCGCAGGAAGTTCGGATCGTTGCCCACGAGCGCGTTCACCGGGCCGAAGCAGGCATAGGGCGAGTCCTCCGGCCGCTTCATCGCCGCGATCGCCTCTGGCGCCGTCGAGACGCCGAGCCAGTCGCACAGCCGGTGCAGCTGGTTGTCGAGGTCGGTGAAGAAGTCCTCGCCGAGGATGCGGATCCAGCGGTCCGGATGCACCATCTCCTGAAAGCGCAGCACGCGAAGGTGATAGTCGTGCCACAGGATCTGCGGGTCGGCGATCGGCTTGTCGCCCGAGCGGTCCACCGCGCCGCATTCGAGGCACGCCAGAAGCTGGATCGGCAGGTCGTTCAGCTTCAGATACGATTCGCTCATCCCGCGCGGATGGCGCACCAGATGGATGAAGCGCGCCTTCGGGAACGCCTCCAGCATGTCGATCATGTAGGACAGGCGGCGCATGTAGCGCGGGCTCTTCTGCACCAGCGCGTGCGGCGCGATGGCGGCGCAGAGTTCCTGATGCACTTCGGCGGTGGTCTTGTGCTCCCGCGCGTGCATCCAGTGCTTCGCCATCTCCACGGCCTCGATGCTCTGCTCCCCGGCGTAGACCTGCGCGACGAAGCGGTGCATCCCCATGTGCAGCCGCTGCATCTGGTTGAAGCGGCGCATCGTGCGGGCGCGGAACAGGTTCAGCTCGGGCGAGCCGTAGAGCTGCGGGTGCTGGCCCAGGATGCCGCACACAAGCGAGGTGAAGGAGCGCGGCGGCGCCAGCAGGAAGATCGGCGGCGGGTAACTTTCAGCACTCATCGGCTCGGCCGGGTCTCTCCGTTCTGACGCGTCTTGGAACGCCGCCCGCCGTCCGCGCGGGGCGCAGGCGGCGGAGTGGGGCGCGGCGTCGGGTGGCGTCGCTGGCGGTTAGGCACGCGCCGCCCGGGCGGTCTCCCGTCGGCGCTGCATACGCGCCTTGCGGCGGGCGGACCGGCGCTCGCTGCGTTCCTCGTCGTCCTCGCCCTGGCGCAGGTCGCGCAGCGCCGCCTGATACGCCTCGGCCGTCGCCTTCCAGTCCACGGTGCCCTGCGGCGTCAGCTTCTCCGCCACCGTCACCGGCTGCTCGTCCTCCTCGTCCTCGCCTTCCTGCTGGCTGCGCAGCAGCGCGGCGCGGAACGCCTCGGCGGCGTGCTTGTAGTTCTTGCCGGCCAGATGGATGCGCCCGTAGGCGATGTGGACGCGCGCGTTGCGCCGCGCGGCGTCGGGCAGGCGGTCCAGCAGCGCGGTCGCGTCGCGCAGCTTGCCGAGCTTCACCAGCGTATCGACCATCAGCGGGATCAGGTCGCGCTGGCGCGGATCGAGCGACAGCGACTTGCGGAACGCCGCCTCGGCGCCCGAGGGATCCTCGGCGGCGAGACGGGCGCGGCCGATCAGCCCCCACAACTGCGCGTTGTTGTCGTGATTGGCGGCGACACCTTCCAGAAGTTCCAGCGCCTCGACCGGCTCGTTTCTTTTCAGGTGCAGGCGGGCCAGCGCAACCGTGGGGCGCACCTGCCCCGGGCGCGCGGCCAGGATATCCTCGATCTCGCGCTGCGATTCATCGACGTCGCCCTGCCGGCTGTGCACGCGCGCCAGCAGCATCCGCGCCTGGCGGAGCTGCGGATCGTAGGTCAGCGCCTGCTGCAGCGCGGACTTCGCGGCGTCCATCTCGCCGCGCAGGAAATGCACCTGGCCGAGCCCGAAATGCGCCTGCGCCTGCTTCGGCTCCAGCGCCAGCGACGCCTCGTAGGCTTCCGCCGCGGCGTCGATCTTCTTCAGCTTCACATAGGCGTTGCCGGCCAGCAGCGCCGCCTCGGCGTGCATCGGGTTGGCCGCGCGCGCCGCCTCGAAATGCTCCAGCGCCGCGTCGTAGCGCTCGTCGCGCTCCAGCAGCCGGCCCATCTGCACGTTGGCGAGGTAGGACCGCGGATTTGTTTCAAGCAGCGAGCGAAGTTCGGCCGCCGCTTCGTCGTAACGCTTCTCGTTGATCAGCGAGCGCACGAAGGCCAGCTTGCCCTTTTCGCCGACGTTGGGCGCGGTGATGCGCCGGACGCGGGGCGTCCACTCCGCCGGGGACTCGACTTCAGCCATTGATGCGCTCCTGGTCCAGGATCAGCAGATACAGAATGTAAAGCGGATCGCGAATGAAATTATAACCGACTGCAAATCCAGCGGCGCCGGATACGGAAAAGTGAAAAAACTAAATTG
>JAFEFJ010000068.1 GCA_018240635.1 Pseudomonadota bacterium | reverse complement strand
AGCACAGCAAGTATCCGAACGCCGCGAAGGACTACCTGCGCTTCATGATGGAGGCCGAGCAGTACGGCCCCTGGCTCTCGGGCTGCCTGGGCTACTGGGCGGAGCCGCTGAAGTCCTATGCCAAGATGGCGTTCTGGACCGCCGATCCGAAGCTCGGCCCGTTCGCGGATTCGCTGAACACGGTCTACTACGACGGCTTCAAGGGGCCGATCTCGGCGGCGTCGAGCGCGGTGGCGGCCAACTATACGGTCGTGGACATGTTTGCCTCCGTGGTCAGCGGCGCGGCGACGCCGGAAGCCGCGGCGAAGCAGGCGGCGCAGGCCGCCGCCCGCTACTACAACAAGGCCTGAACGGAAGGCCGGGCGGCCCGGCGCGGCCGCCCGCCTGTCGTTCCGCCTGCCGTTCCCCCGGGGAGCCGAATGGACGCGACCGCAGAAACGCTGACTTTTACGCGGCGGCCGGACAGCTGGCTTACCCGGCTGTTCGACTACAAACCATTCCTGATCGCTGCGTGCCTCGCGCCGACCGTCGTGCTGCTCGGCCTGTTCCTGACCTATCCGCTCGGGCTCGGCATCTGGCTCGCCTTCACCGACAGCACCATCGGCCAGCCCGGCAGCTTCATCGGCTTCGAGAATTTCGTGACGCTGGCCGGCGATCCGGTGTTCTGGATGTCGGTAACCAACACGATCTTCTACACGGCCACCACGACGGTCGCGAAGCTGGTGCTCGGCCTCTGGCTCGCGCTGCTGCTGAACAACAACTTCCCGTTCAAATCCTTCATCCGCGCTATCGTGCTGCTGCCCTTCATCGTGCCCACCGTGCTGTCGGCGATCGCGTGGTGGTGGATCTACTCGCCGCAGTTCTCGGTGGTTTCCTACGTGCTGATCCGCCTGCACCTGATCGACAGCAACATCAACTTCCTCGGTACGCCGTGGGCGGCGCGCTGGTCGCTGGTGGTGGCGAATATCTGGCGCGGCATCCCGTTCATCGCGATCACGCTCCTGGCCGGGCTGCAGACCATCTCGCCCTCGCTCTACGAGGCGGCGCTGCTCGACGGCGCCTCGGGCTGGCAGCGCTTCCGCCGCATCACGCTGCCGATGCTCACGCCGATCCTGTCGGTGGTGATGACGCTGACCATCCTGTTCACCTTCACCGATTTCCAGCTGGTCTACGCGATCACGCGGGGCGGGCCTTTCAACACCACGCACCTGATGGCGACGCTCGCCTTCCAGCGCGCCATCCCCGGCACGCAGCTGGGCGAGGGCGCGGCGATCGCGGTGGCGATGATCCCCTTCCTCGCCGCCGCGACGCTGGCCAGCTACTTCGGCCTCGGACGGCGCAAATGGCAGCAGGGCGGCACCGATGAATAGCGCGAGCGACGCGCTCGCCGACGCCGACGATCTCGGCGCCGGCGCAGCGGTGCTGGAGAAGGGCGGCGCGTCGCGCGGGGATGGGCCGGAGCGGCTGGCCTGGGATTCGCGCTTCCGCCGGTTTGTGGTGATCTACCTGCCGCTCGCCATCTTCGTCGTGGTTCTGCTGTTCCCGTTCTACTGGATGGCGATCACCGCCATTAAACCAGACGACGAGATGTACGACTACAAGCGGTTCAACCCGTTCTGGGTGTACCACCCCACGCTGCACAACATCCGCGTGTTGCTGTTTGAAACCAGCTACCCGCACTGGCTCACGGTCACGATGACCGTCGCCTTCGCCGCCACCGCGCTGTCGCTGCTGTGCAGCGTGCTCGGCGCCTACGCCATCGCCCGGCTGCGTTTCCGCGGCGCGCAGACCGTGGGGCTTGCGATCTACCTCGCCTACATGGTGCCGCCGTCGATCCTTTTCATTCCGCTCGCCAGCGTGGTGTTCCAGGTCGGTCTCTACGACAGCCCGATCGCGCTGATCCTCACCTATCCCACCTTCCTGATCCCGTTCTGCACCTGGTTGCTGATCGGCTATTTCAAATCAATCCCGTACGAGCTGGAGGAATGCGCGCTGATCGACGGCGCGAGCCGGCTGCAGATCCTGCGCCGGATCACGCTGCCGCTCGCGGTGCCCGGCCTGATCTCGGCCGGGATCTTCGCCTTCACGCTGTCGTGGAACGAATTCATCTACGCGCTGGCCTTCATCCAGTCGTCCGAGAACAAGACCGTCCCGGTCGCGATCCTGACGGAACTGGTGACGGGCGACGTCTATCAATGGGGCTCGCTGATGGCCGGCGCCCTGCTCGGCTCGCTGCCGGTCGCGATCTTCTATTCGTTCTTCGTCGAATACTACGTCTCCAGCCTGACCGGCGGCGTGAAGGAGTAGGAGAGTACGATGCGCATAAAATCCGTCGAGACGATGCAGGCCGATGCCGGGTGGCGCATCTTCTCCTACCTGAAGGTCACCACCGACGACGGTATCGTCGGCTGGTCGGAGTTCAACGAAAGCTTCGGCAGCACGGGGCTTTCCGACGTCATCAAGGGCCTGTCGCCCGTGCTGATCGGCCGCGATCCGCGCCGGTTCGAGCAGGTGACGGCGCATCTGCACGTGCTGACGCGCCAGTCGCGCGGCGGGCTGAACCAGCAGGCCATCGCGGCGATCGAGAACGCGCTGCTCGATATCACCGGCAAGGCGTACGGCGTGCCCGTCTGCGCGCTGTTCGGCGGCCCGGTCCGCGACCGCATCCCGGTCTACTGGTCGCATTGCGGCACCTACCGCGTGCGCAGCGCGGCGCTGATGGGCGTGCCGCCGATCAAGAGCTACGACGACCTCGCGCGCCACACGGCCGAGGTGAAGGCGCTCGGCTACCGCGCGCTGAAGACCAACATCCTGCCCTTCGCGAACGGCACGCTGAACAGCTTCACCCCGGGCTTCGGCCGCACGCCGGGCTGGCCGGAGCTGAACTGGGACCAGGCGCTCACGCGCGGCGTGACGGATCAGCTCATGGCGATCCGCGGCGCCATCGGGCCGGACATGGGGCTGATGCTCGACATCAACTTCCACTTCAAGACGGATGGCTTCCGCCGCGTCGCCGACGCCGTCGCGCCCGCGAACCTGACATGGCTGGAGATCGACACGCACGATGCGCCCTCGCTCGCACTGATCCGCCGCGACGCGCCATGCCCCATCGCGTCGTGCGAGACGCTGCATGGCAGGCGGGAGTTCAAGCCGTTCCTGGAGAACTACGCGCAGGACGTGGCGATCGTCGATGTCGTGTGGAACGGATTGGCGGAGTCGCTGAAGATCGCCGCGATGGCGGACGTGTACGAGGTGAACGTCGCGCCGCACAACTTCTACGGCCATCTGTGCAGCATGATCAGCGCGCATTTCAGCGCCGCCGTGCCGAATTTCCGCATCATGGAAATCGACATCGACAGCGCGCCCTGGCGCGACGAGTTCTACACTTCGGTCCCGGTCATCGAAAACGGCGAACTGGTGATGCCCACCGCGCCCGGATGGGGTATCGACGTGAACGAGGCGGCGGTGCGCGCCCGTCCGCCCAAGGCCTGACCAGGCCGCAAGCCTGACCGAAAAGGAGAACGACAGCGTGGCGAAGTTCAAGATCTTCACCCCGGCCGGTGCCAGCTTCACCGTCGCCGGCGGCGGCTACGACTACGAGATGGAGCCGCTGGAAGGGCTCGATGCCGAGATCATCGAGGCGCCGGCGACCGAGGACGGCTTCATCGCCGCCGCCAAGGATGCCGACGCGATCTACGCCAAGGGCATGCCGTTCACCAAGAAGGTCATCGACAGCCTGACGCGCTGCAAGCTGATCGCGCTCGGCAGCGTGGGCGTCGATTCCGTCGATGTCGCCGCCGCCACCGCGCGCGGCATTCCCGTCACCAACTGCCCGGATACGTTCATCGAGGAAGTGGCCGACCACGCGATGACGCTGTTGCTCGCGGGCTTCCGCCGCGTGATCGAGCAGGACCGGATGGTGCGCGAAGGCCGCTGGGGCGAAGGCCGCCCGGCGCTCTTGCAGATCCCGCGCCTGTGGGGCCAGACGCTGGGCTTCATCGCCTTCGGCCACGTGGCCCGCGCGGTCGCGCTGCGCGCGAAGGCGTTCGGCCTGCGCTTGATTGCGTACGATCCGTTCATCGAGGAACTGGTCATGACGCAGTACGGCGTGCAGCCCGCCACGCTGTCGGAAGTGCTGTCGCAGTCGGACTTCGTCTCCATGCACGCGCCCGCGACGCCGGAGGCGCAGGGCATGCTGAAGGAGAAGCACTTCAAACAGATGAAGCCCACGGCGATCTTCATCAACACCGGCCGCGGCCCCACGGTGGACGAGGCGGCGCTGATCAAGGCGTTGCAGGAAGGCTGGATCGCGCATGCCGCGCTCGATGTGCTGGAGGTCGAGCCGCCGGGCAACAACAACCCGATCCTGTCGATGACCAACGTCACGCTGTCGCCGCACAACGCCTCGGCCTCGGCGCGCTTCGATCCCGCGCGCAAGCGCCGCGTCGGTCAGGAACTCGCGCTGTCGGCGATGGGCAAGTGGCCGATGAGCTGCGTCAACCCCGCCGTGCTCGCGAAGTCCGACCTGCGCCGCTGGCAGCCCGTGTCGATGGAGCGCGGCCCGAACAGCTGAGTCTCAGCGGCGGCCGAGCATCCTGGCGATCGCGCGCATCGGCGCGCTGATCCGCCAGGATGTGCTCGCCAGCAGCGCGACGACATGCGCGTTCAGCGCAGCGACATCCACGTTCAGCGCGGCGACGTGTGCACGCTGCGCCTCGGCGTCCTGCTGGGCTCCCGCCAGCGCCACGCGCAGCCGTTCCGTCTCCGCCGTCCGTTCCGCGATGTCTCGGTCGTGGTGGGCCGCGAAGTCCGCCAGCAGTTTCTCGAAATCGGCCGTCTGGCGCCGCGCGCTCTCCGCCCAGGCCTGCATCGCCGCGGCATGCGCCCGCTGCTCGGCTTCGCTCGCGCGCGCGGCGTCGGCCTCCATGCGCGCGGCATCCACCGCTGCGCGTTGCGCTGCGATGGTGGCGCGCAACGCCGCCACTGTCTGCCGCAGGGCCTCGGCCTCGGCGTCCGTGGGCGCCGTCTGCACAGGCGCCGCCTCCACCGCGCCCGCGCCGGCGCGCGGCCGCGCCAGATCCGCAAGCTCCGAGGCATAGGCGGCGTCCAGCCGTGCGCACGCGGCGCGGAACAGCTCCGCACCGTCCAGCCCCGCCTCCTCCTCCCATCCCTTCAGCCGGTCGATCAGGTCGTAGGTCGCGCGTAGCACGGCAAGCGCCGCCGGGTATTCGTCCGGCCCCGATGGTTTCGTCCGTTCCCGCCAGTGATCGATCCGCGCATGCGCGAAACGCACGATGCCGCTGCCTTCCTGCTCGCAGCGCACCCGGTCGGGGCGCGAAGTGTAGCGGTTCGATTTATCGATCCACTGCGCGACGCTCTGGTGCGACAGATGGTGGATGCAGGCGCCGCCATCATCGGCGATGTCGAACACGCGGTCCGACCGCTGCACGATTCCGCCATGCACGGTCGGAACGAAATCCAGCGCCGGTCGGCGGAACATCCGCACATGGCGTTCCGGCCAGTAATAGGCGCGCTCGTCGTGCACCCCCAGGATGTAGTGGCGCAGCGGCAAGCGGTAGATGTCGGCGCGCGGCGCGCGCAGCTCGGCATCGATGAAGCGGACCGCTTCAGGGCTCAGGCACTCGTCGTCATCCAGGAACAGGATCCAGTCATGCGTGCAGAGATCCGTCGCCATCGCGCGGGTCTCCTCCACGGATGGCGACCACGGCACCTGCACCACGCGGTCCGCCAGTCCCGCCGCGATCTCCGGCGTGCGGTCGGTCGAACTCTTGTCCACCACCACGATCTCGTCCGCGAAGGCGAGCGCGCGCAGGCATGTGCCGACGATCGCCTCGCGGTTGTAGGAGATCACCAGGGCGCTCAGCTTCGCACGCGCGCCGTCCATTCCGGGGTCAGGCATGGGCGGGAAATCCCGCCGCTTCCAGCAGGCTCCGCCGCAGCGCGGCGGCGGAGAAGCGCTGTTCGGCATACGCGATCTGAGCCGCCGAGCGCGCGGCCCAGGCGGCATCGTCGCGCAGCAATTCGCAGGCCGCGTCGGCGAAGCCCTGCGCATCGGCGCGCACCGCGGCGGTCTGCGCCAGGTCGGGAAGCCCCTCGGCGCCCACCGGCGTCGTCACCAGCGGCAGCCCCTCGCGCAGCGCCTCGACCACCTTCAGCTTCACCCCCGCGCCGAAGGTGAGCGGAATGACGGCCACGCGCGCGCGGGCGTACCAGGCGGCGAGTTCCTCGTCGGACACGTTGGCCGCGATGGTCACCGCCTCGCCCGCCAGCGCGCGCACCTTCGTGCTCGGGTTGGAGCCGACGATGGCGAGCCGCGCCTCGGGCATCCGCGCGCGGATCAGCGGCAGCACCTCGGCCGCGAACCACGACGCGGCTTCGGCGTTCGGCGGATGGGCGAAGCCGCCGACGAACAGCAGCAGCTTCCCGGCGGGCGCGGGACGCGGCGTGCCGAAGCTCTCGAAGGCATAGGGCAGCACGGCGCGCGTGGTGACGGCGGGCTCCAGCCGCCGCACCTCCTCGGCCTCGGCCTCGGAGGGATAGAGCACCACGTCGGAAAGCCGCCAGACGCGGCGTTCCAGCGCCTCGCTCTTCGCCGCCTCGGCGGCGGCGCGCGCATCGCCCAGCGCCTCGGCCTGCTGCGCCAGACGGCGGAAATGCAGGTCGTGGCCGTAATAGACGATGCGGCCGCGGAACCGCGCGCGCAGATCCGGCAGGAAGATCTCGGCGATGTGCGGGCGGCTGAGCAGCACCCAGTCGATGTCGGCGCCGTTCTCCGCCAACCAGCGGCGGAAGAAGTCGCCGTCGGCGCCCCAGAGCACCTCCACGCCCTCGTCCTGCAAGGCCTCGGTGTAGCGCGGCGTGGGATGCAGGTTGGCGGGCAGGAACTTGACGATCATGCCCGCCTGCTTCAGCGCGCGCATGAAGCTGATCATGGTGCGCGATCCGGCGTCGCGGTCCGGCTCCGGCACGTAATGGTCGATCACCAGCACGCTGCTACGCCCGCGCCCGTGTTCGCGCGCGCGCAGCACGTGCTCGGCGTTCCGATAATGCTCGGTCGCGAGAACGTCGGCCCAGCGCGCGGCGAACTTCTCCCGGTTCGTCACCTGATAGGCCTTCACGCCCTTGGTAACGTCGGTGCCGTGCGAGACGCCCTCGAAATGCACCACCGCCGAGCGCGGCTGGTACAGCACCTTCAGCCCCGCCGCGCGCACCTTGAACGCCAGATCGGAGTCGTCGAAGTAGGCCGGCGCATACAGCGTGTCGAAGCCGCCGAAGCGGGCGAACAGGTCGCGCGCGATCATCAGCGACGCGCCCGAGCAGTAATCGGTCTCGCGCACGTAGTTGAACACCGGCAGCGCCGGATTCTGCCCGCGCCCGTAGTTCCAGCCGGAAGCATCGCTCCAGATGATGCCGCCGGCTTCCTGCAGTGTGCCGTCGGGGAACAGCAGCTTGGAGCCGACGAGCCCGGTATCCGGCCAGCGCGCGAACAGCGCCAGCATGGTGTCGAGCCAGCCGTCCAGCACCTGCGTGTCGTTGTTCAGGAACAGCAGGTAGCCGCCGCGCGCTTCCTGCGCCGCGGCGTTGCAGGTGCCGATGAAGCCCAGGTTCTTTTCGTTGACGATGAGCCGGATGCCGTCGACGCGGTTCAGCATCGGCACTTCCGGATCGCCGGAGGCGTCGTCGATCACGATCACCTCGATGGGTGCCACGGGCGCGTGCTGCGCGATCGAGGCGAGGCAGCGCAGCGTGTAGTCCACCTTGCCGTAGGTGGGGACGATCACGCTGACGGCGGGGGTTTCGCTCGCGGCGATGCGCACGGCTTCGGGCGCGGACACCGGCAGGACGGGAATTTCCCTGGGCGGCGGCACCGCGCCGTCGCGCCGGGCCTGGCGCGCCTTCAGCCAGAAGCGCGCCTGCTGGCGCAACTGCAGCGTGACCGTCCACCACAGCAGCTTGCGCGCCTGACGAACGCGCCGCTCAAGCAACGGAAGTCCTCCGGAACCGGAATGAATGGAAGCCAAGGCCGATCCTGACCGGGGAAGAAGGCGCATCCGTTACGTCCCGCCCGGCGACGGACGGGGCATGCGCTGGATGCGGTCCGGGATGGCGCAGGGACCGGCGCGGAGTCAAGGCTGCAGGGCAGGGCGCAGACCTGCCTCCCGTGCGGGCGTTCCGGCCGGCGCCTCGGCGTCCAGCAGGCGGCGCGCGGCGTCCAGCACGGCTTCGGTGGAAATCCCGGCCATCGTGCCGTCGGGCGCGCGCACGATGGCGGCGCGGCGGCCGATGGGGGCGTATTCGTCGGCCGGCGTCGGCCCGAACAGGCCGAGCGTGGGCGCGCCGGCCGCCGCGGCCAGGTGCATCAGCCCCGAATCGTTGCCCACGTACAGCGCCGAACGGCGCAGCACGGCGGCGGCCTGCGGCAGGCTGAGCCGGCCCGACAGGTCGATCGCCTCCGGCAGCGCGGCGAGAAGCGGCGCGGCCATCTCGCGCTCCGCCTCGCCGGGGCCGGCCAGCACGGCGGGGATGGCGCCCGGCAGCGGCCCCGCGCGCAGCGCCGCGAACAGGGCGGCGAAGCGGTCGGCAGGCCAGGCCTTGGGCGGCCAGTTGGCGGTGGGGCCGAGTGCCACGACGGGCGCGCCGCCCGCGTGGCGGAACACCAGCGCCTCGGCCGCCGCCTCGTCCTCGGGCGCGGTCCAGGCGACCGGCGGGGGCGGCGGATCGAGCCCCAGCATCGCCCCCAGCTCCGCGATCTTGTGGCCCGGCCGCCGCCGCCAGACCGCGCGGCGCAGCGTGGGCACCAGCCAGGACAGCGCCGAGCCGCGGATGTCCACCACCAGGCTCCAGGGCTGCACCGCCATCCGCGCCCAGAGCGGCAGCCAGTGCAGGCCGTAGGGGCGCTTGTCGAGCACGATGGTCGCCGCCCGGTTCGGCATCCGCGCGAACACGCCTTCGGCGACGCGGCCGCAGACCACGGTGATGCGGGCCTCGGGGTAGCGCCGGATCAGGTGATCCAGCAGCCCGGTCGACAGCACAGCGTCGCCGACGCGGTTGGAGGTGACGAACAGGATGCGCATTGGGCGGGCCGGATAGCACGGACGTCCTGCGCCGTCCTATCCGTCCGCCCCGTGCCCCCGGTCGGTGTCAGGCTTTGACGAGCGGACAGCCGCCCTGCCCGATCGGGCGGAACGCCTGGCCGGCGGGGATTGTGCGGCGCAGGGCGTAATAGTCCCAAGGCGCCTTGGACTGGGCGGGCGATTTCACCTCGAACAGGTACATCGGATGGATCACGCGGCCATCCGCACGGATCTCGCTGTGCCCGTAGATCGGGTCCTGCACCGGGATGGCGCGCATCCGGGCGATCGCCTCCCGCCCACTCGCCTGCATCGCCGCCGCACCCGCCGGACCCGCCGCCGCGATGGTCTTCAGGTAGTGCGTGATCGCGGAGTACTGGCCCGCCTGCGCCGAGTTGGGCATGGCGCCCCCGCTCATCCGCGCGGAGAACCGCTTGCCGAAGGCGCGCGTGCCGTCGTTCAGGTCCCAGTAATACGGTTCGGAGAGCAGCACGCCCTGGCCCGTCTGCAGGCCCATCCCATGCACGTCGTTGATCAGCAGCAGCAGCCCGGCGACCATGTGGCCGGACTTCTGCAGTCCGAACTCGGCGGCCTGCTTGATGCAATTGACCGTGTCGGTGCCGCCGTTGGCCAGCCCGATCACCTTTGCTCCGCTCGCCTTGGCCTGCACCATGTTGGCCGAGAAGTCGGTGGTGCCCGGGAACGGATAGGGCGCGTCGCCCAGAACCTTGCCGCCGGCCGCAGCGACGAACGAGGCGGAGTCGCGCTGCAGCGAATGGCCGAACGCGTAGTCAGCGGTGATGAAGAACCAGGTGTCGCCGCCCTCCTTCACCAGCGCATCCACCACTGCGTGCGGCATCGACCACGTGTCGTAGGCCCAGTGCAGATGGTTGGGACCGCACTTCGGACCGGTCAGATCGGCCGAGGCGGCGCCGGTGAAGATCGCCAGCTTGTCCTTCTCCCGCGCCATCTGTCCGATGGCGAACGCCGCCGAGGACAGCGGCACGTCGGTCAGCAGATCGACGCCCTTGTTCTCGAACCAGTCGCCCGCGATCGCCAGCGCCACGTCGGGCTTGAGCTGCAGGTCCGCCGAGATCAGCTCCACCTTGATGTCGGGGTGCAGCTTGGCGAAATCCTCGATTGCCATCTGGCTCGCCAGCACGGAGCCCGGTCCGGTGTTGGCGGCATAGGCGCCAGCCATGTCGGTCAGCACCCCGATGCGGATCGGCTTGTTCTGAGCGCGCGCGGGGCGGATCGGCGTAGCCCCGGCGGCAGCGAGCGCGAGACCGCCGCCAAGCGCGGCGCGTCGGCTGATGGGTCCCATCTCCTGTCATCTCCCTTGTCGGGCCTTGTTCTTGCGGCGGCCCGTGCGGGGAGTGTGGCGCAAACACGCCGACACACGCCAGAAACCGATGGTCCGAAGCGGGGACTTCATCAGATTTGAATGAACCGGCAGGCGCCCCGCCCCTCAGGGCTCCGCCACGAACACCTTGCTGGTCGCGTAGGACACCCACACGAGCCGCGGGCGCAGCCAGTCCGCGCCCAGCAGCATGTCCACGATCCGGAGCGCCCGTGCGGGGCCGACCAGAAGCGTCGGGTTGGCCTGCGTCCGGCTGCCCACGCTCATGGAGGCGAAGCGGTGGAAATGCATCGTTACCGCGTTCGGCCCCAGGCCGCGCGCCTGCAACGGGCGGTCCCTGGCGATCTGCGCCATGGTCAGGCCGAGCTTCGCCATACCCGGCGCCAGCACCGTGGTGTAGGCCGCGCCGCTGTCGAGTTCCGCCATCAGCACGTGGCCGTCGACCTGCACCGGGATCAGCAGCACGTTCTCGATCGGGCGCATCGTGGGCAGCGCCTCGTAGGGCATCTTCCAGGGCAGGAACCCGCCCGAGCAGTCGTGCACCTCGTTCAGCGTCAGCCGCCGCTTCGGGCCGTCGATCGCGAGGTCGAAGTTCGACAGCAGATCGCTGCCCAGCAGGCCCCCGATCGGCACGCCGCCGATCAGCCCGTAGGGCAGCGTCGCCACCGGCAGGCTCAGGAACGGCGCGACCGAGCGCGGGCGCAGCATGATGCCGCCCAGCACGACGGAGGCGGGCTTGGCGTTGCGCTGCTGATCCTCGCCGCCCACGCCGCGCATCGTCGTCGCGGCCCACTCGTCGCGCTTCACGCCCAGCCGCTGCACCGTCGCCGCGTCCAGCACGGTGCGCTGCGCACCGGTGTCCAGGATGAAGGGCAGCGGCGTGCCGTCCACCGACACCTTCACGATCATGTTGGGAGTGGAGGCGTCGATGGGCACCTCGGCCACCGGGCGCACCTCGCAGGCGGGGGCGGGGGAGGCGGCGCCGGCGAGCAGCGCCAGCGCCAGGGGCAGCGCAAATGCGGCGGCGCGGAACGCGGACGGCGTCCGCGCCGGCCGGGTCGGGTTTGTCGGTGGCATCGCGGTGCAGTATCTCCGCTTCATGCCCAACCCGCCAGAATGGGGCCCGCCAGAATCGCGGATGCAGGAGGCCGCGACGGCGGCGCCGGGCCTCATGGAATTGTTCATGGGCTTCCTGACCGTGGGCCTGCTGGGCTTCGGCGGCGTGCTGCCCTGGGCGCGGCGGATGATCGTGGAGCAGCGGCGCTGGATGACGGCGGCCGAGTTCACCGACCTGCTGGCGCTGTGCCAGTTCCTGCCGGGGCCGAACGTCATCAACGTCTCGGCGGCGCTCGGCTTGCGCTTCCAGGGCATCGCGGGCGCGGTCGCCTGCTTCGTCGGGCTGATGGCGGCGCCGATGGCGGTTGTGATCGCGCTCGGCGCGGTGTTCGCCCGCTATGCCGAGGTGCCGGAGGTGCGCCGCACGTTCGCCGGGCTCGCCGCCGGGGCCTCGGCGCTGGTGCTGGCGACGGCGATCAAGATCGCGGCGCCCCTGCGCGGGCGGATCGACGGCATCCTGGTGGCGCTCGCGACCCTCGCCGCGGTCGCCTGGCTGCGCCTGCCGATGCTGCCGGTGCTGCTGGTGATCGGCCCGGTCGCGATCGCGCTCGCCTGGGCGCTGCGCATCGGCCAGTCGGACGCGGCGCGGCGGCGGTGACCTCCACCGTCCTGACCCTGCTGGAGATCTTCGCGCGCCTGTCGCTGCTCGCCTTCGGCGGCGGCAACGCGGTGCTGCCGGAGATGCAGCGGCAGGTGGTGGAGGTGCATGGCTGGATGACGGCGCACGAGTTCGCGCAGCTCTACGCGCTGGCGCAGGCCGCGCCGGGGCCGAACATGCTGGTCTCCACGCTGATCGGCTGGCACGTGGCGGGGCTGGGCGGGGCGCTGGCCGCGACGCTCGGGCTGACGCTGCCGTCCTGCGCGCTGACGATGGCGGTTGCGAGCGCCTGGCACCGTTTCCGCGACGCGCCCTGGCGGCGCGCGGTGCAGGCGGGGCTGATGCCGGTGACGGTCGGGCTGATCGGCGCGGGCGCGCTGCTGCTGTGCCAGACCACCACGACCGGCTGGCGCGCCGCCGCGCTCACCGCCGCGGCCACGGTGCTGTTCGCGGCGACGAAGCTGCACCCGCTGCTGATACTCGCCGCCGCCGCCGCGCTCGGCGCATCCGGGCTGCTGGGCGGGTAGCGGGTGGATGCAGCCTGACCGGTCAGGCCCGCAGCACCGCCTGATGCGCCGCGAGGCACGCCACATCGACGATCTGGCTGACGGATGCGTCCATCGGGACGATCTGCGCCGGATGGGTCATGCCGATCAGCAGCGGCCCGATCGTGCTGCCCTGGCCGAGGCGGGCGACGAGGCGGGAGGTGATGTGCGCGGAATGGAGCCCCGGCATGATCAGCACGTTGGCGGGCCCGGTCAGGCGGCAGAACGGGTAGAGCGCGCGCAGCGCGGGCTCCAGCGCGACGTCCGGGCTCATCTCCCCGTCGTATTCGAAATCGACCTTGCGCTGGTCCAGGATCGCCACCGCATCGCGGATCATCGCGGCGGCCTGGTGCATGGGGTTGCCGTAGGTGGAGTGCGACAGCAGCGCGACGCGCGGCTCGTGCCCGAGCGCCTTCGCCGCGCGCGCCGCGCCGATGGCGATGTCGGCCGTCTGCTCGGCCGTCGGGCGGAAATGCATCAGCGTATCGGCGATGAAGATCGTGCTGCCGCGCATCCCGAGCATCAGGGTGAGCCCGAACGCGACGCCGCCCGGCGCGGGATCGATCGCGTGCGAGATGTCCTCCAGGCACACCGCCGCCGAGCGGGTCAGGCCGGTCACCATCGCATCGGCGTCGCCCGTCGCCACCATGCAGGCGGCGAAGATGTTGCGGTCCTGGTTGACCATGCGCTGGCAGTCGCGCTGCAGGAAGCCGCGCCGCTGCAGCCGGCCGTAGAGATAGTCCTGGTATTTGCGGTTGCTGCCGGACAGGCGCGCGTTGTGGATCTCGATCCCTTCGATCAGGCCGAGGCCCAGCGCGTCCATGCGCGCCTGCACCCGCTCCTCCCGCCCGATCAGCACCGGCGTGCCGTAGCCCGCGTTGCGGAAGGCGACGGCGGCGCGCACGGCCTTGTCCTCCTCGCCCTCGGCGAACACCACGCGGCGCGGATTGGCGCGCACCTGCTCGGTGATCAGCTCCAGCGCGTTGGCGGTGGGATCGAGCCGTCCCGACAGTTCGCGCGCATAGCGGCGCAGATCCGCGAGGGGCTTGCGCGCGACGCCCGATTCCATCGCCGCCCGCGCCACTGCCGGCGGCACCCAGGACATCAGGCGCGGGTCGAAGGCGTTCGGGATGATGTACTCGGGGCCGAAGGTCAGCCGCCGCCCGGCCGAGGCGCTGTGCACCTCGTCCGGCACGTCTTCCCGCGCCAGCTTCGCCAGCGCCTCGGCCGCGGCGATCTTCATCTGCTCGTTGATCGTGCTGGCCCGCACGTCGAGCGCGCCGCGGAAGATGTAGGGAAAGCCGAGGACGTTGTTGACCTGGTTCGGATAGTCGCTGCGGCCCGTCGCGATGATCGCCTTCGGGCTGACGGCGCGGGCTTCCTCGGGCGTGATCTCGGGATCGGGGTTGGCCATCGCGAAGATGATCGGCCGGTCGGCCATCCGCCGCACCATCTCGGGCGTCAGCGCGCCCTTCACCGAGAGGCCGAAGAATACGTCCGCGCCCTCCAGCGCGTCGGTCAGCGTGCGCGCTCGCGTTTGCGCCGCGTGCGCCGACTTCCACTGGTTCATCCCCTCGGTGCGGCCTTGGTAGACGACGCCCTTGGTGTCGCACAGCACGACATGCTCGGGCCGCATCCCCATCGCCTTGAGCAGCTCGACGCAGGCGACGGCGGCGGCGCCCGCGCCGTTCACCACGAGCTTCGTCTCGCGCAGGTCGCGCCCGGTCAGGTGGCAGGCGTTGATCAGCCCGGCGGCGGCGACGATGGCGGTGCCGTGCTGGTCGTCGTGGAAGACGGGGATGTCCATCAGCTCGCGCAGCCGCTGCTCGATGATGAAGCACTCGGGCGCCTTGATGTCCTCCAGGTTGATGCCGCCGAAGCCGGGGCCGAGGAAGCGCACCGCGTTGACGAACTCGTCCACGTCCTCGGTGCCGATCTCCAGGTCGATGCCGTCCACGTCGGCGAAGCGCTTGAACAGCGCGACCTTGCCTTCCATCACCGGCTTCGACGCGGTGGCGCCCAGGTTGCCCAGCCCCAGCACGGCGGTGCCGTTGGAAATCACCGCCACCATGTTGCCCTTGGTGGTGTAGTCGTAGGCCAGATCGGGGTTGCGCTGGATGTGCAGGCAGGGCTCCGCGACGCCCGGCGAGTAGGCGAGCGAGAGGTCGCGCGCCGTGGTCAGCGGCTTGGTGATGCGGGTTTCCAGCTTGCCGGGGCGGCCGGAGGCGTGCATCGCCAGCGCTTCTTCCGCCGAAATCCGCGCGGTGCGCTCGTCGTTCGTGCCGTCCGGCATGGCCGTTTCCTCGGTCGTTTCTCGGAACGTGGCATATTGGCGACGCGGGCAGGCCGAGGGAAGGGCGTCGCTTCGCGCGCGCGGAAACCCCGCTTTACGCTGTCCGGCATCTGAGATAAGCCGCATGTCGTAACAGGGAGGTTACGGATGGCCGCCGATCGTCCGGGCGTTTCGCAGGAAAAGGGCCCACGCTGGATCCGCATCCTGCTGGTGCTGCCCTTCGTGGCCATGCTGTGGGTGCCCTTCTACAACAGCGTGCAGCCCACCTGGATGGAGATACCGTTCTTCTACTGGTATCAGATGCTGTGGATCGTGCTTTGCGCGGTGATCGTTTCCATCGTCTATCTCGCCGAACGCTGATGCCTGCCATGCCCCGCCCGCGCGCCGCGCGCCTTCGCGCGCGCTCCTGCGGCTCGGCGCACGCCCCGACTCTGGAGACCCGGCCCCGATGAACTGGACCGCGATTGTCGTCTTCGTTCTGCTGTTCCTGCTCATCACCTGGCTCGGCTTCTTCGCGGGGCGCTGGCGGCAGGGCGATCTGAGCCAGCTGCACGAATGGGGCCTGGGCGGCCGCCGCTTCGGCACGTTCGTGACGTGGTTCCTGCTCGGCGGCGACCTGTACACCGCCTACACCTTCATCGCGGTTCCCGCCCTGATGTTCGGCGCCGGCGCGGTCGGCTTCTTCGCCGTGCCCTACACCATCATGATCTACCCGCTGCTGTACGTTGTGTTCCCGCGCATGTGGGCGGTGGCGCGCAAGCACCATTACGTGACGGCGGCGGATTTCGTGCGCGGGCGCTTCGGCAACCGCTGGCTGGCGCTGGCGATCGCGGTCACCGGGCTGGTCGCCACCATGCCCTACATCGCGCTGCAGCTTGTCGGCATGGAAGTCGTGATCGGCGCGATGGGTTTCGAGGCCACGGGCCTGATGGGCGACCTGCCGCTGATCATCGCCTTCGTGATCCTGGCCGCCTTCACCTATTCCAGCGGTCTGCGCGCGCCCGCGATGATCGCGGTGGTGAAGGACCTGCTGATCTACGTCACCGTCATCGCGGCGGTGGTGGTGGTGCCGATCAAGCTCGGCGGCTACGGCCACGTCTTCTCGGCGGTGGCGCCGGCGAAACTTCTGCTCGCGGCCCCGCCCGCCGGTTCGTTCGGCGCCTACAGCGCCTACGCCACGCTCGCGCTCGGCTCCGCGATGGCGCTGTTCCTGTATCCGCACGCGCTGACGGCGATTCTTTCCTCGACGAATGGGCAGGTCATCCGGCGCAACGCCGCGATCCTGCCGGCCTATTCGCTGGTGCTGGGGCTGCTCGCGCTGCTCGGCTTCATGGCGCTGGCGCTGGGCGTGCAGCAGATGCCGGAGTTCGCCAGCGGCTTCAAGCGCTTCGGCAACAACTTCTCGGTCCCCGCGCTGTTCCTGGCGGTGTTCCCCGACTGGTTCGTGGGCGTGGCCTTCGCCGCCATCGCGATCGGCGCGCTGGTGCCGGCGGCGATCATGTCGATCGCGGCGGCCAATCTTTTCACCCGCAACATCTACCGCGAGTTCATGCATCCCGGCGTGGGCGGCGCCGAGGAGGCGAAGGTTGCGAAGGTGACGTCGCTGGTGGTGAAGCTGGGCGCGCTGGTGTT
>JAFEFJ010000067.1 GCA_018240635.1 Pseudomonadota bacterium | reverse complement strand
TCGAACACCGGCGGCGCGGGCAGGGGGCGTCCGCCCGCTTCGGCCTCGGCGAGGATGAGCGAGCGCAGCCCGTCCCGCGCGGTCAGGCGCGCGGGGGCAGCGCGGAATTCGTCGTTGAAGATTTCGAGCGAGAGCGGCCCCGCATACCCGGAGGCGAGCACGGCGCGCAGAAAGCCGGTCACGTCGAGTCCGCCCTGGAAGGGGAAGTTGCGGAAGTGACGGCTCCAGTGCAGCGGATCGCCGGTCATCAGCGGGGCGTCGGCAAGTTGGACGAAGGCGATGCGCTCGCCGGGCACCTCGGCGATGCCGGCGAAATCGTCCTGCAGGCAGAGCGTGTGAAAACTGTCCACGATCAGGCCGAGCGCCGGATGGTCGGCCTGCTGCACGATGTCCCATGCCTGGCGCCAGCGGTTGACGTGACGGCCCCAGGCCAGCGCCTCGTAGCCGACGCGCAGGCCGCGGCGGTGCGCGCGCTCGGCCATCTCGCGCAGGTCGGCGGCGGCGCGCGCCGGATCGTCGATGGCGGAGGGCTGGATGTTGCTGCACACCAGCACGAGATCGCAGCCGAGCGCCTGCATCACGTCGAACTTGCGCTCGGCGCGATCCATGTTGCGCGCGCGCTGCGCATCCGGCATCGCCTCGAAGTCGCGGAAGGGCTGGAACAGCGCGATCGACAGGCCGAGATCCTCGGCGATGCGGCGCACCTCGGCGGGCGTGCCGTCATGGGTCAGCAGGTCGTTCTCGAAGATCTCCACCCCGTCGAAGCCGATGGTGGCGGCGGCGTCGAGCTTCTCGGGCAGCGTGCCGGAGAGCGAGACGGTCGCGATGCAGCGCTGGTGGGGTTTGGCGGGCGTCATAGTCGAGGAACCTCCGTGCCAGCCTGTTCGGAACCCCCTCCCGCGAGGGGAGGGGGAGAGACTACGCGACCTGCTTGCGCAATTCGCGCTTGAGCAGCTTGCCCGCGGTGTTGCGGGGCAGGTGCTCGGTGAAGATCACCCGCTTGGGCAGCTTGTATGGTGCAAGAAGCGTGCGCGCGTGGGCGATCAGCGCCTCCTCGGTCGTGGACTGGCCGTCGCGCAGGACGACGAAGGCGGTGACCGCCTCGATCCATTTCGGATCGGGCGCGCCGATCACCGCGACTTCCGAGACGGCGGGGTGGGTGAACAGCGCCTCCTCCACCTCGCGGCTCGCGACCAGCACGCCGCCCGTGTTGATGACGTCGCGGATGCGGTCGACGATGTAGAGATAGCCTTCCTCGTCGAAGTAGCCGACATCGCCGGAATGGAACCAGCCGCCGCGGAAGGCGGCCTCGGTCTCCTCGGGCTTGTTCCAGTAGCCGGTGAGAAGCTGGGGCGAGCGGTGGACGATCTCGCCATGCGTGCCGGGCGGCACGTCGTTCATGTCGGGATCGACGACGCGGGTCTCCACGTTCAGCACCGGACGGCCGCAGGAGGCGGGGCGGGCGGGATGCTCCTCCGGCCGCAGGATGGTTGCGATCGGTCCGATCTCGGTCTGGCCGTAGCAGTTGTAGGTGCCCGCCTGCGGCAGCCTCTCGCGCAGTTCGTGCAGCACCGGCACCGGCATGATCGAGGCGCCGTAATAGATGTTCTTCAGCGAGGACAGATCGCGCATCGCGAAGTCCGGATGGCGCAGCAGGCTGATCCAGACGGTGGGCGGCGCGAAGAAGCTGGTGATCGCGTGCGCCTCGATCAGTTGCAGCACCACATCGGGCGCGGGCGCTTCGATCAGGATGGTGAAGGCGCCGGCCAGAAGCTGCGGCACCGTGAAGCAATGCATCTGCGCGGTGTGATACAGCGGCAGCGCCGCGAGCGCCTTGTCGTCCTGCGAGTAGTCCATGTTGTGCATGCAGGACTGGTACTCAACCAGCATCGCGCCCTGCGTCATCATCGCACCCTTGGGCGCTGCCGTGGTGCCCGAGGTGTAGACGATCTGGCCGAGCGTGTTCTCGTCCACCGCGACATCTACGCCCGAAGGCGCGGAGTCGTTCAGCGCGGCGCCGAGCACGTCGAGCGCGCCGCGGCCGCCGCCCTCGAACCGTCCGGTCAGTTCGACGCCGGTGGGAACGTGGCCCGGCAGGTTCGCTTCCAGCGATTCCGCGGCGATCAGCGCCCGCGCGCCAGACTGTTCCAGGATGTAGGCAAGCTCCCCGCCGGTCAGCGCGTAGTTGATCGGCACGTGCACGATCCCGGCCCGGGCGCAGGCGAGGAAGGTGAGCAGATAGGCGTCCGAGTTGCGCCCATAGGCGCCGAGCCGGTCGCCCGGACGCAGCCCGGCATCGCGCAGATGCCGGGCGATGCGGTCCACCGCCGCGTCAAGCTCGCGGAAGGTCCAGATGCGGTCGCCGAACTGAAGGGCGGCACGGTCGCGGTGCAGGCGCGCGGTCCGCCGCAGCGCCTGCCCGAGATTATTGAGGCGCGCGGCGGCGACCGCGTCCATTCAGGCGACCGCTTCCGCTTCGATCTCCACCTTGAAGCGCGGATCGGCGAGCCCTGCGACCACGAGCAGCGTGGAGGCGGGGATGTGGTCGCCGAAGAAGGCGGCGCGCTGCGTGCGCAGGCTGTCGAGCAGCGAGAGGTCGGTGATGAACACGTTCACCTTCACGACGTTCGCGACCGTCATGCCATGCGCTTCGAGCAGCGCGCCGATATTCGCGAGCGCCTGACCGATCTGCTTTTCGGCGCTTTCGTGGATGGTGCCGTCGGGCGCGGTGCCGACCTGGCCGGACAGCACGAGGCGCTTCCCCGCGTTGGTGATCAGCGCGGCGTGATGGTAGCGCCCCGGCTTGTGGACGGTGGGCGGGTTGCTGAAGGCGATGTTGGCCATGATGGTCCCTCGTTGCGTTTGAAAGCGAAGGCGAAGCGGTGCGGCGGCTCAGATGGCGGGCGGCGCCTCGCCCTTGATCTGCGTGCGGTGCATCACGCGGCGGCAGGCAGGATCGAACGGGTCGCGGCGGTGCATGGTGCAGCGGTTGTCCCACAGCACCAGATCGCCGACGCGCCAGCGATGCGTCCACACAAGCTCGGGGCGCTGCGCGTGTTCCCACAGCGCGTCGAGCAAAGCCTCCGACTCCGCGAGGTCGAGGCCCATCAGGTAGGCGTTGCGGCGGCGGCCGAGATACAGCATCCGCCTTCCCGTCCCGGGATGCGTGCAGATGACGGGATGCGGCGTGCCGACCGACAGGCGCGGATCGTCGGTGGGCGTGACGCCCTGGCGGACGAAGTTGCCGCTGTTGTAGGTGCCGTCGTGCTTCAGCATCAGCCCTGCGACGCGCGCGCGCAGGTCGGCCGGCAGAGTGTCGTGCGCCAGATACATGTTGGAGAACGAGGTGTCGCCGCCTGTCGGCGGAACCTCCAGCGCGTAGAGCATGGACGCCTTGGGCGGGTCGGGCAGATACGACATGTCGGTGTGCCAGACCGCTTCCCCGGCGCCGAGGCTGCCAATGGCGACGCCGTTCTCGATCACGTTCGAGACAACGTAGATCTCCGGGTAGCCGTCCACGAAGCGGCGGCCGTTCTCCTGGATCGGGGCGTGATCGAGCGCGCCGAAGCGGCGGCTGAAGGCGATCAGGTCTTCGTCCGAAAGATGCTGCCCGCGCACCAGCAGAACGAGGTTGTCGAGCCACGCCTGGTGGATGGCGTCGAAGGTCGCGTCGTCGATGTTGCGCAGATCGACGTCCGTGATCTCGGCACCGAGCGGGCCGCCGGTGGGGCGCAGCCCGATGCCCGGCGCCGTGATTGCAGCGGCGCGCGCCACCGCGCCCGTCGCCGCGCCCTTGGTTCCGTGTGGCGATGCCAGACTCGACATGGCCCGTTTCCTCCGCTTTCGCTAGTGCCAAGACCTAGCATCCGCGGGGCGGGCGGCGGAAGCGGCGCTAACCCGCCGACGGGCGGCCGTGGGAGGGCGGCTTGATGTGCGGCCGGGGCGTTTTCGAGGCGATCATCGGCGTGGCGTCGGGCGGCGCTTCGACGCAGCTGGGCGCCATGCGCTTGTAGATCACGAGCCCGTCGAAGGCGTCGATCTGCTGGAAATGCGACCAGGCGCGCGCGAACCCGGGATCCGACCGGCTGAGGACGGCGACGTAATCGACCGATCCGCGGCGGTCCACCACGGCGAGATCGGGGCAGCCGACGATGAAGTCCTCCGCGACCCATTGCTGGATCGGCCATTCCTTGGCGGCCAGCGGATCGAAGCGGACGCGCCACAACTCGCCCTTCAGGGCCCACATGCTGTCGAAGCGCGAGGTCCAGATCACGCCGGTGTTGTTCACCACCGGAAAGCCGAGCGCGATCCACTCCGAGAAGGCGATGTAGCGATGCGCCTTCTCGCGGTGGATCAGATCCTCCAGCCGCTCGACCGTGTTGCGCTCGGGCACGATGGCGAGCTCCACTGCCGGTTCCAGCCGCTGCACGCTTCCGAGGACGAAGATGCCGACGCCGGCGCCCGCGAGCAGCAGGGGCAGCCAGATGCGCGGCCAGCGGGCACGGTGGACCAGGACCGAGGCGGCCCAGCACAGCAGCGCCAGCACGGTCGCCACCGTGGCGGGCAGGCGGTGGTAGAACCAGTTCTTGCCGTCCATCACGCAAACCACGGTGCAGACGGCGGCGACCAGCAGCAGCACGAGGATCAGCGTGTTATCCGGCAGCCGCCGCCCGCGGCTCCACAGCATCAGCGTCCAGGCGATGGCCTGCGCGACCAGCACCCGCGCCATGTCCGGCAGCAGTTCGGACAGCGGCACGTCCGTCGCGCCGTAGAGGGCGAGCGCCATCGGCACGGCGCGGCGGACGTAGTTGGGGCAGAAGACCAGCACCACGGCGCCGTAGATCAGCAGCGTCGCGCCGGCGCCGAGGGAGAGCGCGCGCATCCCCCAGCCCCTGTTCCACGGACGGCGCAGCAGTCCGGTTCCGCGCAGCAGGGCCAGCGCCTCAAGCGCCGCGAAGACCAGCGCGTAGCGTGGCTTGAGCGCGCAGCCGAGGCCCGCGAGCACGCCCGCGGCGATGGCGACGGGAAGCCCCGGCGCCTCGCCGTCCAGCACGCGTGCGTAGAGCACCAGGAAGGGCAGCATGGCCGCGATCAGCAGATGCTCGCGCTGGCCGATCTCGATGCCCGGAACGGCGAGCAGCACGGTGCCGAGCACGGCGAAGACCGGCAGGCGATGGGCGAACAGGGCGCTGCGGCCCCGCAGCAGGCCGCTGGTCCACCACGCGCAGCCCAGCACCACGGCGATGAAGAACGGCATCGCCATCATCTCGGGCGCGGTGCCGAGCCATTGCGCGAGGCGGATCGGAACCGCCGAGATCCACACGATCAGCGGCGGATTGACCTCCACCACGTCCACGTAAAGCTCGCGCCCGGCCAGCCAGCGCCGCGCCACGTACAGCAGCCAGGCGACGTCGTCCTTCAGCGGCAGGCGCAGCAGGGTGAACAGGACCACCGCGAGCGTGACCAGCAGCAGCAGCATGGTCCAGGCGGCGACGGCCCGGCGGCCGAGCAGCAGCGCCAGGCCCGCGTCGGCGCGCCGCCGCAACGCGCCGGGGCGCGCGGACTCCATCGAGGGCATCATCGGAGCAGGGTCAGGCCTGCCTTGCGGCGGACGGCGCCAGGAAGCGCCCGCGCGGGGAGGGGATCGGCATCATGTTTCCAGGCAGGAGCGCCGCGGTGACGAACCAGTCGGTTTCTAATGACACAGGCTTGTCGGCCGGAAAAGCGGCGCCATTGCGGCGGGGCGGCGGGTCAGATCTGCCCGCGACGAGCACGATCCATCGATCGGCGGGCTTCGGTCACATGGCACCGGTCACAAGGCTTCGAAGACCTCGTGCCCGCCCTCCCAGATCATCTTGAGCGCGACATACAGCACAATCAGCAGGCCGACCCAGGCGATCCAGCGGTATTTCTCCAGCAGCCCGGCGATGAAGTTGGCGGCCAAGCCCATCAGGATGATGGAGATCACCAGGCCGGTGGCGAGCACCCACATGCTGCCGTTGGCCGCCCCCGCGACGGCGAGCACGTTGTCGAGCGACATGGAGATGTCGGCGAGCGCGATCTGCCACATCGCCTGCATCAGCGTCTTCGGCGGACCGCCGCCGTGCCCGTCGGCGTGTTGGGGGCGGCGCAGCTCGCGGAACATCTTCCAGCACACCCAGAGCAGCAGCAGGCCGCCCGCGAGCAGCAGGCCGACGATCTCCAGCAGGTGCAGCGTGACGGCGCCGAACAGGATGCGGATGACCGTGGCGCCGGCGATGCCGGCGACGATGGCGCGGCGCTTCTGGTGCTCCGGCAGCCCGGCGACGGCAAGGCCGACGACGACGGCGTTGTCGCCGGCGAGCGCGATGTCGATCAGCAGGACCTGAACGAGTGCTGTGAGGTCCTGCGACAGCGTGGCGGCGTCCATGCGGCGTTTCCCTGTCGGGGCGGGCCGCGACGGGCCGGCGGGTGGCTAAGTCCAACGCGACACCCCGTAGCAAAAGCCGCGCCCGGTTCCAAATCATTCGTCTGTCAGGCGGTTTCGGGCGGCGCGGGGGCGCGTCGGTGGAAGGCGGAGGCGCGGATGGCGATGGCGTCAGCGGACGAGGCGGCGGAGTTGCGTGGCGCGGCGGGCGGAGGGGCTGCCCCGATGGCCGCGCCCTGGGTCGCGCCCTGGGTCGCGCCCTGGGCCAAGCCTTGGACCGGGCCTTGGGAGGCGCGCGCGGCGCTGGCGGCGGCGGTGCTGGGCGGCGCCTTGGCGGGAGGTGTCTGGGGCGGGCATGACGCCGCGGGGCTGGCGGCGGCGGACCCGCAATACGCGATGCTGATGCGGGCGATGGCCGGGCTGAAGGCCGTGTTCGCGCTGGCGGCGGCGGGCGCGGTGTTCTGGCGGCTCGGCGCCCCGGCGGCGTTTCCCTGGCTCGCAGCCTATCTTGCCGCCGCCGCGGCGATGGCGGCGGGGCCCGGGCTGATCTGGGGCATCGCGCATATTGGCCTGGGCGCGCTGCTGCTGCATGGCGGCCTGCTGGCGACCGTGCTGCTGCTGTGGCGCGACCGGGCGGTGGGCGAGCGGCTGGCCGCCATCGTGGCGGCCCGGCGGGCGGCGATCCGCGCCCGTTAGCCGCTCGTCAGGGGCGGACGGTCTGGACGGACTCGAACCCCTCGAACTCGGGGTGTCCGAGATAGAGGGGCTTGTTCTGGCCGGCCCCGGCATGCGCCTTGCGGAACGCCTCGGACCGGGTCCAGGCCTCGAAATCCTCCCGGCTGCGCCAGATCGTGTGGGAGGCGTACAGCGTATGATCGTCCTTCATCGGCCCGCGCAGCAGGTTGAACTCGACGAAGCCGGGCACCTCGGCCAGGTGTGAGTCGCGGCTTTTCCAGACGTGCTCGAACGCCTCCTCGCTGCCCGGGGCGATCTTGAAGCGGTTCATGGCGACGAACATGCGGGTCTCCGTTGCGCGGTCTCCGGGGGATCATGCCCGATGTCGGACCGGGGCGCAGCGGCGCAAGGGCGGCGCGCCGCCTTGACGCGGGGTTCCGCGATCCGCAACAGACGCGCCGACAGCCACCCATCACACGGATAGCGCCGAGAGCATGGCCGGACATTCGCAATTCAAGAACATCATGCACCGCAAGGGCGCGCAGGATGCGCGGCGCGCCCGGCAGTTCGCCCGCCTGATCCGGGAAATCACGGTCGCGGCGCGGCAGGGCCTGCCCGACCCGGCGGCGAACCCCCGGTTGCGCGCCGCGGTTGCAGCCGCGCGGATCGCCAACATGCCGAAGGACACGGTGGACCGCGCGATCAAGAAGGCATCGGGCGCCGCGGCCGGGGACGACTACGCCGAGGTGCGCTACGAGGGCTACGGCCCGGCGGGCGTGGCGGTGATCGTCGAGGCGCTGACCGACAACCGCAACCGCACCGCCTCCGACGTGCGCGCGGCATTCTCCAAGCATGGCGGGGCGCTGGGCGAGACCAACTCGGTCAGCTTCATGTTCAGCCGCCTGGGCGTGATCCGCTACCCGGCCGCCGCCGCGTCGGACGAGGCGATGCTGGAGGCGGCGATCGAGGCGGGGGCGGAGAACGTGGAGAGCGACGCCGAGGCGCACGAGATCACCTGCGCGGTGGGCGATTTCTTCGCCGTGCGCGACGCGCTGGAGGTCCGCTTCGGCCCGCCCGAGACGGCGCGGCTGGACTGGCGCCCGGCGACCACGGTGACGCTGGACGCCGAGCGGGCAGCCTCGGTGATGAAGCTACTCGACGCGCTGGAGGACAGCGACGACGTGCAGAACGTGTACGCCAACTTCGACATCCCCGAGGATGTGATGCAGTCGCTGTCGGCGTGAGCACGCAGCTGGCTCAACGATCCCGGCTGCGCACGCCGCGTTCACGTTCTATTCTGGCGACCGATTCGGACGGGGCGACTCGCATATGGCTCTGCTGCTGGGCATCGACCCCGGCCTGCGCTTCACCGGCTGGGGGATCATCGAGGCGAGCGGCAGTCGGTTGCGGCATGTCGGCGACGGGGTGATCGCGACCGATGGGGCGGCCACGGTGCCGGAGCGGCTGAAGGCGCTGCACGACGCGCTGGCCGCGCTGCTCGCCCAATGGCGGCCGGACGAGGCGGCCGTCGAGGAAACCTATGTCAACCGCAACGGCACCGCGACGCTGAAGCTGGGCTACGCGCGCGGCGTCGCGCTGCTCGCTCCGGCGCTGGCCGGGATCCCAGTCGCCGAATATGCGGCGAAGTCGGTGAAGGCGGCAGTGGTCGGCACCGGGGGGGCGGAGAAGGCGCAAGTGGCGATGATGGTCCGCCGCCTGTTGCCGGGGGCGTCGCTGCGCCGGGCGGACGCGGCGGACGCGCTGGCGGTGGCGATCTGCCACGCCCATCACCGCGCGACGCGCACGACCTGGGCGGCGGCGAAGGTGATGGCGTGATCGCCCGCCTGACCGGGCGCGTCGATGCGGTGGGCGACGGCACCTGCATCGTGGACGTGGGCGGCGTCGGCTACCTGGTGCAGGCTTCCACGCGCACGCTGGGCGCGCTGCTGCCCGCGCCTGCCACGGTGCAGCTGCTGATCGAGACGCATGTGCGCGAGGACGCGATCCTGCTGTTCGGCTTCGCGGATTCCGCCGAGCGCGACTGGTTCCGGCTGCTGACCACGGTGCAGGGCGTCGGCGCGAAGGTGGCGCTCGCGATCCTCTCGGCGCTGTCGCCACGCGACCTGGTGGGCGCCATCGCCTCGGCAGACCGGGCCAGCCTGACGCGCGCGGCGGGGGTGGGGGCGAAGCTCGCGACCCGCATCCTGTCGGAACTGCGCGATAAGGCGGGGGCGATGCCCTCGGCGGGCGGGATGCCCGCCGCCGCCGCGCCCGAGCCGCGCGGGGCGGCGGAGGATGCGTTGTCGGCGCTGGTCAATCTCGGCTACCGGCGCGCCGAAGCGCAGCCCGCGCTGGCCCGCGTCGCGGCCCGGCTGGGTGACGACGCCGCGGTCGATGCGCTGATCCGCGACGCGCTGAAGGAACTGGCGCCGCGGGTGGTTTCGTGAGCGACGATCGGGCGGTTTCCCCGCTGCGCAACGAGGACGATGCGGGCGAGGCGAGCCTGCGGCCGCAGACGCTGGCGGAGTTCGTGGGGCAGCGGGCGAGCCGGGAGAACTTGGCGGTGTTCATCCAGGCCGCGCGCGGGCGCGGCGAGGCGATGGACCATGTGCTGCTGCACGGGCCGCCGGGCCTGGGCAAGACTACGCTGGCGCAGATCGTGGCGCGCGAACTGGGCGTCGGGTTCCGTGCAACCTCGGGGCCGGTGATCCAGCGCGCCGGGGATCTGGCGGCGATCCTGACCAATCTGCAGCCGCGCGACGTGCTGTTCATCGACGAGATCCACCGCCTGCAGCCCGCCATCGAGGAGGTGCTGTATCCGGCGATGGAGGATTTCCAGCTCGACCTGATCATCGGGGAGGGGCCGGCGGCGCGGTCGGTGCGGATCGACCTGTCGCCGTTCACGCTGGTGGGTGCGACGACGCGCGCCGGGCTGCTGGCCACGCCGCTGCGCGACCGGTTCGGCATCCCGCTGCGGCTTGTGTTCTACACGCCCGCCGAGTTGCAGATGATCGTCGCGCGCGGGGCGGAGAAGCTCGGCATGGCGCTGACCGCCGAAGGGGCGGCGGAGATCGCGCGGCGGTCGCGCGGGACGCCGCGCATTGCGGGCCGCCTGCTGCGCCGCGTGCGCGACATCGCCGCGGTGGCCGGGCACGCATCGGTCACGCCCGAGATCGCCGATGCGGCGCTGACGCGGCTGGAGGTGGACCGGCTGGGGCTGGATGCGATGGACCGGCGCTATATTCGGCGCATCGCCGAGCACCATGCGGGCGGGCCGGTGGGGGTAGAGACGCTGTCCGCCGCGCTGGCCGAGGCGCGGGATACGCTGGAGGACGTGGTCGAGCCCTACCTGATCCAGGAGGGGCTGATCCTGCGCACGAGCCGAGGCCGGATGCTGGGCGAGGCCGGCTGGCGGCATCTGGGCCTGGCGCCGCCGCCGCGCGGGCCGGAGCAGATGGACCTGCTGCGGTCCGATCCGCAACAGGACGATGGATGAACCGCAATCCCGCCGCCATGCCGCCGCACAGGGGCCACCGTTACACGCTCCGTGTGTATTACGAGGACACCGATGCGGGCGGCATCGTCTATCACGCCAATTACCTCCGCTTTGCCGAGCGGGCGCGCACGGAAGCCTTGCGCGACATGGGAATCCCCCATGCGGACCTGGTGGAGCGGTTCAGGCTGATGTTCGTGGTGCGGCGCATCAAAGTGGACTATCTGCGGCCCGCCAAGGTGGACGAATCGCTCGCGGTCATCACAGAACCGCTGGAGGTCGGCTTCGCCTCGGCGACGCTGCGCCAGACGGTGATGGGGGCCAACGACGCGCTCGGCCCCCGCGCGGTCCTGGATGTCGGCCTCGCCACGGTGCGGACCGACGACCAGCGTCCCGGCCGGATGCCGCCGCTCTGGCGCGACACCCTGCTCGGCATGCTGGCCGCCGGTGCGGATTGACGGGACACCGGGGACGCGGGCGAGGCGCCGGCGGCGGACGCGGGTGATACGGGATCTGGGAGAAGCCAGTTGGATAGGGCAGTAGACGCGGCCAACCTCGCGGCGGCCGGCGGCGATTTGTCGCTCTGGGGCCTGTTCGTCCAGGCCGACATCGTCGTGAAGCTGGTGATGCTGGCGCTGCTGGCCGCCAGCGTGTGGGTCTGGGCGATCGTGTTCGAGAAGTGGTCGTCGCTGCGGCGCGCGAACCGCGACGCGGACGGCTTCGAGGACCGGTTCTGGTCGGGCGGCAGCCTGGACGACCTTTATGAGCAGGAGGGCACGCGTCCTGCGCACCCGATGGCCGCGGTGTTCGGTGCGGCGATGGCCGAATGGCGGCGCAGCGCCCGCGTTGCGGGGGCCGACGTGTCGCACGCGGGCGTGCGCGAGCGCATCGACCGGGCCATCAACGTGACCGTGGGGCGCGAGATGGAGCGGATGGAGCGCTGGATGATCTTCCTCGCCTCGGTCGGCTCGACGGCGCCGTTCATCGGCCTGTTCGGCACGGTGTGGGGCATCATGCACAGCTTCTCGGCCATCGCGGCGATGCACAACACCAACCTCGCGGTGGTCGCACCGGGCATCGCCGAGGCGCTGTTCGCCACCGCCATCGGTCTGGTGGCGGCGATCCCGGCGGTGCTGGCCTACAACAAGATCAGCACCGACCTGGCGCGCTACGCCGGAAGGCTGGAGGCGTTCGGCGCCGAGTTCGCCGCGATCCTGTCGCGCCAGAGCGAGGAGCGCGTCTGAGTCATGGCGGGCTTCGTCGGCGGCGGAAACGGAGGCATCGGCGGGCGGGGCCGCGGGCGGCGCTACCGGCCGCTGGCCGAGATCAACGTCACGCCGCTGGTGGACGTGATGCTGGTGCTGCTCATCATCTTCATGGTGACGGCGCCGCTGATGACGTCCGGTGTGCCGGTCGATCTGCCCAAGACCTCCGCCGCGCCGATCAATTCCGACAGCGAGCCGCTGACGGTCTCGATCGACGCGCAGGGCGGGATCTTCCTGCAGGACCAGCAGGTGCAGCTACCGGAACTGGTCACCAAGCTACAGGCGATCGCGCAGAACAACCCCGAGCGGCGCATCTTCGTGCGCGGCGACAAGGCCGTGGCGTACGGCCAGATCATGCAGGTGATGGGGACCATCACGCAGGGCGGCTTCACCAAGGTGGCGCTGCTGGCCGAGCAGCCGTCCGGCCCCGCGCCGCAATCCGGCGCGGCCGCCCCGGCCGCATCGCCTGCCGCCCCGGCCGCTGCGCCGGCGGCTCCTGCCGGAGGGACGCGCGCGCCGGCGCCGGCACCGGCGGGCCGGCCCAAGGCGGGGTGAGCACGCCCGCCGATGCGCGCCTGGAGGGAACCGGGGCTGGGCCGCGGCGCCGCCATCTCCGTGGCGCTGCACCTGCTCGTCCTGGCCGCGCTGGTGATCGGCCTGCCGTTCCAGAGCAAGGTCGAGGAGCCGCCGGAAATGGCGGTCTCGATGGTGTTCGAGGGCGCGGGCGATATCGCGCGCAAGGCGGACCAGCCGGGCACGGTGGCGGCACCGGCGAACACGCCCGATACCAAGGAAGCGCCGCCTGCGAAGGAGGAGCCGAAGCCCGCGCCGGAGGAGCCGCCCCCGCCGCCTCCGCCTCCGCCGCCTCCCCCGCCTCCGCCCCCAGCCGCAGAGGCGCCGCCCACCCCCGCGCCGCCGGTGCCGACGCCACCGGTGACGCCCGAGCCGACGCCCGCGCCGACGCCGCCCCCGCCGGCGGCGCCGCCCACGCCCACGCCGCCGAGCCCGCCGCTTCCGGTGCCGCCGCTTCCGGTGCCGCCGCCGCCCAAGCCGGTGCCAACGACGCCGTCGCCGAACAGTCAGCCGAACCCGACCAAGAACCCGGCGCCGGAAAGCACCGAGTTGCAGAACACGCTGGAGAAGCTGCGCGCGCTGCAGAAGCAGAGCCAGCCGCCGAAATCCGCCTACAATCCTTCCCGCGGCGGCGCACCGAACGGCGGCGGCAGTCCGCAGGGCAACGACACCGCGAGCCTGACCACCGGACAGCGCGGCGCGATCGGCGATTCCGTCCGGCGCTGCTGGGCGACAGATCCCGGTATGCTGGACCTCGACAAGATGCAGGTGCTGCTGACGGTGACGACGGACAGCGAGGGCACCGTTCGGCAGGCCGTGGTGGCGGATCAGGACGCGGGCCGCGTGGCGTCCAACGCGCGGCTGCGCGTGTTCGCCGAGCGCGCGGTGCGGGCCGTGCTGGACCCCGCCTGCGCCAATCTTCCGCTGCCGAAAAACATGCTCGGACAGAACCGCGTCTTCACCTTCCGCTTCAGCCCGTGACGCTTCGCGCACCGAGTTCCCGCGACCGAGGGAGAGCCGACCGATGACCGACCCATTCCTGCCCCAATCCCCCGCCGTGATACGCCGCCGTTCGCTGCTTGCGGGCGCCGCGGGCTCATTGCTTGCCGCGCCGGTCGCGGCCGTCGCGCAGACGCCCGCGCCGCCGCCCGCCGGGGCGCAGGCGGGCGGCCAGACCGCGGTGATCGACGTCAACCGCGCGCGCACCGCGCCGATCCCGATCGCGGTGCCGCCGCTGGGCGGCGGCGGTGACCTTGGTGCGCGCATCTCCGGCGTGATCGCGGCCGATCTGCAGCGCAGCGGCCTGTTCCGGCCGATCAGCGCGCAGGCTTCCATCGCGAACAGCGCAGGCGACGTGCCGAACTTCCAGAACTGGAAGGCGGTGGGCGCGCAGGCGCTGGTGACCGGCAAGGCGGACGATCAGGGCGGCAGCGTGCGCGTGGAGTTCCGGCTGTGGGACGTCCTGCCGCAGACCCAGCTTCAGGGCACCGCGTACACGACGACCGCCGCGAACTGGCGCCGCATCGCGCATATCATGGCCGACGTGATCTACGAGCGGCTGCTGGGCGAGAAGGGGTATTTCGACACCCGCATCGTCTATATCGGCGCGACCGGGCCGCGCGACCGGCGCGTCAAGCGGCTCGCGATCATGGACCAGGACAGCGAGAACAACCGATTCCTCACGGACGGCTCGTGGCTGGTGCTGACGCCGCGATTCCATCCGACGAAGGACCAGATCGCCTTCATGAGCTACGCCAACAACCGGCCGCGGGTCTATCTGTTCGACCTCGGCACCGGGCGGCAGCAGGTGCTGGGCGACTTCGACGGCATGACCTTCGCGCCGCGTTTTTCGCCCGACGGCAGCAGCGTGATCATGTCGGTGGCGCGCGGCAGCGGGTCCGACATCGTGGTGGTCGATCTGGCGAGCCGCGCGTCGCGCCGCCTGACCAATTCCGGCGCGATCGACGTGAGCCCCTGCTACAGTCCGGACGGCTCGCAGATCGTGTTCAACTCCGACCGCGGCGGCGACCAGCAGCTATACATCATGCCGGCGGGCGGCGGCGGGGCGACGCGGATCAGCTTCGGCTCCGGCCGCTACGCGACGCCGGTGTGGTCGCCGCGCGGGGACCTGATCGCCTTCACGCGCTTCGGCGGTTCCAGCGGAAACTTCTCAATCGGCGTGATGCATCCGGACGGCAGCGGCGAGCGCATCCTGTCGCAGAGCTGGGCGCAGGAAGGACCGACCTTCGCACCGAACGGCCGCGTGCTGGCCTATTACCGGGGCTCTCAGAGCAGCGCGCACTCGCAGATAGTCTCGATCGACATCACCGGCTTCAACGAGCAGGTGCTACCGACGCCGACCGACGCCTCCGACCCCGCCTGGTCGCCGCTGGCGGGGTGACGCGCTATCCGGGCCTGTTGGCGCCCGCGCCTTCGAGCGCGGGCAGCGCCGGCCCGGGGCTGTCGCAAAGCCTGCGGATCAGCGCGCGGTAGGACTGCGCGACCTTGGCGGAGGAGAAGTCCATCGCCCGAGCGCGCAGCTTTTCCGCTGGGACAGGGTGGTCGAGGACGTGGCAGATCGCCTCGGCCAGACGCTCGGGCGTCGGGGATTTGATCAGCGGCCCCCAGCGTCCGCCCTCCAGGATTTCCGCGGGTCCGTAGGGACAGTCGGTGCTGACCACCGGCACGCCGGTCGCCATCGCTTCCACGAGTACGTTGCCGAACCCCTCGAAGTCCGAAGACAGCACCACCGCGGCGGCGCGTGCCATGTAGCGCCACGGGTTCGGATCAGGCATCAGCAGCGTCGCGTCGTCCTTGAGGCCGAGGGCGGCGATGCGCGCCCCGAGATCCTGCCGCAGCGGGCCTTCGCCCAGGATCGCCAGGCGTGCCCGCCGCGTGCGGCGCAGATGCGCGAAGGCGTCGATCAGCAGCGGGAAGTTCTTCTGCGGCACCATGCGGCCAACGGCCAGGATCAGCGGCACGCCGTCGCCGGCGAACCAGGGATGATCGAGCGGCGCCATCGCCTCCTGCTGCAGGCGCGGGGAGACGATCGGGTTGTGGATGACGCTGACGCCGGCGCGTCTTGGCAGGACCGACGCCAGATCGTCCGCTACGCCCTGCGAGACGGTCACGACATGATCGGCCGAGGGCAGCGCGAGCCGGTACAGCGCGGGAACCAGGCGGTCCTTCAGCGACGACGAGCGGGACGCTTCCTGCGAGAGCGCGATGTGCTGCGATGCGACCACCCGCGTGGGCCGCAGCGCCAGGAAATTCGCCAGGATCGCGATCAGGTTGTTGAACGACAGGAATGCGATCGTCACGTCGGGCCGCTCGCGCCGCAGGAAGCGCGCCAGCCCCGGCAACGCCGCGAGAGTTCGCGTGGCGTCGAGCGACACGACGCGGACGCTTGGAGGGACGCTGGCGGCCAGCGGGCCGGTCAGCTGATTGACCAGCAGCGTCGCGCGCAGATCGGCGGAGGGAAGCGCCTCGGCGAGGTTGAGCGCGACCCTCTCGGCGCCGCCAGCGCTGAGGCTTGGCACGTACAGGACGACATGCGTCATCGTCGTTACTGGGGCTGCGGCTGGGGCTGGCCGGCGGGACGAAGCTGCGCGTCCGGATGCTGATGGACGGTGGCCGGCGCCAGGATTTCGCGATACATGGCCTGGAGCGCGGTCGCGGAGACGGCGGCATCGAGCCTGGCCGAAAAGACGGCGTGGCCGGCAGCGGCGATGCGGGCGCGCTTGGCGGGATCGTCGATCAGCGAGGAGAGCCCGGCGGCGAGCGCGGCCGCATCGCCCGGCGGCACGAAAACGGCCGAATCCCCGTCGCGCAAAAGTTCCGGAGTCGATCCGACAGGCGTGGCGACCACCGCGACCCGGTGCGCCAGCGCCTCCAGGATCGCGATGGGCAGGCCTTCGGCGAGCGAGGGCAGCACGAGGATATCGGCCTTGTGCAGCAGGCGGGCCACCGCATCGGCGTCGAGCCATCCCGTACAGACGACGCGGGAGTCCATCCTGGTGCGGCGGAGCGCAGCGCGCGTCGCTTCCACTTCGCCATCGCCAGCGAGCGTCGCGCGCCACGGGCGGGCCCGCATCGTTTCGCTGGAGAGCGCATCGAGCAGTTGCGGCAGTCCTTTTCGCTTGCCGAGGCGCCCGAGCATGACGATGTGGCAGACGCCGTCCGGCGGCGCCTCGCGTGCGAGGCGCGCGGGCATTGCGACCGCGTTGTAGAACGCGCTGACCTTCGCCGGTGGAACGCCGAGCTCTGCGATCACCTGATCGCGCATGCC
>JAFEFJ010000066.1 GCA_018240635.1 Pseudomonadota bacterium | reverse complement strand
TGATCCTGCGCACGGTGCTGGCATTCGAGATGTTCGCCATCGTGCTCGCGCTCGGAGGAAGGAATTTTCCCGTGCTCGTCAGCGAAGCCTTCAACTGGCAGTACGCGCAGCAGGATTACGGCGTGGCCGCCGCCTATGCGGTGGTGGTGATGATCTTCTCCATCGGAGCGACGCTGGTGTATCTGCGCCTGCTCCGCACCCCGGCGGCACAGCGATGAGCGCGCGCCCCGGCACCGGCCGGCGAACGCTGTTCCTGTGCGGCCTGGGCGCGCTCTGCGCCTGGACGCTGGTGCCGATCTACCTGATCGCGCTCGGCGCCATCGGCGGTCCCGGCCTGATCTCGCGCTGGCCCAAGCCGTTCTGGCCGGAAGGATCGTCGCTCGCCGCGCTGCGCTACTTCCTCGACATCGCGGGCGTTTGGAGTGCCACGCTGTATAGCGTGGAGGCGGCGGTGCTGTGCATGGCGCTATCGATCCTGCTGGGCATTCCCGCGGGCTACGCGCTGGCGCGCTTCGCCTTCCGCGGCGCGGTCGCGTTCCGGCTGATGGTGCTGATGACCCGCGCCTTCCCGGTCGCGATCCTGGCTCTGCCGCTGACCGTCGGCTTCATCCGTCTCGGCCTGTACGACTCCCCGGTCGGCGTGGGCGTGATGCACACCACGCTCGCGCTGCCCTTCGCGGTGCTGGTATCGGCCAGCCTGTTCCAGGCGATCCCGCACGAGTTCGAGGAAGCCGCCTGGGTGTTCGGCTGCTCGCGCGTCACCGCTTTCCTGCGCGTGGTGCTGCCGCTGGCGCTGCCCGGCATCGCCGCCACCGCGATCTTCGCCTTCGTGATCTCCTGGAACGAGGTGTTCGCGGCGTCGGTCCTGACCGTGCGCCATCGCACGCTCACCGCCTACCTGCTGTCCGTGCTCGCGGAAAGCCCGCTGCACGTGCAGTTCGCGGGCGGGTTCCTGCTGATCGTGCCGTCCGTCCTGTTCATCTTCCTGGTGCGCCGGCACCTGTTCGCGATGTGGGGCATCGCCAGCAAATGACCCCGCACGGAGACCCAGCATATGGCTGACATCGTCATCGACGGCATCCGCAAGGCGTTCGGCCCGGTCGTTGCGCTGGAAAGCGTCTCGCTGCGCATCGCCGATGGCGAGTTCCTTGCGCTGCTCGGCCCCTCGGGCTGCGGCAAGACGACGCTCCTGCGCATCATCGCCGGGCTGGAGACGCAGACCGAAGGCCGCGTGCTGATCGGTGGGCGCGACGTCTCCGACCTGCCGCCGCGCAAGCGCGGGCTGGCGATGGTGTTCCAGAATTACGCGGTGTTCCCGCATCTGACGGTGCGCGAGAACGTCGCGTTCGGCCTGCGCATGGCCGGCGCCGATGCGGTGCGCGTCGACAGACAGGTGGCGCGCGCGGCCGAGCTTCTGCACATCGAGCCGTACCTCACACGCTATCCCGCGCAGTTGTCCGGCGGACAGCGCCAGCGCGTCGCCGTCGCCCGCGCGCTCGCGGTTGAGCCCGCCGTGCTGCTGATGGACGAGCCGCTGTCGAACCTGGATGCGCTGCTGCGGCTCGAGATGCGCGCGGAACTGAAGGGCGTGCTGCAATCCGCCGGCACCACCACGGTCTATGTCACGCACGATCAGACCGAGGCGATGGGCCTCGCGGACCGGATCGCCGTGCTGCATTCCGGGCGCATCGAGCAGATCGACACGCCCGCCGCGCTCTACCGCCATCCGCGCACGCGCTTCGTGGGCGGCTTCGTCGGCAGCCCGCCGATGAATTTCCTGACGGTGCAGACTGCGTCCGGCCAGACCATGCTCGATGGGCTCACGCTCGCCGCGCCGGGACGCGAGCGCGTCGTGCTGGGCGTGCGGCCCGAGGATCTGGAACCCGCCGAGAGCGGCCTTGCCTTCACGGTGCGGGTCGCCGAACCGATGGGATCGCACACGCTGCTGACCGGCGAGGCGCTCGGCCAGCCCGTGCGCATCGTCGCGCCATCGGATTGGCGTCCCGCGCCGGGAGAGCGCATGTTCGTCCGCCCCCGCCCGGACCGCATCGTCTGGCTTGACCCCGAGACCGGGGCCGCCCTGGAGGAGCACCTCGCATGA
The DNA here is from genome assembly GCA_018240635.1 of Pseudomonadota bacterium. Classification (GTDB taxonomy): domain Bacteria; phylum Pseudomonadota; class Alphaproteobacteria; order Acetobacterales; family Acetobacteraceae; genus JAFEFJ01. Next base: position 14,692 of record JAFEFJ010000066.1, on the reverse strand, counting down.
GCGCCACCGCCGCTCCCCGCGCCGAGGAGGCGCGGCGCATCCTGCATGCCAACGACCGGGGCGGCTACTGCGTGCCCACCGCGCGGCTCTATCCGTTCCAGTGGAACTGGGATTCGGCTTTCGTCGCGATGGGCTGGGCCTGCTTCGACGAGGCGCGCGCCTGGCAGGAAATCGAAAGCCTGCTGAAGGGACAATGGGAAGACGGGCTGGTGCCGCAGATCGTCTTCCATGCGCCGTCCGACGACTATTTCCCCGGCCCCGACGTTTGGGGCATCGCGCGCACGCCGCCCACCTCCGGCATCACGCAGCCGCCCGTGCTCGCCACCGCCGTCCGCCTGATGCTGGACGGCGCGCGCGACAAGACGCTGGCCGAGGCGAAGGCGCACGCGATCTATCCCAGCCTGCTGCGCAACCACGCCTGGTGGCAATCGGCGCGCGATCCCTCCAGTTCGGGGCTTGTGACCACGCTGCATCCCTGGGAGACCGGGATGGACAACTCGCCCGCCTGGGACGCGGCGCTCGCGCGCGTGCCGACCGAGACGAAAACCGAAATCCGCCGCCGCGACACGACGCACGCCGACCCCGCGGTCCGTCCGCGCGGCGAGGAGTACCAGCGCTTCATCCACCTGGTCGATACGTTCCGCGACGCCGGATGGGACCCGGCGCGGATGTACGCGGTCTCGCCCTTCCGCGTGGCCGATATCGGCACCAACGCGATCCTGCTGCGGGCGGAACAGGATCTTCTTGCTCTCGCCGAGCGTTTCGGCACGCCCGACGACCGCGCCGCCATCGCGACGCGCATCGCCCGCAAGCGCGCCGCGCTGCCGCGGCTGTGGAACGGGGCGCTGGGCGGCTTCGCGTCCTTCGATCAGATCGAAGGCGCGTCGATCCCGGTTTCCACCTCGGCCGGATTGCTGCCGCTGTTCGCGCACTGCGCGACGCCCCCGCAGATCGCCGCGATGACGGCGCAGCTGGAACGCTGGGCGGCGCGGGTGAAATACCTGGTCCCGTCCACCGATCCCGGCCATCCGCGCTTCGAGCAGTTGCGCTACTGGCGCGGCCCGGTCTGGGCCGTGGTGAACTGGATGATCGCGAACGGGCTCGATTGGGCGAACCGCGCCGATCTCGCCGCGCTCGTACGCGGGAACACCGTGGCGCTGATCGAATCCCAGGGGCTGAGTGAATATTTCGATCCGACGGACGGGCGCGGCATCGGCGGCGCCGACTTCTCCTGGACCGCCGCCATCTACCTGATGCTGACGGCGTAGCCCCGCGCGCGCGGCGGGGGCACGGCGCGCCGCGCCCCCGCATTCGGCACGGTCAGTAGCCGAGCGGCGTGGTGCTGACGGGGACGAAGCGTCCATCCTTCACCACGGTCAGGAACGACTCGTTCGATCCCTGGCGCCGCATCGGGCCGTAGCTCATTTTCGGCGAGCCGAAGATGTCCTGATAGTTCTTGATCTGCTCCATGCCGGCCACGAACGTATCGACGTTCAGATTGCGCCCGGCGTTCTTCAGACCTTGGATCAGCAACTGCGCGCCGGTATAGCCGATCTGCGCGGCCAGGTTCGGCTCCTTGCCGAACTTGTCCTTGTACTTCTGGATGAAGGCCTTCGCCTCCGGGCTCGCGGTGTCGGGATAGACCAGCAGGACCGAGGTCATCGCGTAGTAGCCGTTGGTCACGCCGCCCGGCGCTTCCGCCACCGCGGAGTCGTAGGACGCGACCTGCCCGACCATATCGACATTCCAGCCCGATTTCCGCACCGCGGAGATCGCCTGGATCGTGTCGCGCACGATGCCACCCACCGCGATCAGGTCGCAGTTGGCGTCGTGCAGCTTCGCCGCCGCGGCGGAGAAGTCCGTATCGGTGGGCTTGTGCGCGGTCTCCGCCACCAGGGTCATGTTCATCGCCTTCATCTGGTCGCGCACGCCGTCCATCACGTCGCGGCCGAAGTCGGTGTCCTGGTACATCGCGCAGATGCGCTTCTTGCCGCGCTGCTCCACAAAATACTTAATCGCCGCTCGCATCTGGTCGTAATACGAGGACGCAAGGCCGAACTTGAGCCGGTTGTACGGTTCGTACATCGACCGTGCGGACGTCAGCGGGAAGACGTTGGGCACGCCCTTGGCGAGCTGATCGGGCAAGACTGCGTTGTTCATCGGCGTGCCGCCGTTGGCCACCATCAGGAACACGCCATCGCGGTTGATCAGCTTGTTCGCCGCCTGCACCGAGCGCGGCACCTGGTACTGATTGTCCTCGACGATGTAGCGGATCTTGCGGCCGTTGATCCCGCCCTCGGCGTTCACCTCGTCGAACGCCATGCGGTAGGCGTTCGAGTTGTTCACACCCCACGCAACCGTCACGCCGGAGAGATCGGTATAGGTGCCGATCACGATCTCGTTGTCCGTCACCCCGCGAACGGACTCGGCCCTGGCTGCGCCGGCGAAACCCGCCAGAGCCACCAAGGCGACAGCAGCGGTCGCCAGCTTGCGCATCATTCTTCCTCCCCTAAGTGCCGACATACATCGTTTCGATCAGTTCGGCGTATTTCTTGTTCACGTAGGCACGCCGCAGCTTCATCGTGGGCGTCAGTTCCGGGTCCTCCGCTTCCAGCTTCTGCTCGATCAGGCGGAAGGTCTTGATTTGCTCCACGCGCGCGAAGAGTTCGTTCACGCGCGCGATCTCCTTCTCGATCAGGCCGCGCACCGCATCGCTGCGCGCGAGGCTGGTGAAACTGGTGAACGGAACCGAGTTGTCCTGCGCCCACTTCTCCACGTTCTCGTGGTCGATCATCACGAGGCAGGTGAGATAGTTCCGTCCGTCGCCGATCACCACGGCATCGGCGATATAGGCGCTGAACTTGAGAGCGCTTTCGATTTCGGACGGCGTGACGTTCTTGCCGCCGGAGGTGATGATGATGTCCTTCATCCGGTCGGTGACGCGCAGATAGCCCTCGGCGTCGATAGCGCCGACATCGCCCGTGTGCAGCCAGCCATCGCGCAGCGCCTGCGCCGTCTGCTCGGGCAGGTTCCAGTAGCCGCGGAACACGTGACCGCCGCGCATCAGGATTTCTCCCTGCGGCGAGACGGCGATCTCGCCATAGGGCACCGGCTTGCCGACCGTGCCGAGGCGGATCGCGTCCGCCGGCATCGCGGTCGCAATCCCGCCGCATTCCGTCATGCCGTAGACTTCCAGCAGGTCGACGCCGAGCGACAGGTACCAGCGGATCAGCTCCGGCGCGCTCGGCGCCGCGCCGATGAAGCCCCAGCGCAGCCGGTCGATGCCGATCTCCCGCCGTATGTTCCGCAGCACCAGCCAATAGGCGAGGCGGAACAGCAGGCTCGTGCCCGCCGAGGGCCCGCGGCCCGCGAGCCGCGCCTCGGCGCGCCGCGCGCCCACAGCCATCGCCCACCGATAGGCAAGCTTCTGCATCCACGTCGCATCGTGCACGGCGATGGTGGTGCGCGAATGGAAACGTTCCCAGAAGCGCGGCACGCCGCCCTGCACGGTGGGCTGCACCTCGCGCAGATTTTCCAGGACCGTGTCCGAGCCTTCTGCGTAGTTGCTGACCGTGCCGCTGTACAGCGCCTGGTAGAAGCCCGCGATCCGTTCGGCCACGTGGCACATCGGCAGGAAGGCCAGCCGCTCGTCGCCCTCGCGCTGGCCGAGCACGGCGGTGCCGTTGACGATCTGGAACAGGATGCAGCGATGATCCAGCATCGCGCCCTTCGGCTGCCCCGTCGTGCCCGAGGTGTAGACCAGGATCGCCAGGTCCCCGCCCCGGATCGCGGCGACGCCGGACTGCCAGGCCCCCGGATGCGCCGCGTCGTGCGCCGCGCCGCGCGCCATGAACGCCTCGAAGCTCTCGCACATCGGATCGTCGAGTTCGCGCAACCCGGTCATGTCGAATATGACGATTTGGCGCAGATCGGGACACTCGGCGCGCGCCTCCAGCGCCTTGTCGAGCTGCTCCTCGTTCTCCACGAACAGCACCACCGCGCCGCTGTCGCGCAGGACATACGCCACCTGCGCCGGCGCGCTCGTCGGATAGATGCCGACCGACACGCCGCCCGCACCCAGGATGCCGAGATCGGCATAGGCCCATTCGGTGCCGGTTTCCGCCAGCACCGCGACGCGGTCGCCCGGCGCCACGCCCGCCGCCGCCAACCCCATCCCGACATGGCGCGCGCGCGTCTCCAGCTCGCGCCAGGTGATCTGGTTCCAGATGCCACGATCCTTCTTGCGCAGGATCACGCCCTCGGGCTTCGTGGCGGTGCGGTGCAGCAGCATGGAGGCAAGGCTTTCGCCGATCGCCGCATCGGTCACCACTCGCACCGCGCCGCCGCCCGCCGGGCTTGCCGCCGCGGCCGTCATCTGGTCGTTCATCGCCAGAGCTTCTTTCGCTTCCAGCGGCGCCTGCCGCGCACGCCGGTTTCCTTGTGCCCGAGATAGAATTCCTTGATGTCGTCCTTTTCCATCAGGTGAATGCAGGCATCTTCCATCACCACGCGCCCGACCTCCAGCACGTAGCCGTAATCGGCGGTCTTCAGCGCGATATGCGCGTTCTGCTCCACCAGCAGGATCGCCACGCCCTGTTCGGCGTTGATGCGGCGGATGATGCCGAAGATCTGCTGCGTGAGCAGCGGCGACAGGCCGAGCGAGGGCTCGTCCAGCAGCAGCAGCTTGGGCTTGGCCATCAGCGCGCGGCTGATCGCGAGCATCTGCTGCTCGCCGCCCGACAGCAGTCCGGCGCGCTGCCCCGCGCGCTCGCGCAGCACGGGGAAATAGCCGAAGCACATCTCCATGTCGCGGTGAACGCCGTCGCGGTCGTGGCGCGTGTAGGCGCCCATCACGAGGTTTTCCTGCACCGTCAGGAACGGGAACACCTCGCGGCCTTCCGGCACATGGCAAAGCCCCATGCGCACCACGCGGTCGGGCGAGATGCCGCCGATGTCGCGGCCATCGAACATCACATGCCCGCGCTCGGGCGTCATCACGCCGCAGATCGTGCGCAGGATCGTCGTCTTGCCCGCGCCGTTCGCGCCCAGCACGGTGACGATCTGCCCTGGATCCACCTGCAGCGTCACGCCGCGGATCGCCTGGATCGGGCCGTAGAAGGTCTCGATGTTGGTCACGCGCAGCAGCGCCTCGGAGGCTTCGCTCATGCCTCGCCCCCGATATAGGCACGGATCACATCGGGATTTCCCTGCACCTCGGCGGGTGTGCCCATCGCCAGCACGCGCCCGTAATTCAGCGCCATCACCCGGTCCGACACCATGCTGACCAGGCTCATGTCATGCTCGACCATGATGACGGTGATGCCGAGGTCCTTCTTGATGTCTTCGATCCAGAATCCCATCACCTCGGTCTCCTCCACGTTCAGGCCGGAGGAAGGCTCGTCGAGCAGCAGAAGCTTGGGCTCGATGCACAGCGCGCGGCCAAGCTCGACGATCTTGCGCACGCCATATGGGAGATTCGCGATCAGCGTGTCGCGGTAGCGTTCCAGTTCCAGGAACGCGATCACGTCCTCCACCTTCTCGCGATGCGAGACTTCGGCGCGGCGGGTCGACGGAAGGAACAGAAGCTGCGAACCGACCGAAGCGCGCGCATGGCAATGCCGGCCGATCAGTAGGTTCTGCAGCACCGAGGCATTGGAGAACAGCTCGATGTTCTGAAAGGTGCGCGCGATGCCCAGGCCCGCGATGCGATAGGGCGGCACCGTGGTGATGTCCTGCCCATCGAACATCAGCCTTCCGGAGGTCGGGTTGTAGATCCGGCTGATCAGGTTGAAGATCGTCGTCTTGCCGGCCCCGTTCGGGCCGATGATGGCGAATACTTCGCCCTGCCGGACCTCGAAGCTCACGCTGTCCACGGCCTTGATGCCGCCGAAGCGCACCGCGAGTTCCTGCGCCGCGAACAGGCTCATCGCAGGCGCTCCGACCGCGCATAGGCGCGCTGTCTGCGGAAACTGGTGCGCCGGTACATCGGGAAGCTGTTGAAGTAGAGCTTCACCTTCTGCCACCGGCCATAGATGCCGGCGGGCTCGAATAGGATGCACAGTACCAGGATCAGGCCGAAGATCGAGGGTTCCAGCCCTGGCATGCGACCGATCGCGCTCGGCAGGTAGTCGCGCACGATGGCGATGGCCTGCGGCAGCAGCCGCACGAACAGCGCGCCGAAGATCGCGCCATGCAGCGACCCAAGCCCGCCCACGAACACGATCGTCACGAACTGGATCGACAGCAGGATATCGAAAGAGTCGGGCGCCAGGAAGCGCACGTAATGCGCGAACAACGCACCCGACAGGCCGGTCATGCCGGCGCTGACCGCAAACGCGATGGTCTTGTACAAGGACAGATTGATGCCCATGCTCTGCGCCGACACCTCGCTGTCGCGGATCGCGACCATGGCGCGGCCGATCGGGCTGCGCAGCAGGTTCACGGAAATCCATAGAACGAACAGCAGCACCGCGAGCGACAGGTAATAGACGCCCGTCGCGCCCTCGATGGGAAAGCCGAAGATGGTCGGCGTGGGCACCGCGAACCCGTCGAACCCGCCGGTCACGGCGGTCCATTTCTGGAACACGGTGCCGACGATGCTGCCGAAGGCGAGCGTGGCGATGGCCAGATACAGCCCGCTCATGCGCAGCGTCGGGATGCCGATGGCGATACCCGCCAGCGCCGCCGTCGCGCCCGAGGCCGGCAGCGTGATGACGAAGGGAACGCCCTTTTCCAGCAGCACCGCGTTGGTGTAGGCGCCGATGCCGAGGAAGGCGGCGTGCCCCAGGCTGACCAGCCCTGTGTAGCCGATCAGCAGCATGAGCGCGACGCCGGTGATGGCGAAGATGAACACCGCGCCCAGCTCGCCCACATAGAACTCGCCCAGCACCGCCGGGATCAGCAGCAACACCACGAGCAGCAAGCCGTAGCTCATCCGGTCGCCGCCATGGCGCATCAGCGCGAGATCCTGCTGGTAGCGCGTCTTGAATAGATACCGCACGTGCCTTCAGACCTTCTTGCGCAGAGTGTCGGCGAACAGGCCTTGCGGACGCAGGATCAGCGTGGCCAGCAGCACGACGTTGGACGTGACTTCCTGGAAGCCCGCCGGCAGGAAGTAGCCCGCCAGCTGTTCGACGATGCCGATCACGATGCCGCCCACCAGGGCCCCCGGGATCGATCCGAAGCCGCCCAGCACCGCCGCGGCGAAGGCCTTGATGCCCAGGAAGCCCATGTTCACGTCGATCATCGAGACGGGCGAGAGAAGGATCGCCGCCACCGCCGCCACGCCCGCGCTGATCGCCCAGATCAACGAAAAGATCGTACGGACCGGAATGCCCATGTAGTAGGCCGCAAGCTGGTTCTGCGATGCCGCCTGCATCGCGATGCCAAGCCGCGTGCGGCTGAAGAACACGTACAGCGCCGCGCACAGCAGCACGGTGCCGACGATGATCGACACGCTGTCCTCGCCCAGCACCATCGTGCCGAGATGCACGGTGCGGTTCGTGAAAGGCGTGGTGAAGCCGACGGAATCATAGCCCCAGGTGATGCCGGCGGCGGCGCGGAACATGAATCCCAGACCCAGCGTCAGCATCACCACGGCGAATTGCGGTTGTCCTATGACGCGCCGCAACACGACCGCGTCGAGCGCGAAACCGAACGCCGCCGTGGCCGCGATCGCCAGCAACGCGCCCACCCAGTAATTCAGGCCAAAGTGGGCAATCAGGCTGAAGGCGAAGAACCCGCCCAGCATCATGATGTCGCCCTGGGCGAAATTCACCATCTCGGTCGCCTTGTAGATAAGGACGAAGCCGAGGGCGATCAGCCCATAGATGCAGCCTGCTGCTGCGCCATTGACGACGAGCTGCAGAAGGCGCGCAGCGTCTTCCACGTCCGTAGTCCCCCCTGCGCCCGATTGATCCGGGCGTCGATATCACGCCGTTTTATAGTTGAACTCACGTATAGGATGCGGCTCGGATCAGCGTCAATCACCGCGCGCCGGGCCGCCCCGCCGCCAAGGCACGTCCGGTCAGCCGGGCAGGTCGAGAACGTTCTTCGCCAGCACGTTGCGCTGGATCTCGTTCGATCCGCCGTAGATCGTCGAAGGCCGGGCCTGGATGAAAAGCCCGGTCGGGTTCAGCTCCCTGTTGCCGTCGAGCGGCCCGAACGCGCCCGACCATTCGCCCGCCACGTCCAGCATCGCATCGGTGATGCGCTGGAACAATTCGGTCTGGTGGACCTTCAGCATCGACACGTCCGGCCCCAGCGCCTCGCCGCGCCGCACGCGCTCGGCGAAGGTTTCGTACAACACCTTGTGATCGGCGAGATCCGCGCGCAGCCGCGCGTAGCGTTCCCGGAACGCCGGATCGTCCCAGGCGCCCATCCGTTCCGCCAGCAGGCGCAGCCGACCCAGCGCGTTGGACGACTGGCGGGGCGAGCCGATGCCGATGCGCTCGAACCCCAGCAGGTTCTTCGCCATCGTCCAGCCCTTGTTGACCTGGCCCACGATGTTGGCGCGCGGCACGCGCACGTCGTCGAAGAAGGTCTCGCAGAACTCGTCGTGCATATCCAGGTTGCGGATCGGCCGGATGGTGATGCCCGGCGTATCCATCGGGATCAGCAGGAAGCTGATGCCTTCCTGCTTCTTCGCCGTCTTGTCCGTCCGCACCAGGCAGAAGATCCAGTTCGCGTCCATCGCGAGCGAGGTCCAGATCTTCTGGCCGTTCACCACCCATTCCTCACCGTCCAGCACCGCCTCGGTGCGCAGCGACGCGAGGTCGGAGCCGGCGTTCGGCTCGCTGTAGCCCTGGCACCAGATATGCTCGCCGGTCAGGATGCGGGGCAGGAAGAACGCCTTCTGATCGTCCGTGCCGTGGCGAATCACCAACGGCCCCAGCATGTTCACGCCCATGTCGTTGAGCCGCGCGCAGCCGTGCCGCTCGCGCTCCTCGATCATGATGAGCTGCTTGGATGCCGACAGCCCCATGCCGCCGTATTCGCGCGGCCAGCCCGGACAGAGCCATCCCTTCTCGGCGAGCTTGTAGTACCAGACCTTGTTTTCGCTGAAATGCAGGCGCTTCGGTGGGTTGCGCAGTTCGGGCGGATAGTTCGCCGCGATCCACGACCGCACCTCCATCCGGAAGGTCTCGTCATCCATCGCGGAATAGTCGTCGGGCGTGCCCACCTTCACAGCGGTCATGCGGCGTCGCTCCCCTGCATGGCGGCTTCGGCCGCTTCGATGCGTTCGTCCTCGGTGCGCGGATCGCCGCCATAGGGCAGATGCACCACGCGATCGACGAAGATGCCCGGCACCACCACGCGGTCCGGATCGATGTCGCCGGGCTCCAGCAGGTGCTCGGTCTGCGCGATGGTCAGCTTGGCGGCCATCGCGCAGAGCGGGTTCATGTTGCGCCCCGCCGCGCGGAAGGTGAGGTTGCCGAAACGGTCGGCCTGCCACGACTCCACCAGCCCTACATCGCCGGTGATGGCGTATTCCAGCACGTGATCCCGCCCGCCGAATTCCCGCCGCTCCTTGCCTGCGCCGAGCGCGGTGCCGGCCGAGGTCGCGGTGTAGAAGGCCGGCACGCCGGCACCGCCCGCGCGCAGACGCTCCGCCAGGGTGCCCTGCGGCACGAGTTCCAGCTCGACCTTGCCCTCGGCACGCATCCGCTCGAACGTATCGGAGAGGCGGGAGCGTCCCCAGGACGCGATGCATTTGCGGACGCGGCCCAGCGCCATCAGCTTTTCCAGGCAGCCGGGACCGTGACCCATCGTGATGCCGACGATGGTGAGGTCCTTCGCGCCGTGCTCGATCAGCGCCTCGATCAGTTGGCGCGGCTCGCCGACCTTGCCGAAGCCGCCGACAAGCACGGTGGCGCCGTCGGCGATTCCCTGCATCGCCTCGGCGGCGCTGCGGACGGTCTTGTCGATCATGCGCGGCCCGGCACCGCTACGCGGGCGCCTTGGCGTCGGTCAGCTTGCCGCCCGCCTCCGCGATGTCGCGCAGCAGCTTCGACGGCGCCCAGCGCTCGCCGTATTGCTGATGCCAGCTTGCGATCTGGTCGTAGACCGCGCGGGCGCCGATGCCGTCGGCCCAGAACAGCAGCCCGCCGCGATAGCGCGGGAAGCCGAAGCCGTGCAGCCACATCACGTCCACATCGACGGCGCGGTAGGCGAAGCCTTCCTCGATGATCTTGCAGGCTTCGTTGACCGAGCTGAACAGCAGGCGGCGCAGGATTTCCTGATCGGTGAACTGCCGCTGCGCCACGCCCATTTCGGCCGAGACTTCCTTGATGATCCGCGCGACTTCCGGATCGGGATGCGGCGTGCGGTCGCCCTTTTCGTAGCGGTACCAGCCGGCGCCGGTCTTCTGGCCGTAGCGGCCCATCTCCACCAGCCGGTCGGCGATCGGCAGCTTGCGGTAGTTGGGATTGGCCGCCGCGCGGCGCTTGCGGCCAGCATAGCCGATATCCAGCCCCGCCAGATCGCCCACCGCGAAGGGGCCCATCGGATAGCCGAAATCGACCATCACCTTGTCCACCTGCTCGGGCAGCGCGCCTTCCTCCAGCAGGATCACCATCTCGCTGTTGAAGGGTGCGCGCGAACGGTTGGCGACGAAACCGTCCGTGTTGCCCGCAACCACCGAGAGCTTGCCGATGCGCTTGCCCATCTGCATGACGGAAGCGAGCGTATCCGGCGCGGTGCGCGCGCCGCGCACCACTTCCAGGAGCTTCATCACATTGGCCGGGCTGAAGAAATGCGCGCCCGCCACGTCCTGCGGCCGCTTCGTCACCGCGGCGATGGCGTCGATGTCCAGCGCCGAGGTGTTCGACAGCAGCAGCGCGCCCGGCTTCATCACCTCGTCGAGCTTCGCGAAGACCGGCTTCTTGACGCCCATTTCCTCAAAGACGGCTTCCACCACCACGTCGGCATCGGCGATGTCGGTGTAGTCCTTCGCCGGCTGGATGCGGGCGAAGCGCCGCTCCATCTCGTCGGCGGCGAGGCTGCCGCGCTTGACGCTGGTTTCGTAGTTGGCACGGATGCGCTGCATCCCCTTCGCCAAGCCTTCCTCGGTCGCGTCCATCAGCCGCACCGGGTAGCCGAAATCGGCGAAGCTCATGGCGATGCCGCCGCCCATCGTGCCCGCGCCGACCACGGCGGCGGTCTTCACCTCGCGGATCGCAGTACCCTTCGGCAGGCCGGGGATGCGCGCCACCTCGCGCTCGGCGAAGAAGGCGTAGCGCAGCGCCCGTGCCTCGTCGCTGTTGACGAGTTCCTCGAATAGTTCCTGCTCGCGCTTCATCCCCTCGTCGAAGGTCAGCGTGCAGGCGGCTTCCACGGCCAGGATGCAGTTGTACGGCGCCTTCTGGTTCCGCGCGCGCCGCGCGATGCTCTTGCGCATCGCATCGAACATGCCAGGATCGTCCTTCGCCTCCCGCAGCTTGTCCTGCCGGTCGCGGACGCGCGGCAGCGTGCCGCCCGCCGCCTGCGCGTCCGCCGCGCGGCGTGCGAAGGCCACCGCGCCCGCGCGCAGCGTCGCATCGTTCTCCACCAGCTCATCGACGATGCCGAGCGCGTGCGCTTCGTCCGCCGGCACGTGCCGGCCGCTCACGATCATGTCGAGCGCAACCTTCGGCCCGACCAGGCGCGGCAGGCGCTGCGTGCCGCCGCCGCCGGGAAGGATGCCGATCAGCACCTCCGGCAGGCCCACCTTCGCGGCGCGGGAGGCGATGCGGTAATGGCAGCCCATCGCGTTTTCCAGCCCGCCGCCGAGCGCGAAGCCGTGGATCGCGGCGACGATGGGTTTCGCGGACGCATCCATCGCATCGTAGGTGCGGCTGCCCAGCGGCAGGCGCTTGCGGTCGGTGCCGAAGCCGCGGATATCGGCGCCCGCGATGAAGCTGCGGCCCGCGCCGATCAGCACCATGGCGCGGATCGCGGGATCGGCGTTGAACTTCGCGATGCCCTCGATGATGCCTTCGGACACGCCCGGCCCGAGCGCGTTGACGGGCGGATAATCGACGACGATGACGCCGACATCGCCTTCCGTCTCGAATCGAACCGGCTTCGCGTCGCTCATCGTGGCGTTTCCCCGTTCCCCTGTGCGGAACTCTAGGCAACCCCCCGATAAGCGTCCACCCCGCGCTCCGGCGGGCTACAGCACCGCTTCGGCCACCACCCGCATCGCTTCCTTCGATGCGCCGGTCAGCACCATCGTGCCGATGTCGTGCGTCTTCGCGGCTTCCTTCCAGGCCTGCAACCGGTCGCGGATGCGCGCCGCGGGTCCGACGAGCGAGATTTCATCGACCAGCTTGTCCGGCACCGCCGCCGCCGCCTGGTCCTTCTTGCCGTCCAGATACAGGTCCTGGATCGTCTTGGCCGCGCCCTCGTAGCCCAGCTTGCGGGCGACGTCGTTGTAGAAGTTCTTCGCCCGCGCCCCCATGCCGCCGATATACAGCGCGAGCTCCGGGCGGATCGCATCGCGGCAGGCCTGCACGTCATCGCCCATGCGCGTGCGCACATAGGGCGCGATATCGAAGCCCTTCAGCGTGGGCTCGCGGCCGGCCTTGCGCATCCCGTCCAGCAGCGGCTCCGTCACCACCTTCGGCTGTTCGGGCGAATAGAAGATCGGCAGCACGCCGTTCGCGCATTCGCCCGCGGTGCGCAGCCCCGCGGGCGTGATCGAGGCGACGTAGAAGGGCAACGACGGATCGCCGTGGATGATGCTGCGGAGCGGCTTGCCGAGGCCGGTCGCGCCCGGCCCCTCGTAGGGAATGTGATACTCCTCGCCGTGGAACACGAGCGGCTTCTCGCGCGCCAGGATCTGACGGATGATGGCGATGTACTCCTTGGTGCGCGTCATCGGCTTGCCGAACGGCACGCCGTGCCAGCCCTCCACCACTTGCGGGCCGGACACGCCGACGCCGCACAGGAAGCGCCCGCCGGACAGCGCCTGCAGCGTCATCGCGGTCATCGCCGCGCAGGCGGGCGTGCGGCCAGGGATCTGCATGATGCCTGTACCCGCCTTGATGCGCGTCGTCCGCGCCAGCACCCATGCGACCGGCGAGACGGCGTCCGTGCTGTAGGATTCGCCCGTCCAGACCTGGGAGAATCCCAGGCGTTCGGCCTCCAGCACCGTCTCCATGTCGATGGCGGGCGCAGCGCCGCCCATCTTCAGCGTGATCCCGAGTTGCATCGGCGGCGTCTCCTCAGAGTTTGGCGATCACATCGTCGCGGAAGCGGCGCATCGCGTCGAGCGTGCCCCCCAGCGTCGGCGCCAGCAGGCCGAAATCCATCGCCGTGACGCCGAGATCGCCCAGCGCGCGGATATCGCCCGCATAGTCGTCGGCGCCGCCGGTGAACAGCCGCCGCTCGCCGTCGATGGTGTCCTTCGCAACGGTTCCGGGCGGCGCCGACACGCGGTAGGCGAGGCCGATCGTGGCAGGATCGCGCCCCGCATCCTCGGTCAGCTTGCGCAGCCGGGCGATGGCCGCCTTGTAGCGCGTCAGGGTGTTCACCGGATGCTGCGGATTGGTGCCGATCGGATACCAGGCATCGCCGTAGCGCGCGGTGCGGCGCAGCGCGGGGCCGCTCTCGCCGCCGATCCAGATCGGCGGATGCGGCTTCTGCACGGGCTTGGGACGGAAGACGACGTCGGCGAACTTCGTGTAGCGGCCATCGAATTCCGGGCTTTCGCTGGTCCACAGCTCCTTGCACGCCATCATGTATTCATCAGTCACCGCGCCGCGCTCGGCGAAGGGCGGCGTGCCGATGGCGGCGAATTCCTCGGCCATCCATCCCGCGCCGATGCCGAGCGTCAGCCGTCCCTTCGACAGCACGTCCAGCGTCGCGACCAGCTTCGCGGTCAGCATCGCCGGGCGATGCGGCACCACCATCACGGAGGTGACGATGCGCAGCTGCGACGTCACGGCCGCGATGAACATGCCGGTCATCAGCTGCTCGTGCCGGTCGGTCTGCGTGCCGGAGGGAAACTCCCCCGAATCCGAGTAGGGGTAGCGCGAGTCGATGTCCGACGGGATCACGATGTGATCGCTGACCGTGACGTAAGCGAAGCCCAGCGCCTCGGCTTCGGTCGCGATGCGCGCGATGCTGTCGGCGTCGGTCAAAGGCCCGCTCGTCGGTGCGCTGCATCCGATCTGCATTTGTTCCCCCGCCTGGGTGCCGTCCTGGGCGCCCCTTTCGACACCCCTCGGGGCGCCCGGTTGCGCTCCGCGCGAGGCTAACACAAGTTATGCGCCAGGGTTACGGCTCCCGGCGGCGGTCCGTGGGCACCCGATCCATGCACAAGTTGATCGACGCTGCCCGTCCGAAGGGGACCGCATGACCGATGCGAACCTGATCCAGCGCCTGCTGCGCACGCCGCTCGATGCCCTGATGGCGGAAGCGGCAACGATGCGCGATGCGGCGCATGGCCGCGTGCTGACCTATTCGCGCAAGGTGTTCATCCCGCTCACGCAACTCTGCCGCGACGTCTGCCACTACTGCACCTTCGCGCAGCGCCCCCGCGCCGGCCGCCCGGCCTATCTGTCGCCCGAGCAGGTTCTGGCCGTCGCGCACGCGGGCGCCGCCGCCGGCTGCACGGAGGCGCTGTTCACCCTGGGCGACAAGCCGGAGCTGCGCTACCGCGCCGCGCGCGAGGCGCTGGAGGCGCTGGGATACGCGACCACGGTCGAAT
>JAFEFJ010000065.1 GCA_018240635.1 Pseudomonadota bacterium | reverse complement strand
CTGGTCCGGCCCGCTCGCCGATGACCTGGAGATGGACGCCGAAACCCGCGCCGAACACGAACGCCGCCGCGCGATCCACTACCGCCGCATCGTCCGCGACGGCGCGATCTATGCGCAGCCCTTCTCCGAAGGCGGCGCGGCGGCGGCCGGGGCGGTTGCATTCGGAACCGAGGCGCAGCCCGTCGATGGCGGCTGGCGCGTCACCGGCAAGAAGATCTTCGCCTCCCTCTCGGGCCACGCCGACTATTACGGCGTGCTCTGCACCGAAACCCAGCCGGGCGAAAAACCCTCCCGCCGCAACACGCTCTATCTCGCGATCCCCGCCACCGCCGAAGGCGTCAGCGTGGTGGGCGACTGGGACCCGCTCGGGATGCGCGGCACCGTCTCGCGCACGCTGCTGTTCAAGGACGTATTCGTCCCGCACGACGCGGCGTTGATGCCGCGCGGCGTCTATTTCCAGGCCGCGACGCGCTGGCCGCACATGTTCCTCACGCTCTCGCCCACCTACATGGGCCTCGCCCAGGCGGCCTACGACTTCACGGTGCGCTACCTGCGCGGCGAGATGCCGGGCACGCCGCCCGTCAAGCGGCGGATGTATCCGACGAAACAGATCGCCGTCGCCGACATGCGGATCAAGCTGGAGCAGACCAAGGCGCTCTGGTTCCAGGCCGTGACGGAAGCCTGCGCCAACCCGTCGAAGGAGCAGGTGATGCGCGCCTGGGCCGCGCAGTACACCACGATGGAGAACGCCAACGACCTCGCCCGCCTCGCGATCCGCACCTGCGGCGGCCAGGCGATGCTGCGCTCCCTGTCGCTGGAGCGCGTCTACCGCGACAGCCGCTGCGGCGCGCTGATGCTCCCCTGGACCGCCGAACTCTGCCAGGACCGCCTCGGCCGCGCCGCCCTCTACGAGGACGGCGAGACCGATGACTAAAGGTACACCCTCTCCGCCCGCAACGCGGGGGGAGAGGGAGGGACCCATCGCGCAGCGATGGGAGGGTGAGGTGGGGAGGATGACGCCATGAACCTCGCCGACCTCATCGACCGCAACGCCGGATTTATCCCCCATCGCCTCGCGCTCCGTTACGAGGGAAACGATCTCCCCTACGCCGCCTTCGCGTCCCGCATCGCGGCCGTCGCGCGCGGGCTTGCCGCCGAGTGCGGCATCCGCCGCGGCGACCGCGTGGCCGTGCTCGCCGCTAACCATCCCGATTACCTCGTGCTGCTCTTCGCCTGCGCGCGCCTCGGCGCGCTGCTCGTGCCGCTCAACTGGCGCCTTGCCGTTCCCGAGCTCGCCTACGCCATCGCCGACGCCGCGCCCGCCGCGCTGTTCGCCGGCGCCGAGTTCGCCCCCGCCGCCACGGCGCTCGCCGAGCGCTTCCCCCAGCTCGCCGTCCACGACCTCGCATCCGGCGTCGCGGCGCTCGCCGACTGCGCCGACGGCGAGGGCCGCAATCCGCATGTCGGCTGGGACTCCCCGCTGCTCGTCGTCTACACCTCCGGCACCACGGGCCGCCCGAAGGGTGCCGTGCTAACGCACGCCGCGTTGCAGGCGAACGCCGCGATGAGCCAGCACATGCACGCCATGACGGCGGCCGACCACGTGCTGACCGTGCTGCCCTTCTTCCATGTCGGCGGCCTGAACATCCAGACCACGCCCGCGCTGCTCTGCGGCGCCTCGGTCTCCATCCATGCCCGCTTCGCACCGGATGCAACCATCGCCGCGCTCGCCGCCGAGCGCCCGACGCTCACGGTCCTGGTCCCCGCCACCATCCAGGCGCTGCTCGACCATCCGGGCTTCGCCGCCGCCGATCTCTCCTCGCTCCGCGCCGTCGCCACCGGCTCGCAGATCGTGCCGCAGCCGCTCGTCGATGCGCTGGAGGCGCGCGGCGTGCCGGTGCTGCAGGTCTACGGCGCGACCGAAACCAGCCCCGTCGCCGTCTACACCCGCCTCGGCGGCGACCGCTCGCGCGCCGGCTCCACGGGCCTGCCGGGCCTCTTGTGCGAGGCGCGCGTCGTGGACGACGCGGGCACCGAATGTCCCCCCGGCGTCGCCGGCGAGATCGAGATACGCGGCCCCAACGTGCTCGTCGAATACTGGGGCAATCCCGACGCCACCGCCGAGGCGCTGCACGACGGCTGGTACCGCACCGGCGACATCGCGGTGCGCGACGCCGACGGGCATTTCCACGTGCGCGAGCGCAAGAAGAACCTGATCGTGTCGGGCGGCGAGAACATCTATCCCGCCGAGATCGAGCGCGTGCTGTGCGCGCATCCCGCGGTGCTCGACGCGGCGGTGATCGGCCGCCCCGACCCCCGCTGGCAGGAAGTCCCCGTCGCCTACGTGATCCCCCGCCCGGAGACGGCGCCGGATGCCGAGACGCTGCGCGCCTACCTCCTCTCCGAACTCGCCCGCTTCAAGGTGCCGCGCGACATCAAGTTCGTGACGGAACTCCCCCGCACCGCGCTCGGCAAGGTGCAGCACCACGTCCTGCGCGCAAGCGCGTAGCGCAACGCGCCGCCGCTACGCCACCGCCGGCCCGTACGTCCGGTACACCGCCTCCGCCGCCTCGTGCAGCACGCCATCGGTGGCCTTGCCGCTCACGTTCGTCATCAGCACCATCGCGAAGCCGTGGCCCGGCTGCAGCATCGCCATCGCCAGGTTCATCGTGTTCGAGCCGTTGTGCGTCACCACCGGCTCGCGCGAATACGGCACCGACGCCACACCCCAGCCCAGCGCGTAGCCGCCCGTGGTGGGCGTGCCGGGCTGCGTGCTCGCGATCTTCATCTGCACCACCGGCGTGTGCATTTTGCGCATCGTTTCCGCCGATACCAGCGCCGGCGCCGCCTTGCCTTCCATCGCCTGCCAGCCGGTCCAGCGCGCGAAGTCCAGAACCGACAGATGCACCGTCCCCGCGGGCCCGATGATCGCCGGATTGTCGCCGTCCGGCCCGGCCAGCATCGGCTTCAGCGTGCCGTCCTTGCGCACCACGTGGCCGAGCGGCGCGTCCACCCGTCCCATGCTCGCCTGCGGTCCGAAGCCCGCCGAGCGCAGATCGAGCGGGGTGAAGATGCGCTCCACCACCAGCTCCTCCCACGTCTTTCCGCCCGCGCGCTCCAGCATCGCGCCCGCGATCGTGTAGCCCAGGTTGGAATAGGCGAAGCCCGCGCCCGGCCGGTGCGCGAGCGGCATGTGCCCCGCCTGCCGCACCAGCCAGACGCGCATCTCATCGAGGTTCATCGCATCGAGCGCGAACGACTCCTCCAGCATCTTCCCGAAGGCGGCGTTGTCGCCCGGCAGCCCGCTGGTGTGCGACAGCAGTTGCGTCAGCGTCGCGCGCCGGAAGCCGGCATCCATTTGCGGCGCAAGCTCCGGGAAGCTCTCGCCCACGGTGCCGTCCCAGCGCAGCTTGCCCTGCTCGACGAACATCCCTGCCAGCAGCGACGTCATCGCCTTGGTGTCCGATCCGATATGGAACCGGTCGTCCGGAGTCACGGGAATCTCGGCCCCCGCGCGCCGCGTGCCCACCGCGCCCGCCGCCGTCACCGCCCCATCCTTCGCCACCGCCGCCGCAATCGCGGGCAGCCCGCGCGCCAGATAGGGGCGCAGCATCGCATCCAGCGTTTCGGGCGTATCGGTTTCATCCGCAACGGCAGACGGAGCCGCAACGGCAGGCGCCGCCGCCGCGGCCAGGGTCGCGCCCAGCAGGGAGCGCCGCTTCATGCCCACGCCGCCCGGTGCGTCCCCAGCGGCACCGACGGCAGCGTCCAGCGCGCGGGCGTTTCGCCCAGCACCGCCGCATGACGCACATGCGTCAGCCGCCCGAAGCCGGAAGGCGCGTCCTCCAGCAGGTCCGCCACGTCCTCCTGCGAGGGATCGGGGCAGTTCAGGCCGCCCGCCACGCGCCCCAACTTCCGCACCCAATGCGCGGTGCGCGCCAGCGAAACCTGCACGTGCCAGGTTCCGCCTTCCACGGCGCGGCGGTGCAGCGCGGCCATCGCGCCGAACGCCAGCAGGTAGCCCGCCGCGTGGTCGTTCGCCTGCGCGGGCAGCGCCTTCGGCCCCTCCACGCCCGCCGCCTCGGCCTCGGCGGCGTTCATCCCCGTCGCGGTCTGCACCAGGCTGTCGAAGCCGCGCCGCCCGGCCCACGGGCCCGCGGTGCCGTAGGCGGACAGCGAGACATACACGATCCCCGGCCGCAGCCGCGCCGCGTCCTCCGGCCCGAAGCCCAGCCCCGCGAGCCCGCCCGGCCGGTAGCCCTGCAGGAACACGTCCGCCCCGCGCAGCAGCCCGCGCATCGCCTCGGCATCGCCCGGCGCGCGCAGATCCAGATGCGCGCTGCGCTTGCCGCGCCCGGTGTCCACCACCAGCGAGGGGATGGAGGGCAGGGCAGGGCTCGCGATCAGCAGCACGTCCGCCCCGTGCGCGGCCAGCGTCCGTCCGCAGACCGGCCCCGCGATCACCCGCGTCAGTTCCAGCACGCGCAGCCCGGACAGCGGACGGTCCCCGCCAGGCGGCAGCGGCGCGGGCGGCGCGTCGCCGATCCTTTCGATCGAAACCACCGGCCGCGCGGCCACCGCGGCGCTGTGCGGATGCGCGTCCCACTCCGCGAACGTCCGCATCGCCGCGACGCACGCGCCGGCCTCGGCCGCCGCCTGCTCGAAATCGAACCCGGTCCAGCCCCGCAGCGCCGCCGCCACCGCCTCGCGGTTGTATTCGCAGCCCAGCAGCCTCAGCACGGCGTCGCGGTGATGCGGGAAATTCGTGTGCAGCCGCACCCACCGCCCGTCGCCGCAGCGGTAGGTGCCCGCGATGCGGTCCCAAGGATCGGGCGGCGGCGCGCCGTCCACCCGCATGTGGCGCTCGGAGCGGAACTCGGCCGCCGCATGGCGCATGTCCACCGCGACCGTCTGCGCCGCGCCACCCCGCTGCTCCCGCAGCGCCGCCGCCGCAAGCCCGGCCAGCGCGATCGACGCCTGCGCCGCCGTGCCCACCGCGAAGGACGACGGTAGCACCGGCTCCGCCCCGCTCAGCGCCAGCCGGCCCAGCGCCGCCGCTGGCATCCCGGCCTCGCGCCACAGCGGCGCGATCGCGTCCATCGCCTGCATCTCGGCCTCCAGCTTCGTGCGGGGCCAGGATGGCGCATCGGGCGCAGGCGTGCCATTGCCTGGGGCGCGCCACGTCCAGGCATAGCAGGAGGCACGAACCATGCCCCACGCCGACAGCCGTTCCCTGCCGATCTCAACCGACTCCGCCGCGGCGGCCGAACACTACCGCGAGGGCGTGGATCTGATGCTGTCCGCCTGGCCCGGCGCCGACGAGGCGCTCGATGCCGCCATCGCCGCCGATCCGGATTTCGCGCTCGCCCATGCCGCGCGCGCCCGCCTGCACGCTATCCGTGCCCAGGGGACGCAGGCGCGGACGCGGATCGCGGTCGCGCGGGAAGCCGTCGCCCGCCGCGGCGACGAACGCGAACGCAGCCATGTCGATGTCCTGTCGCTCGCCATCGCCGGGCAGTCGGCGAAGGCGCTCGAACGCACGCTCGCCCATGCCGATGAATGGCCGCGCGACGCCGTGATCCTCGGCCTGCCGCTCGGCGCCTTCGGCCTGTTCGCCTTCTCCGGCATGGCGGATCACGATCAGGTCCGCGTCGATCTCTGCGAGCGCCACGCCGCGCGCTACGCCGACGACGACTGGTGGTTCCTCACCTATCGCGGCTGGGCCCATGCCGAGAACGGCGCGGTCGCGCACGGCCGCGCCATGACCGAGCGGGCCTTGGCCTTGCGCGCCGCCAACGCCAACGCGGTCCACGCGCTGTCGCACGCGATGTACGAGGCCGGCGACAATACCGAGGCCGAGCGCCTGATCGGCGGCTGGCTGCCCGGCTACGACCGCACCGGCTCGCTGCACGGCCACATCGCCTGGCATTCGGCGCTGGTCGCGCTGGAGCGGGGCGACGCCGAGGGCGCGCTCGCGGTCTATGCGCGGCATGTCCAGCCCTCGGTTTCCGCGGGCATGCCCATCAACATCGTCACCGACGGCGCCTCGCTGCTCTGGCGCGTGCAGGCCTACGGCCATGCGGCGCCCGATGCGCTGTGGCGCGAGGCAGCGGATTACGCCGCGGCGGCCTTTCCGAATCCGGGCATGGCCTTCGTCGATGTCCACATGGCCCTGCTCGCCGCCGCGACCGGCGACCGTGCGGCGGTGGAGCAGCGCGCCGCCGCGCTCGATACGCTGGTGCGTGCGGGCAGCCTCCCCGCCGGCCCCGTCGTCCCCGCGATCTGCCGCGCCGCCCTCGCCTTCGCCGATGGTGATTACGCCGGCTGCGTCCGCCTGCTGGAACCCGTCGCCGCCGAGGTCGTCCGCATCGGCGGCAGCGGCGCGCAGCGCGAGGTGATCGAGGACACGCTGCTCCTCGCCCTGATGCGCGGCGGCGAGGCCGGGAAGGCCCGCGCGCTGCTCGACCGCCGCCTCCACCGCCGCCCCTCGCCGCGCGACGCCGCGTGGCGCGCCGCGCTCGCCGCCTGAAAGGCCGCACGATGTCCTACGCCGATGCACGCGCCGGTTCGGCGCCGACCGCCGCGCTCCGCCAGGACAGCGGGCGCGGCAGCGTGATGCGCCTCGCCGCCGCTCAGGCGCTGGCCGGCGCGAACGCCACCGTCGTCTATGCGACGGGCGCCGTCGTCGGCAACACGCTCGCGCCCAGCAAGTCGCTCGCGACGCTGCCCATCTCGATCTTCGTCGTCGGCATGGCCGCCTGCACGCTGCCCGCCGGCGCCATCGCCCAGCGGTACGGCCGCCGCGCCGCCTTCCTCGCCGGCACCGGATGCGGCGTGCTGACGGGCCTGCTCGCCGCGCTCGCGATGTTCGTGGGCTCATTCTGGCTGTTCTGCCTCGCGACCTTCTTCGGCGGCGCCTATGCGGCGGTCGTGCTGTCGTTCCGCTTCGCCGCGGCCGACTGCGTGCCGCCGGAACGGCGGGCGCGCGCTCTCTCCGCCGTCATGGCGGGCGGCATCGCGGCGGGGGTGATCGGCCCGCAGCTCGTCACCTTCACCATGGATTCGTGGCCGCCCTACACCTTCGCCGCCACCTTCCTCGCCCAGGCCGCCGTGGCGCTGGTCTCCGCCGCCATCCTGCTCGGCGTGCGCGTGCCGATGCCCACCGCCTCCGAGGTCGCGGGCGGCCGCCCGCTATCCGTCATCGCGCGCCAGCCGCGCTTCGTCACCGCGGTGATCTGCGGCGTCGTGTCCTACCTGCTGATGAACTTCCTGATGACGGCGGCGCCGCTCGCGATGCGGATCTGCGGATTGTCGCAGGCCTCCTCCAATCTCGGCATCCAGTGGCACGTCATCGCCATGTACGCTCCGAGCTTCTTCACTGGGCGGCTCATCACCCGTTTCGGCGCCACCCGCGTCTCCGCCGCCGGCTTCGCCATCATCGCCGCGTCGATCGCCGTGGGTCTGATGGGCATCACCGTCGGACATTTCTGGCTCACGCTGATCCTGCTCGGCATCGGCTGGAACTTCGGCTTCCTCGGCGCCTCGGCGCTGGTGCTGGAATGCCACCGCCCGGGCGAGCGGACGCGCGTGCAGTCCCTCAACGACTTCATCGTCTTCGGCACGATGGTGGTCGGCTCGTTCCTGTCCGGCGACCTGCTGATCACGCACGGCTGGGGCACCGTCCTCGGCCTGTCCTTCGTGCCGCTCGTGCTGGCCGTGGCGGCGCTCGGCTACACCGTCCTCGCCCGCCCCCGCCCAACGGCGGCCTGAGGGCGATCAACGGCGGGCTTCAGCCGGCCTATCGAGGCGCTCGCGCCGGACGGGCCTGCAGGCAGCCGCGGTCCCACGCCTTGCATTGATGCGCATCAATGTCAGGTGTCCGCTCCGGTGCCTACCCGTGGCTGCGGAGACAATGCCTTCAGCCCTGGAGGGCCGGTTGCGCATCCGTCGCACCATCATGCCCTGTCCTGGCACGGCGGCCTGACCGTGGTCGGGCGCCGCGGGCGGGCCGATGTCGGACGCATCGTGCGCGGTCGCGTGGCCGGGGCGGTCCTGCGACGCGCGCCCTGTCCCGTTCCCGTGCCGCCCAGGCCCGCAAAGCCCCGTCGATGAACCCGCAGGCGCCGCCATCGGAGAGCGCGCCCCGCAACGATTCCGCCGGCGCCCCGCTCGGGCTGACCGAGGCCGAGGCGGCGCGGCGCCTCGCGCACTACGGCCCGAATGCGATCCCCGAGCGCCGCCGCCGCCCGTTGCTCCTCTTGCTGAAGAAGTTCTGGGGGCCGATCCCCTGGATGCTGGAAGCGACGATCCTGCTGCAGGCCCTGCTCGGAAAGCCGGTCGAGGCCGCCGTCATCGCCCTTCTTCTCTGCGTCAATGCGGCGATCAGCCATGTCGAGGAAGGCCGCGCCAGCCGCGCGCTCGATCTTCTGCGCGCGCGGCTGACGGCGACTGCGCGCGCGCTGCGCGACGGACGCTGGCGTTCCCTGCCTTCGGCCGAGCTGGTGCCCGGCGATGTCGTGCATCTGCGCATGGGCGACCTCTCGCCCGCGGACATCGCGGTCAGCGAAGGCGCCGTCCTGGTCGATCAATCCGCGCTGACCGGCGAATCCGTTCCGGTCGAAACCGGCCGCGGAGCGACGGCGTACGCCGGGGCGGCGATCCGGCGCGGCGAGGCGACGGGCGTGGTGACGGCCACGGGGCCGCGCACCTATTTCGGCAGGACGGCCGAGCTGGTGCGGACCGCGCAGTCCACGAGCCACCTGCAGGCGACCATCTTCCGCATCCTCCGCATCCTCGTCGCCATCGACGCGGCGCTCGTTGCGGCGCTGCTCGTCTATGCGGCCTGGGCGGACCTGCCGCTCCGCGACGTGCTGCCGTTCGCGCTCATCCTGCTGGTCGCCTCGGTCCCGGTGGCGCTGCCCGCGACCTTCACCCTGGCGACCGCGCTCGGCGCGGCGGAGCTGGCACGATCCGGTGTCCTGCTGACGCGGCTTTCGGCGATCGAGGAAGCCGCGGGGATGGACGTGCTCTGCACCGACAAGACGGGCACGCTGACCGAGAACCGCATGAGCCTCGCCGCGGTGGAGCGCGTGTCCGCGAAGACCGACGAAGACGTGCTCCGTCTGGCGGCGCTGGCCTGCGATCCGGCGACCCAGGACCCGATCGATCTCGCCATCCTGCGCGCGGCGGAGGCGCGTGGTCTGTCCGGCGCGCCGCAGCGGCGGCTCGCTTTCGTGCCGTTCGACCCCGCGACGCGCTATTCGCTCGCGCAGTATGCGCGCGCGAACGGCGATCTATGGGTCGCGAAAGGGGCGCCCCGCGCGATCGGCGCGCTGACCGCATCGCCGCCCGACATGGCCGAGGCGACCGCCCGGTTGGCGGCGGGCGGCAACCGGGTTCTCGCCGTCGCCTCGGGCGGCGGCCCGAACAACCTGCAACTGGCCGGTCTCGTCGCGCTGGAGGATCCGCCGCGCGCCGATTCGGCCGCGCTGGTCGCCGGGCTGAGGGAACTCGGCATCCGTGTCGTCATGGCGACCGGCGACAATGCCGCGACCGCCGGCGCGATCGCCGCGCGGGTGGGCATCGCCGGGGAGACGGCGACGGCGGATACGCTGGACCGGCTCGACGGCGCGCGGGCGCTCGGCTACGGCGTGTTCGCGCGCGTCTTTCCCGAGCACAAGATACGGCTGGTCCGCCTGCTGCAGTCGGCCGGCCATGTGGTCGGCATGACGGGTGACGGCGTCAACGACGCGCCGGCCCTCAGGCAGGCCGACATGGGCATCGCCGTCGCCAGCGCGACCGATGTCGCCCGCGCCGCGGCGGGCGTCGTGCTCACCTCGCCGGGGCTGACGGATGCGCTGTCGGCGGTGAAGACCAGCCGGCGCATCTATCAGCGGATGCTGACCTACACGATCAACAAGATCATGAAGACGTTCGAGATCGCCGTCTTCCTGACGCTCGGCGTGATGCTCACGCATTCCTACGTCATCACGCCGCTTCTCATCGTGCTGCTGCTCTTCACCAACGACTTCGTGACGATGGCGATCGCGACGGACAATGTGGGGTTTTCCCCGCATCCCGACCGCTGGGACGTGCGCAAGCTGATGCTGAGCGGCGGTCTGCTCGCGACATGCGTGCTCGTGCTGTCGTTCTCGGTGTTCTTCGTCGGCCGCGACGTTCTGGGCATGAGCCTGCCCCAGTTGCAGACGCTGGTTTTCGTGATGCTCGTGGCGACCGGGCAGGGGAACGTCTACCTCGTGCGGGAACGGAGCTACTTCTGGCGGTCGCGGCCCAGCCGCTTGCTGATGTTGAGTTCGGTGGCCGATCTGGCGATCGTTTCCGTCATGGCCGCGACCGGCATCCTCATGGCGCCCGTCGCTCCGGCGCTGATCGGCCTGCTGCTTGTTCTGACAGCCTTGTATCTCGTCGGCCTCGATCAACTGAAGGTGCGCATCTTCCGCCACGTCATCTAGCCGCGCACGGCCTCGCCGGCCCGGACAGCGCGCAGCACGGCCGCACGCTGTTCATTCCCATTCAGGGATCGCGCGCCCCTAATGCGCCGCCTTCGCCAGGAAATCGATCTGCCAGCGCAACTCCTCCGGCGCCAGCGGAAACCGGTCGCTCGGGCCCGGGCGCAGCACCTCGTGCGGGCCCAGCCCGCCCAGCGCGGTTTGCAGCGCGAGCGCGTCGCGCATGCCGAACTCCGCCCGCCAGGCCAGCGCCACCAGCCCCTTCGCGCTGCGCAGCGCCACCGCCCGCTGCACCGCGCCGCGCGGCACCGAGGCCGCGACGGCCAGCATCGCCGCCGCCGCCTCCGCCTCGCCGCGGCCGACCGCCGCCAGGATCGTCCCGGCGGTGAGCTGCCCCGCCTCCGCCAAGTCGCGCGCCAGCGCCGCCGCCGCCTCCACGCTCGCCGGCGTCTCCCGCCCCGCGCCGCGCCCCAGGCCGCCTGCCGCGCCGATCACGCCTCCGCCGGTGATCGGGTCCGCCGCCTGCATCGCCGGCGCCGCCTCCAACCGGGAGCCCAGCCGGCGGCGCAGATCGGCCAGCAGCGTGGGATCGAGGTCGCCCCGCGCCGCCAGCTCCTCCAGCAGATGCGCGGCGACGATGTCGGCCAGCGCCCGCTGGGCGCGCGCCGACAGCACCGGGCGCTTCACCAGCGGCGCGTGCCAGTCCACATGCGCCGCCGCGCGCGCCACCAGCGCATCGAGCGTCGCCTCGCGGATCTGCGCCGACGGGTTGGACAGCAGCAGCCGAATCGCCTCGGTGTCCGCCCCGGCGGCGATCGCGTCCGAGACCGCCTCGGTCAGCCCGGGCCGGCGCGCCACCGCCTGCGCCGTCTCGCCGAAGGGCGGCTCGTCCAGCAGGCCCAGCAGGTCCTCGCTGGTCAGCAGCGGCGACAGCCGGATCACCGGATCGGCCACCGACACCTCGGCATCGCGCGCCAGCTTCAGCACCAAGTCGCGCGGCGCCTCAGGCATCGCCTTCACCGCATCGGCGATGGCGGCGCGCACCCGCACCGCGGTATCGGACACCAGCGTGCCGAGCGTGTCGTAGACCTGACGCTGGCACCGCAGGCTCTCGCTGCCCGACAGCCCCGGCAGCAGCCGGGCCAGCTTGCCTCCCAGAAGCGCGCGCACGCGCTCGTCCGCGTCCGCCGCCAGCATCTCGTGCACGTCGTGCGGCGTACCGGGATTGAGCGCCAAGCTCGCGCGCACCGTTACCGAACTGTCCCGCGCCAGCGACCGCAGCACGGCGGCGGGCGTGCCCGCGTGGGAGCCCTGGCGGACCCGCTCCGCCTCCGACGCGGCGGCGGGGGCGTTCATGCCGCGCCTCCCCGTGCCGCGCCGCCATCGGCTTCCGCCGGATGCGCCACACGCCAATGGCCGCGCCCGGCGCGCTTGACCTCGTACATCGCCGTGTCGGCGCGGTGGATCAGGTCGTCCACGCTGTCCGCCCCGCGCGGCATCCACGACGCGATGCCGATGGACAGGCCGAACGACGGTTCGATCGGCCCCAGCATCGCCTCCACCTCGGCGGGCAGCGCCAGGCACAGCGCCTCGGCGCGCTCGGCGGCGGTCATGTGGTCGGCGCCGCCCATCCACAGCGCGAACTCGTCGCCGCCCAGCCGGGCGACGAGGTCGGTCGGCCGCAGCGCGGCGGTCAGCGCCTCGGCCACCCGCACCAGCGTGCGGTCGCCCGCGTCGTGGCCGAAGCGGTCGTTCAGCGCCTTGAAGTTGTCGAGGTCCAGGAACATCAGCGACCCCGGTTCGCCGTCGCGCATCAGGCGGTCGATCCGGCGCGGCAGCTCGGCCAGGAAGCCGCGGCGGTTCAGCAGGCCGGTCAGCGGATCGGAATTGGCCTGCGCCGCCATCGCCTGCTGCAGGGAGGCGTGGCTCAGAAGCACCCCCGTCACCCCGGCGATGGCGGCCAGCACCTGCCGGTCCTCGGCGTCCCAGGGCCGCGCGCCGGGAGCCCGCCAGGTTCCCAGCACGGCGCTGTCGCCGTAGGGGCTCAGGAAGCCCGCCGCCAGCAGCGTCCGCCCATCGGGCAGCACGCGCTCCAGGATCGCCGCGGCCGGATCGGCGCCCGCCGCCGCGGCTTCCCGCAGCGCCGCGCCGATCGCCGACGCCGCATCCTCGGCGCCTCGGCCCGCGTGGTGCAGCACCGTCCCGGCCGGCATCCCCGGCGAGGCGTCGGCGATGCAGGCGCCCTCCGCGCCCAGCGCGCCCAGCAGCGCATCCAGCGTGCTGCGGATCATGTCCTGGCCCAGCACCTCCCGCCGCAGCCCGGCGACGATCTCGTTGATCACCTCGCTGCGCCGGAACGCGGCCGCAAGATCGGCCCGCCGCGCATCGTCGTCGGTGTCGTCGAAGCCCACGCCGCGCGTGCCGATCTGCATGCCGGAGGCGTCCAGCAACGGCGCGCAGGCGAAGCTCATGCACGCCAGCCCGCCATCGGCGCGCTTCAGCCAGGCGCGCCGCCCGCGCACCGGGTAGGCCGCGCGGAACGGATCGAAGCCGTGCGGCGCGCCGCCCCGGGTAAGCTCATCCCGGGGCAGCGCATCCTGCGGCAGCAGCACATCGGCCGACTTGCCGATCAGCGCCGCCGCCGGCCAGCCCAGCACCTCCTCGGGCATCATGAAGACGATGTGCCCCCACTCGTCGGTCTCGAAGGCGAGGTCGGCGGCGAGCGAGACCAGGTCGCGCCAGCGCTGGCGGCTGTCCAGCAGGGCGCCGCGCAGCGCCGCGCCGTCGAGCGCCGGCGCGGGGGAGACGACGGAGATGGTCATGACATCCTTCGGGGCGGCTGGTTGGAAAGCCATTTTGGCGGCCGGTCGCCGTCGCGACGGCGTGAAGCCAGCATGGCCGCCGTGTCGTAAATACCGGGTTAGCAACGGTCTCTCGCGATCCGGCGCGTTGACATCGGCAGGGGCGCTGCGCATCGTCCGCGCCCTTCGCCCCATGCCGCGCCGCGGCGGCGGGGGCTTGCCCACAGAGCCGCTTGCCGACACAGCCAAGGACCCCCGCGATGGCCGACCCCGCCCTGCAACGGACGATCGAAGCCCTGTGGGAGAGCCGCGACACGCTTTCCTCCGCCACCAAGGGCGAGCCGCGCGAGGCGGTCGAGGCGGCGCTCGAAGGGCTCGACAACGGCACCTTCCGCGTCGCCGAGCGCGGGCCGCAGGGCTGGACCGTGCACCAGTGGCTCAAGCAGGCGGTGCTGCTGTCCTTCCGCCTGCAGGACTCCCAGGTGATGCCCGGTCCGGGTGGTGCGCCGGTGTTCGACAAGGTGCCGATGAAGTTCGAGGGCTGGAGCCAGCAGCGCTTCCAGGCCGCCGGCTTCCGCGCCGTGCCCGGCGCCATCGTGCGCCGCTCCGCCTACATCGCGCCCAGCGTCGTGCTGATGCCGAGCTTCGTGAACGTCGGCGCCTATGTCGATCGCGGCACCATGATCGACACCTGGTCCACCGTCGGAAGCTGCGCGCAGATCGGCAAGAACTGCCACATCAGCGGCGGCGTCGGCATCGGCGGCGTGCTGGAGCCCCTGCAGGCCAATCCCGTGGTGATCGAGGACGACTGCTTCATCGGCGCCCGCTCGGAAGTGGCCGAGGGCGTGATCGTCGAGCAGGGCAGCGTGCTCGCGATGGGCGTCTTCCTCGGCGCCTCCACAAAGGTGATCGACCGCGCCACGGGCGAGGTCTATTACGGCCGCGTTCCGGCCTACTCGGTGGTGATCCCCGGCGCGCTGCCCGGCAAGCCGCTGCCCGATGGCTCGCCCGGCCCCGGCCTCGCCTGCGCCGTCATCGCCAAGCGCGTCGATGCGGGCACCCGCGCCAAGACCTCGATCAACGAACTCCTGCGCGACTGACCGTGCCGCTCCGCACGACGGACGAGGTGGGCAGGGAGCCCGATCCGCAGGCGCTGCTGCGCGAACTGATCCGCTGCGCCTCGGTCACGCCCGAGGACGCCGGCGCGCAGGAGGTCCTCGCCGTCGCGCTCGAGCGCCTCGGCTTCCGCATCGAGCGGCTGCACTACAACGGCATCGAGAACCTGTTCGCCCGCATCGGCGAAGGCGCGCCGCATCTCTGCTTCGCAGGCCACACCGACGTGGTGCCGCCGGGCGACGAGGCGGCGTGGCGGCATCCGCCCTTCGGCGCCGCGCTAGAAGGCGGCGTGATCTACGGCCGCGGCGCCTGCGACATGAAGGGCGGGATCGCCGCCTTCGTCGCGGCGGCCGAGGAATATCTCCGCGCCGGCCCGCCCGCCGGCTCGATCAGCCTGCTGATCACCGGCGACGAGGAGGGCGACGCCACCGACGGCACCGTGCGCGTGCTCGACTGGATGGCGGAGAACGGGCAGATCCCGGATTTCTGCCTCGTCGGCGAACCCACCTCCGTCGCGCAGCTCGGCGACGTCATCAAGATCGGCCGGCGCGGCAGCCTGAATGCGCGCATCACCGTGCACGGCACGCAGGGCCACGTCGCCTATCCGCACCGCGCCGACAATCCGGCCCACCGCCTCGTGCGCGCGCTCGCGGCGATGACCGCCGCCCCCCTCGATGCCGGCACCGACTGGTTCCAGCCCTCCTCGCTGCAGATCACCAGCATCGACATCGGCAATCCCGCGACCAACGTGATCCCCGCCACCGCGCGCGCCGCCCTGAATATCCGCTTCAACGACGGCCATACCGGCAAGGGCCTGTCGGCCTGGCTCGACGCGGTGCTGGCGCAGCACGCCGAGCGGTACGACCTGGATATCTCGATCAGCGGCGAGAGCTTCCTCACCGAGCCGGGGCCTATGGTCGATACGCTGCGCCGGGCGGTGGCGCGCATGTCGGGCGTGGAGCCGCGGCTCGATACCGGCGGCGGCACCTCGGACGCGCGCTTCATCGCCCGTTTCTGCCCGGTCGCCGAGTTCGGCGCGGTCGGCTCCACGATGCACAAGGTGGACGAATGCGTGCCGGTGGACGAGCTGCGTGCGCTGGCCGACATCTACCTCGCCGTGATCGAGGATTTCCTGCCCCGCGGCGGGGCCAGCTAGGCGGCACGCAATGCGGGACGTACGGCCCTCTGGTGCGAGCCCGGGCGGGAGCCAGCCCATGAGCGGCGCGCGTCCCCGCGGCGTGCTGCGCGGCGTCTTCCGCCTCGCAACCGGCCGCGCGGACGGGATCGAGGCGTTCGGCAACACGCGCGCCGCCTTCCTCGGCAGCCTCGCCCCGCTGATCGTGGTGCCGGTGCTGGCCGAGGCGCTGCTCGCGCTCGGCGGCGCGGCCGACGAGGGGCCGGCGCCGCTCGACCTGCTGGCCACGCTCTGCGCGCTGCTGGCGCCGCCCGTGGTCTCGCACTGGTTCGCCGTCCGCTGGGGACGGGAGGCGTGGTGGCTGCGCTTCGCCACCGCCTTCAACTGGTGCCAGTGGGCGGTGCCCGCGGCGGCCTGCGTGCTGCTGCTGCTCGCCTCCGGCCTGATCGCCTCCGGCGTCTCCAGCGATCTCGCGGGCCGCGCCTGGATCTTCGCGCTCGCGGCCTACGGGTTGTGGCTCCACTGGTTCATCGCGCGCCACGGCCTGCTGCTGTCGCGGGTGCGCGCCGCGATCCTGGTCGCCGGCGTCAACGCGATCACCGTGGCCACCGTCCTGGCCCCCGCGCTCGCCGCGCGCATGCTGACCGGATGAGCGCGCGCGCATGAGCGGCACGTCCGGCCGCGCCCTTGCCGGGCTGCATGCGGCGCTTCTGCTCGCGCGCGGCCGCGCCGAAGGCGTGCAGCATCTGCAGAACGACCTGCGCACCGCCTCGGGCAGCTTCTGGGCCGCGGCGGTCGCGCTGCCGGCCTATCTGTGCCTGCGCCTCATCGGCTGGTCGCTGGATGGGCTGCCCGCCCATGCCGGCCACGCCGCGGCGCTCGATCTCGTCACCTACGTGATCGGCTGGGCCGGCTTCGTCGTGCTGTCGCGCCCGGTGGTCGCGGCGCTCGGACGCGCGGAGCAGTGGCCGCGCTTCGTCGCCGTGTGGAACTGGTGCAACGTCGTGCAGTACCTGCTGCTGGTGGTGGCGAGCCTGCCGCTCTTGCTCGGCGCGCCGGACTGGGTCGGCGAAACCACGGGCCTCGTCGCGCTCGGATGGGCGCTGTGGCTCGAATGGTTCGCCGCGCGCGCGGCACTCAACATCGCCGCCATCCCCGCCTGCGCCATCGTCGCGCTCGACGTCGTGCTGGGCCTCATCCTCTCCGGCCTGTCGGACGCTGCACTCGGTTCCTGACGCGCGCCGTATCCCCTCGTCGTCATGGCCCGCGCAGGCAGGCCATCCACGTCTTCCGTGCGTCCTCCGTGCGTCATGCAAATGCCGCATGGCAAGATTGTTGCAGCGCGCAACGCGCACCATGCGCCGGAGCCGTTCGTGCGGCCATGGAAAAACTACCGGCAAATCAATTAATTATAC
>JAFEFJ010000064.1 GCA_018240635.1 Pseudomonadota bacterium | reverse complement strand
CCTTCGAGCGCATCGTCAACGTCCCCCGCCGCGGCGTGGGCGAGGTCGCTTTGCGCGCCATGCACCAGACGGCGCGCGAGGACGGCATCCCGCTCGCCGCCGCCGCCGCGAAGCTCGTGGAGACCGGCGGCTTCAAGGGCCGCGTGAAGGAGGCGATGGCCGAGCTGCTGCGCGGCTTCGTCCGCTGGCGTGCGCTGCTGGAAACCGACGGGCACGTGACCACGCTCGCCACCATGCTCGACGAGAGCGGCTACACGACGATGTGGCAGCAGGACAAGTCGCCCGAGGCGCCGGGGCGTTTGGAGAACCTGAAGGAACTCGTCCGAGCGCTCGCGGATTTTGACACGCTCGCGGGGTTCCTCGATCACGTCTCGCTGGTGATGGAGAACGAGGAAAACGCCGCCGGCGAGCGCGTCAGCCTGATGACGCTGCACGGCGCGAAGGGCCTGGAGTTCGACACGGTGTTCCTCCCCGGCTGGGAGGAGGGCCTGTTCCCCAACCAGCGCGCCCTGGACGAAGGCGGCTTGAAGTCGCTGGAGGAGGAGCGGCGTCTTGCCTATGTGGGCCTGACCCGCGCCCGCCGCCGCGCCATCGTCAGCCACGCCGCGAACCGCCGCATCTACGCCAACTGGCAGAGCAGCATCCCGAGCCGCTTCATCGAGGAACTGCCCGAGGACCACGTCACCACCACCGGTTCTGCTGCCCTGGCCCGCGACGCCCGCATCGCCGCCTCGGTCGGCAATTTCGGCAGCCAATTCCCCCTCATCGCCGGCCGCCGCCCGCGCGTGACGGAGGCCTGGGAACAACCCGCCCGCCCCGCCCGCCCCGACGCCATCCCGGTGGGCGCCAGGGTCTTCCACCAAAAATTCGGCTACGGGCGCGTCACCGCGGCGGAGGATGACCGGCTGGACATCGAGTTCGAGACGTCCGGGGCGAAACGGGTGCTGGACCGCTTCGTGGAACGGGCCTGACCGGCGCTTGCCATCTCTCATTGCGTCATGGCCGGGCTTGACCGACTACGCCCAGGGATCGATTCGGTGGGCGTTGAACCCGAAGAGTGCCCAACCGAAAACTCGTCATTGCGAGGCACGGAGCGCCGCGGCAATCCAGGATCGCGGCACCGTGCCTCCCTCCTGGATCGCCACGCCGCCAAGCGGCGGCTCGCGATGACGTGACGCCATGATCGGCGCATTGTTTCAGTGGAAGTTTTGCCGCATCTCCGCGGCATTGGACGAAAGGCAGCGCGAGATCATCGGCATCACCGCTTCTCTCCGCCGCACCCCATCCGGTCCTCTCCCGCCGGGCTGATCCGCACGATCAACTGTCCCGTCAGGCCGCACGGACCCGCGCTCAGGTCGCCGCCGAGGCAACCCTCGTAGGCCTGGATCGTCGTGTCGCGGAACACCGCGCGGATCGTGTCGCCGCCGCGCGACCACGAGAGTTCCGTCGCCGCCTGGTAGCCGCTCGACGGCACCGCGCCGGTGACGCACATCGCGTCGGGCGGGCCGAACAAGTCCTCCAGCCCCGCGACCACGCCCCGGAACGCCGGCGGATTGACGCCGTGCCGCTGGCGTTCAAGCTGAATTCGCTTCAGCCCGCCCGTCGCCTTGTCCATCTGGAAGAAGGCGATCAGCGCCACGCGGCCCACCTTCACGTCGCGCAGCACGATCGGGGCATAGCTGTCGCCGAAGTCGATCGCCTGCGGCAGCACCTCCGCGCGCGCCCCGAAGTGCCGCCGGATCGCCGCCGCTGACTCGCCCCAGCCGACGGCACGCCAGACCTCGGTCAATCTGGTCCCCGACGCCGCGGCCGACCCGCCATGCAGGCCCGAGAGCGTCAGCACAAGGAGCGCGTAAAGCCCCATCCGCCGCGCCTTGCCCAAACCGGCTACACTGCCCGCTGATGACCGAACCGCTGCAGGAACCGCCGAGCCTCGACGATTTCGCCGCGATGGCCGATCAAGCCCTCGCGACGGTCCCGGCGGCGCTCGCGGCGCACATGGACAATGTGGGGTTCGTCATCCAGGACTGGCCTGACGCGGCGACGCTGCAGCGGCTCGGCATCCGCCATCCGCTCGGGCTGCTCGGCCTCTACAGCGGCACGCCGCTGATCGCGCGCAGCGTCACGCAGCCGGCGCGCATGCCCGACCGCATCTTCCTGTTCCGCCAGCCCATCCTGAACCAGGCGCGGCGCACCGGCGCGGACCTGGCCCAGCTTGTGCGCCACGTGCTGATCCACGAGATCGCGCATCATTTCGGCTACAGCGACGAAGGCATCGCCGCGCTGGATGCGCGCCCGGACTGAGGGCGCGGGGCGGCGCTACTCCGCCGCCTGCGCCACCCGTCCGGGCTCGAACACGAACTCCTCAGGCGCCAGCTCCGCCGTCATGTTGCGGTAGTCCACCAGCCGCCACGGCGAGTTCATCACGACGCGCCCGCGCGCGTTCTTGTACCAATTTCCCACGCCTGGATGCGCCCACACCATCCTGCGGTGCGCCTCGTCCACGCGCTCGTTGTATGCGAGGTACGGCGCCTCCCGCACCTCCATCGAGCGCGATCCGCTTTCGATCAGTTCGCGCAGCGCCAGCATGATGTAGCGGACCTGACATTCCGAATGAAAAATCGCGCTGCCGCCATGCGCGAGATTCGTGTTCGGCCCATACACCATGAAGAGATTGGGAAAACCCGGCACCGTCACGCCCAGATGCGCGCGCGGATCGTCATCGCCCCACAGGTCGCGCAGGGACACGCCGCCGCGCCCGCGTATGTCCATCGGCCAAAGCATCCGCGCCGCCTGGAACCCCGTCGCCAGCACGATCACGTCGGCGGGGTAGCGCACGCCGTTCGCCACCACCGCGTCGGACTCGACGCGCTCCACGCCGCCCGTGACAAGCTCCACGTTCTCGCGCCGCAGCATCTTGAACCAGAAGTTCTCGCGCAGCATCCGCTTGCCGAAGGGCGGATAGTCGGGGATCACCTTCTCCAGCAGATCCGTCCGGTCGCCGAGTTCGGCGGTGATGAAGGCAATCAGATCCTTGCGCATCTGCTCGTTTGCCGCATTCAGCGAGCGGTCGGGATGCTGCCACTCCGGGTCCACCTGCAACGTGCCGTGGAATCCGTCGGACGCGGCCCAGAACAGCTGGAAACGGAACCAGCTCGAATAGAACGGGATGTGCCGAATCGCCCAGCGCACGCCCTCCGGCACCTCGCTGTGATACAGCGGATGGCGGATCGCCCAGTGCGGCGAACGCTGGAAGATCGTCAGCCGCTCCACGATGGGCGCGATCGACGGGCCGGTCTGCATCCCGCTCGCGCCGGTGCCGATCATCGCGACGCGCTTGCCGGTCAGATCGACGCCCTTGTCCCATTGCGCGGTGTGGAACTTCGGCCCTTTGAAGCTGTCGAGCCCGGGGATCGCCGGGATCTGCGGCCGGTTCAGGGCGCCGACCGCGGTGATCAGCACGTCCGCCGCCAGCGTCTCCCGCGTCCCGTCCGCCTTGCGCGTCTCGATGCGCCAGACGGCTTCGGCCTCGTCGTACTGCGCGCGCTCCACCTCCTCGCCGAAGCGGATGTGCTCGCGGATGCCGTAGCGGTCCACGCATTTCAGGATGTAGGCCAGGATCTCGCCCTGCTTGGCGAAATAGGTTGTCCACTCTGAATTCGGCTCGAACGCGTAGGAGAAGAAGTGGCAAGGGGTGTCCACCCCGCAGCCGGGATAGATGTTCTCGAGCCACGTGCCGCCGGCTTCCGCGTTCTTCTCGATGATAACGTAGGGGATGCCGGCTTCCTGCAGCTTGATCGCCATCGCGATGCCGGAGAAGCCGGCGCCGATCACCACAGCCTTGAAGCCGCGCAGCCTCTCGGTCGGCGCTGCGCCGCGCCATGTCACGGTGCGCCGGTCCACGCCGTCGAAGCAGGCTTCCTCCATCAGCACGTCGCGGTAGATCTCGGGAACCTTCTGCCCGACCGCGGTTTCCATCATCCGCTCGAACAGATCGCCCGGCGGCTCGACGGGAATGGGCTTGCCGGCGGCGGCCGCGTCGTTCAGCGCACCGATCACGCCTGCGCGGATTTCCGCCTGCAGGTCGGCGGGGATGTCCTGCATGTAGTTCCACCCGCCGCGGATATGCGGGCGGGCGCGCTCCAGCAGGTCGCGCCTTCCGGTGAGCTGGGTGAGTGTCATCAGCAACGGAACCACGTCGGCCTCGGCGACGGCCGCGCGCAGCGCCGCCTGATCCGCCACCGCCCCGCGCACCTGCTTCAGCGTGTCCATCCCGCTCTCCGCCCTTCTGCCGCGCTTTGCCGTCTGTATGCAGTTCCGCGCGAATCACGGTGGACAGCGGGCCGGGCGGTGTCAACAACGCCCGCCGCCGCGGCCCGAGGCCAGCCGCAGCCACGCGCCCGCATGGACCGCGGCCATCAGCAGATACATCGGCGCCATGCCGCCCCATGTCCCTCCCGGCATGCCGCCGCACACGCCCGGCGCCGGCGCGCGCGCAATCACGGCCATCAGCAGGAAGGCGGGGGCCGCGGACAGCGCCAGCGCCGCCGCGGCCACCTCCGCACCCCTCATCGCGCGTATTCGTCGTGCCGGCGCCACCAAGCGCCGTTCTCGTTGCGGCCCAGTGGCGCGCGGTCGAGCCACTGATACGCGCCCCACAGCGCATCCAGCCCGCGCGCATAGGCCGAGTAGGTGTGATGGATGCGCCCATCCCGCCGCGCGAACGCGCTGACGCCCGGCCGGTCGCGCGTGTAGGTCGGCACGTCGGTCCCGCAGGTCGCGGCGAACTGCCGGACCGCTTCCGGCGGCTTCGCCGTCTTCATCCGCGCGCCGCCTTGCCGGTAGTTGTATTCGATGGTTCCCGCCTCCTGCTGCTCCTCGGTGAACGAGACGTTGAAGTCGAAACTGAAATCGCCCGCGGCCGAGGATGCCCAGGGGAACCGCCATCCCATCCGCGCGCGATAGGCCAGCAGCTTCCCAAGCGGCGCGCGCGAGACCGCCATCAGCGTCACGTCGTGGTTCGCCAGATGCACCGCGAAGCCGTCGAACCCGTCGGCGATCATCGAGCAGGACGGGCAGCCCGCCGCATAGTCCGGGCCGAACATGAAGTGATAGACCAGAAGCTGTGTCCGCCCCGCGAACAGATCCTCAAGCGTCGCCGGTCCCTGCTCGGTGTCGAAGCGGTAGGTCTTCTCCACCGGCACCCAGGGAAGCGCCT
This sequence comes from Pseudomonadota bacterium, assembly GCA_018240635.1. Taxonomy (GTDB): domain Bacteria; phylum Pseudomonadota; class Alphaproteobacteria; order Acetobacterales; family Acetobacteraceae; genus JAFEFJ01. The sequence continues at coordinate 11,863 of JAFEFJ010000064.1, read as the reverse complement.
GCCGCTGCCGCGCCACGGCGTCGCTCTGCCGCGTCAGCGCCTTCTCGGCCTCCAGCAGGTCCAGCCTCGCCGCCATCCATTCCTCGCGGGTTCCGGTCCTGTAGGGCATCGTGTTTGTGGTCATCGCCGCTCTCCTCCTTCGGGGACGCTGCTGTCCCTGCGCTAGGATGGGCAGCCGTCCCCGTGCGGCGGGAGTGACAAGTGTGGCGGGATTTGCATGGACTCGCTGATCACGGCGGCCGCGCAGGCGCTCGCATCCGGCGACCCGCTCGGCGCGCTCAACCGCGTGGCGCTGCGCGACGATGCCGATGCGCTGGCGCTGCGCGGCATCGCGATGGCGCAGCTCGGCGAGCTGTCCCGCGCCCGCGCGCTGGTCCGCGCCGCCGCCCGCGCCTTCGGCCCGCGCGAGCCGCTCGCCCGCGCCCGCTGCGCCGTCGCCGAGGCGGAGATCGCGTTCGCCTCGCGCGACCTCGCCTTTCCCGCCGCGACGCTGCGTGCCGCCGCGGCCGCTCTCGATGCGGGCGGCGACGCGGTCAACGCCGCCCATGCACGCATGCTCGACATCCGCCGCCTGCTCCTCATCGGCCGCTTGGATGAGGCCGCGCGCGGCCTCGCGGACCTCGATCCCGCCGCGCTGCCGCCCGCGCTCCGCGCGATCCACCGCCTCGCCGCCGCCGGCATCGCCATGCGCCGCCTGCACGCGGATGCCGCCGCCGCCGCGCTCGCGGAGGCCGGGGAGGCGGCGCGCCACGCCGGCATCGCCGCGCTTGTGGCCGAGGTGTCGGCCGCGGATGCCCTGCTTGCGGCGCCCGCCGCGCTCCTGCGGGACAGGGTAGGGGAGCGCCCCGTCACGCTGCGCGAGGTCGAGATGCTGCAATCCTCGTCCGCCCTCGTGGTCGATGCGCTGCGCTACGCGGTGCGCGTTCCCCACATGGCGGTGCCGCTCGCCCGCCGACCCGTGCTGTTCGCGCTCGTCCAGGCGCTCGCCGAGGCGTGGCCCGCCGACGTGCCGCGCGGCCTGCTTCTCGCGCGCACGTTCCGCGTCCGCCACGCCGACGAATCCCATCGCGCTCGGCTGCGCGTCGAGATCGGGCGGCTCCGCGCGCTCCTCCGCGGCATCGCAGACATCGCCGCCACCACGCGCGGCTACGCGCTCGTCCCGCAGGGCGACGGCGGCGTGCTGGTGCTCGCCCGTCCGGTGGACGAGCCCTTCGCCGCCGTGCTCGCGCTGCTGTCCGATGGCGAGGCATGGTCGAGTTCCGCGCTCGCGCTTGCCCTCGGTGCCAGCCAGCGCAGCGTGCAGCGCGCGCTCGAACGGCTGGCTGAGACCGGGAAAGTGGCGGCCTTCGGCCGGGGCCGCGCCCGCCGCTGGGTCACGCCGCCGATGCCCGGCTTCGCGACAACCTTGTTACTCCCGCCCTTCCTCCCCGCCGCCTAGGGTCGGCCCGCGGCGCAGCCCCAGGAACGCAGGAAAGAGCAGATGCAACGATCCCCCGCCGAGATCATCCGCGAATACGGCCCGTTCCCGGACGTCGAACACGTCTCCGGCGTCACCTTCGACGGCACGCATGTCTGGTTCGGCGCGGGCGACCGGATCGCCGCCCTCGATCCGGACAGCGGCCGCATCGTGCGCGCCATCGCCGCGCCCGCCCATGCCGGCACCGCGTTCGACGGCACGCATCTCTTCCAGATCGCCGAGGCGCGCATCCAGAAGATCGACCCCGCGACCGGGCGCGTCGTCGGCTCCATCCCCGCACCCGGCGGCGGCGGCGATTCCGGCCTTGCCTGGGCGGAAGGCTCGCTCTGGGTCGGGCAGCATCGCGAACGCAGGATCCACCAGATCGATCCCGAGACCGGCGCCGTGCTGCGCACCATCGAAAGCAACCGCTTCGTCACCGGCGTCACCTGGGCCGATGGCGCGCTCTGGCACGGCACCTGGGAGAACGAGGAAAGCGAGCTTCGCCGCATAGACCCGCGCAAAGGCGCGGTGCTGGAACAACTCGACATGCCGCCGGGCGTCGGCGTCTCGGGCCTGGAATCGGACGGCGCGGACCGCTTCTTCTGCGGCGGCGGGCGCAGCGGCAGGCTGCGCGCGGTGCGCCGTCCCAGGTAATCACAACATTCCTTGGTCCGGGTCGTCCGGCAACAGGTGCCGGGCGGACGGCGCCTGTGCGATTGCATCCCCCAGCCACGGCACGGACCGCAGCGCGGCCTCCAGCATCCGCTCGCGCGACGGATGAGCGGAGCCCGAGAAATACGTCACCGGCGTCCATGCGCCGCCGTCTTCCACATCGCGCCGGAATTCCTCGAAGCCGCTGGTTCCATCCGGGCGGGTGAAGAGATCAACGCATCGGTCGTGCGCCGAATTCTCGACGCTGGCGAAGACGACCCAGGATGGATCGATGCGCTTGCCCATGCGGCTTCGCGTTCCCTGTGCATAGGCCATGTTCCGCCCAGTCAGGCGGCGACCTTACGGAAGCGAGGTGCCATCCGCCCAGCCTCGCGCTTGCTGGTCCAGAAGTCCGTGCCGCATACTGACGTCAAGTCTTGATCAGTCGGCACAACAAGAGACAAGAACAGGGAACGCCCATGCTCTCACGCCGGTCGCTTTTCGCTCTCACTGCTGGGGCTGGTCTGGCCGGGGCAGGGGCCACCATCCCGGGGCGTCGCGCCCGCGCGGCCTCGCAGACCCTCAAGATCGGCGTCATCACCGACATGACCGGCCCGCTCTCCTCCGTGCTCGGCATGGGCTCGGTCGAGGGCGCGCGCATGGCGGTCGAGGATTTCGGCGGCAGCGCGGCCGGGATGCCGGTCGAGATCGTCTATGCCGATCATCAGAGCAAGGCCGATATCGCGCTGTCGATCGCGCGCAAATGGATCGACGAGGACGGCGTGGACATGCTGCTCGACATCGGCAATTCCGCCGCCGCCATCGCGGTGGAAGGGCTGCTGAAGGAGAAGAACCGCATCGGCATCATCACCGGCGCAGCCAGCTCCGACATCACCGGCAAGTTCTGCAACAACAACACCTTCCACTGGGGCTACGACACCTACATGCAGAGCGCCGCCCCCGCCGGCGCGCTGACGCGGCAGGGCGCGGACACCTGGTTCTTCATCACCATCGACTACGCCTTTGGCCATTCGCTGGAAGCCGACGCCACCGCGCGTATCATCAAGGACGGCGGCAAGGTGCTGGGCAGCGTCCGCCATCCCGCGAACTCGACCGATTTCTCCTCCTACCTGCTGCAGGCGCAGTCCAGCGGTGCCAAGGCCATCGGGGTCGCCAACGCGGGCTCGGACATGGAGCACTGCCTCAAGCAGGGCGCGGAGTTCGGCATCTGGCAGAAGCAGAAGGCCGCCGTGTTCGGCATGCAGATGTACAACGTCCCGGCGATTGGCCAGCAGACGATGCAGGGCATCATCCACAACTCGGTCTTCCTGTGGGACCGCACGCCGGAAACCATCGCCTTCTCTGACCGCTTCCGCCCGCGCAACGGCGGCAAGCCGCCGGCCGAGACGCACGCCGTCAACTACAGTGGCGCGCTGCAATATCTGAAAGCGGTGAAGGCGGTCGGCGGCAAGGACCCCGCCGCCGTCTCCAAGGCGCTGCACGAAATGCCGGTCGAGGATTTCGTCTCGGTGAAAGGTTCCGTCCGCAAGGACGGGCGCCTGATCCGTCCCACCTTCCTGCTGCGGGTCAAGAAGCCCGATCAGGTCAAGGCGGTGTGGGATTGCCTGGAAGTGATCGACACCATCCCCGGCGACCAGGCCTTCCGTCCGGCCAGCGAAAGCGCCTGCCCGCTGATGAAGGCGTCGTAGCCCTCATTCCCTCCCGCTAGTGGGGGAGGGCCAGGGAGGGGGGAGCTGCTCCCCTCTCCCTACCCGACGTGCCGCCGACGCAGCGCCAGGCCGAATTGCAGCCAGGTGACGCCCTGGATGATCAGCTCGATCGCGATCAGGAAGCCGAGCACCCACAGGCTCGACCACGGCATCGACATGTACAGCATCACGCCGACCACCACGCTGAGCACGCCGCCCAGCGCCATCAGCCACCAATAGGCCAGCTCCCGGTGGCTCACCGCGATCACGAAGCGGATGACCCCGCCCACCACCAGCGCGGCCAGCAGGAACAGCGTGATCACCAGCGAGCCCTGCACCGGCTCGTTCATGATCAGGAAGCCGCCCAGCACGTACAGCACGCCCAGCGCCGCGTTCAGCCCCACCTGTCCCCAGGTTTTCACCATGAAGGCATGGACCAGGTGGAACACGCCGCTCACCAGCAGCATCGCGCCGATGAAGATCACGCTCACCAGCGTGAACGCCACCACGTCGCCCAGCGCGAAGAAGCCCGCCAGGATGCACACGATGCCCAGCGCGACGAACCAGCCCCATTTGCCCGTTATGCGTGCGGAATTGCCCAGCCCGTGGTGCTGTGCGTTCGCGGCGGACCCTGACATCGTGCGTTCTCCAAACCGGCTTGTTGCGCGATTTTAACCGGATCGCGCCCATAAGCCATGTCGCGATGCGTTGTCCTCGGGGCCGCTCGTCCCATACAGTGCGCGCCGACACGAAAACAAGACAGGCGCCGGAACGGCCGCCGACAGGGAGACTTCCACGATGCCCAGCATGACCCGCCGCGCCGTGATCGCCGGCATGACCATCGCGCCGCTCGCCAAACCCGGCCTGATCCGCGCGCAGTCCAGCTCCAAGCCGGTGAAGATCGGCCTGCTGTCTGACATGAGCGGCCCCTACCGGGACGTGGGCGGCCCGGGCAACAAGGTCGCGGTCGAACTCGCGATCGAGGATTTCGGCGGCTCCGTCCTCGGCCGTCCCATCGAAGTCCTCCAGGCCGACGACCAGAACAAGCCGGACGTCTCCAGCGCCATCGCCCGCGAATGGATCGACAGCCAGGGCGTCGACGTGCTGGCCGACGGCGCCGCTTCGTCCTCAGGCTTCGGCGTCCAGCAGGTCTCGCGCGAGAAGAAGAAGCTCTACATGGTGACCGGGCCGGCCTCGTCTGATTTCACCGGCAAGTCCTGCTCTCCCTACAGCATCCATTTCTGCTACGACACCTACGCGCTGGCGCACGGCACCGGCGGCAAGCTGACGAAGGCGGGCGGCGATACGTGGTTCTTCATCACGGCCGACTACGCCTTCGGCTACGCGCTCGAACGCGACACCATCGCAGCCGTGCAGGCCGCGGGCGGCAAGGTGCTCGGCACCGTGCGCGCGCCGCTCGGCACCGCGGATTTCTCGAGCTACCTGATCCAGGCCAAGGCGTCGGGCGCGAAGGTGATCGGCTTCGCGAACGCGGGCACCGATACGCAGAACTGCATCAAGCAGGCCGCCGAGTTCGGCCTCACCGCGGGCGGCACGCGGATGGCGACGCTGCTCATGCAGATCACCGACGTGAACTCGCTCGGCCAGAAGACCTGCGAGGGCCTGGTGTTCACCGACTCGTTCTACTGGAACATGACCGACGCGACCCGCGCGTGGACGAAGCGCTACATGGCGAAGATGGAGACGCCGCCGGGTCTGCTGCACGCGGGCAACTACTGCGCCGCCTATCACTGGCTGAAGGCGGTGAAGGCGGTCGGCTCCACCGACAGCGACGCCGTCATCGCGCAGATGAAGGCGACGCCGGTGAACGATTTCTACAACAAGGACGTGAAGATCCGCGAGGACGGCCGGGTGATGCACCAGATGTATCTCTGGCAGGTCAAGCCGGTCGCGGAAGCGACATCAAAATTCGATTTCTGCAAGCTGGTCGCCACCATCCCGCCGGACGAGGCATGGCGCCCCCTCAGCGAAGGCGGCTGCCCGTTCGTGAAGGCCTGACGCCCTCCCGCGGTGCGGCCCGCCGCGACCCGCTCGCTGCCGGTGTGGCCGGGGGTCGCGCGGATGCGGCGCAGCCGCGATCCGCTGCGCCCTCCGCCCGGCTATTCCGGCAGCACCTCGATCGCGTCGCCCACGGCGAAGCGGCCGCCCTCCACCACCTCGGCGTAGATGCCCAGGTCCACGTGGCCGTAATGCGCGCGCAGCTCGGCCAGCGGGTCGGCGTCGCGCTCGGCGGTCTCGGGGTTCACCTCCGTCGCGCGGCAGCGCGGAATGCGCTTCACCACCCGCAGCGTCGCGCCGCCCAGTTGCAGCTCCCGCCCGACCCAGTCGAACTCGGCCCACGGCGCCGCGCCGTTGAACCACACATTCGCCCGGAACCGCCGCCGGTGGCGCCGCGCGCCCACCTTCGCCTCGAAGTCGCGCAGGCTCGCCAGGTTGATCAGGCTCACCACCTTGTCGGCCTCGTCGCTGAACGAATGGCCGGGCACGTGCAGGAACCGGGGCGTGCCGCGCGCCTCCTCGCCCATGAACCCGGCCAGGAACCGGCCCATCCGCTCCCGCCCCGCCTCGGTCAGCACGTTCTCGACCGACGCCGCCCCATCCGGCGCCCGCACCGACAGCGCCCCCGTCCGCGGATCGAAGCTCGACCGCAGCGCCGCGATCCGCGCGTTCGCCATCAGGCACATGAAGTTCCGCTTCGGCAGCCAGCCCGGCCGCGCCGGGTCGAACGCCGCGTCGCCCTGCGCCAGCGCGAAGGCGCGGTCCCAGGGGATCGTGCCCCCTTCCGCCACCTCCGCCGCCTCCAGCGCCTCCGCCGTCAGCCCCTTCACGGGAAAGCGGTACAGGTATTCGATGCGCATGCGGCGTCCCCCTTGAGGTGCAGTCTGCGCCGACCCACACTCTAATGACAAAGGTCGCGTAGCCGTCGCCTCATGCAGGGGCGGTTCCGCGCCGGTCGCCTTCTCAGGGACAGGACAACATGGATATCGAGAAATTCACCGAACGGTCGCGCGGGTTTCTTCAGGCCGCCCAGACCATCGCCATCCGCGAATTCCATCAGCGCGTGACGCCCGAGCATCTGCTCAAGGCGCTGCTCGACGACGAAGAAGGGGCCGCCGCCGGGCTTATCAAGTCCGCGGGCGGCGACGCCAAGGCCGCGCTCTTGGCGGTCGAGGCCGAGCTTGCCAAGCAGCCCAAGGTGCAGGGCTCGGGCGCCGGCCAGCCGCAGTTCACGCCCGAGATCGTCCGCGTGCTCGATGCCGCGCAGCAGGCTGCCGCCAAGGCAGGCGACGAGTACGTCGCGCAGGACCGCCTGCTGCTCGCGCTCGCCGCGTCCGACACCCCCGCCGCCCGCGCGCTGCGCCAGGCCGGCACCACGCCCCAGGCCCTCGACAAGGCGGTGGCTGACGTGCGCAAGGGGCGCACCGTAACCAGCGCCAACGCCGAGTCGACCTTCGACGCCCTCAAGAAATACGCCCGCGACGTCACCCAGCTCGCGCGCGACGGCAAGCTCGACCCGGTGATCGGCCGCGACGAGGAAATCCGCCGCGCCATCCAGGTGCTCGCCCGCCGGACCAAGAACAACCCGGTGCTGATCGGCGAGCCCGGCGTCGGCAAGACCGCCATCGTGGAGGGCCTCGCGCTCCGCATCGTCAACGGCGACGTGCCGGAGGCACTGAAGGGCAAGCAGCTTCTCGCCCTCGACCTCGGCGCGATGGTCGCCGGCGCGAAATACCGCGGCGAGTTCGAGGAACGGCTGAAGGCCGTGCTCAAGGAGATCGAGGGCGCGGCAGGGCAGGTCATCCTGTTCATCGACGAGATGCACACCCTCGTCGGCGCGGGCCGCGCGGACGGGGCGATGGACGCGTCCAACCTCATCAAGCCGGAACTGGCGCGCGGCGCCCTGCACTGCATCGGCGCCACCACGCTCGACGAGTATCGCAAGCACGTCGAGAAGGACGCGGCGCTGGCGCGGCGCTTCCAGCCCGTGTTCGTGGGCGAGCCGTCGGTGGAGGACACGATCTCCATCCTGCGCGGCATCAAGGAGAAGTACGAGCTGCACCACGGCGTGCGGATCACCGACGGCGCGATCGTTGCCGCCGCAACCCTCTCCAACCGCTACATCTCCGACCGCTTCCTGCCCGACAAGGCCATCGATCTGATGGACGAGGCGGCGAGCCGGCTCCGGATGCAGGTGGACAGCAAGCCCGAGGAACTCGACGAACTCGACCGCCGCCTGCTCCAGCTCAAGATCGAGCGCGAGGCGCTGCGCAAGGAAAGCGACACCGCCTCCCGCGACCGCCTCGCCAAGCTGGAGAAGGAACTGGCCGAGCTTGAGGACCGCTCCAACGCCATGACCGCGGCCTGGCAGGCGGAGAAGGAGACGCTTGCCGAAAGCCAGAAGCTGAAGGAACGGCTCGATCACGCGCGCAGCGAAGCGGAAATCGCGCAGCGCCGCGGCGACCTCGCGCGCGCCTCGCAGCTTCTCTACGGCGAGATCCCCGAGCTTGAGCGCAAGCTCGCTTCCAGCAGCGAAGGCAAGCTGGTGAACGAGGCGGTGACCGAGGAGCAGATCGCCGCGGTCGTCTCGCGCTGGACCGGCGTTCCCGTGGACAAGATGCTGGAAGGCGAGCGGGCGAAGCTGTTGCGGATGGAGGACGAGCTTCGCAAGCGTGTGGTGGGCCAGGAGGAGGCGCTGAAGGCCGTCTCCAACGCCGTCCGCCGCGCCCGCGCGGGCCTGCAGGATCCCAACCGGCCGATCGGCAGCTTCCTCTTCCTCGGCCCCACCGGCGTCGGCAAGACCGAGCTGTGCAAGTCGCTCGCCGCGTTCCTGTTCGACGACGACCGCGCGATGGTGCGCATCGACATGAGCGAGTTCATGGAGAAGCACGCCGTCTCGCGCCTGATCGGCGCGCCTCCCGGTTACGTCGGATACGACGAGGGCGGCGTGCTGACCGAGGCGATCCGCCGCCGGCCGTATCAGGTGATCCTGTTCGACGAGGTGGAGAAGGCGCACGAGGACGTCTTCAACATCCTGCTGCAGGTGCTCGACGACGGGCGGCTGACGGACGGGCAGGGGCGCACGGTCGATTTCAAGAACACCATCATCGTGCTGACCAGCAACCTGGGCAGCGAGGTGCTGGCGGCGCAGCCCGAGGGCGAGCCGGCGGCGATGGTGCAGGGCGAGGTGATGGCGGTCGTCCGCCGCCACTTCCGGCCCGAGTTCCTGAACCGGCTGGACGAGATCATCCTATTCCGCCGCCTGCAGCGCGCCGACATGGCGGCCATCGTGGACATCCAGCTTGGCCATCTGCGCGGCCTGCTCGCCGACCGGAAGATCGCGCTGGAGATCGACCGCCCCGCGCTCGATTGGCTCGCCGCCGAAGGCTACGACCCGGTCTACGGCGCCCGCCCGCTCAAGCGCGTCATCCAGCGCAGCCTGCAGAACCCGCTCGCCGGGATGCTGCTGGAAGGCGAGATCCGCGACGGCGACACCGTCCACATCGGCGCCGGCCGCGACGGCCTCACCTTCAACGGCAAGCTCGCCGAAGCTGCGTAAGGGCCCGATCAGCCCCTCTCCCGCGCCGCGGGAGAGGGAGCGGCCCATCGCGCAGCGATGGGAGGGTGAGGGATGAAAACCCTCCTCATCGTCTGGCACTCCCGCACCGGCGCCGCCCGCGCGATGGCCGAGGCCGCCGCCGAGGGCGCACGGACGGAACCCGCCGTCGCCACCCGCCTGCTGGCGGCGCACGAAGCCGAGGCCGCCGACCTGATCGGGGCCGACGGCATCGTCTTCGCCGCGCCCGAGAATCTCGCGTCCCTCAGCGGCGCGATGAAGGACTTCCTCGACCGCGCCTACTACCCGGCGCTCGGCCGCCTCAACGGCCGCCCCTACGCCGCGCTGATCGCCGCCGGCAGCGACGGGCAGGGGGCGGCGCGCCAGGTCGCCCGCATCGCCACCGGCTGGCGCCTGCGCGCCGTCGCCGATCCGGTCATCGTCTGCACCCGCGCCCAGACGCCCGAGGCGATCCTCGCCCCCAAGCATCTCGCCGATTCCGACCTCGCCCCCTGCCGGGACCTCGGCGCCGCTCTCGCCGCCGGCCTCGCCGCAGGGATCTTCTGACCGAAGGCGGATGACGCTCCGCTCATCCGCCATACTGCGCTATATGTTGCGAAATCGTAACAATATGGGCGTGCAAAACCCAGAAGTCGCCCAGGCGGTTTTTCGCGCCGGGCACCTCCGCACACCCTTGGGCGCCGGAGCGCCGCGCCACCGCACCGCGCGCGACGGCGCGCGACAGCGTGCAAGGACCGAACGAAACCATCGCGCGCGCGGCGCGGCGGCGGGCGGCGGCGGCGCGGCGGGCGGCGCGCCGTACCAGGCGGCCCAAGCCATCCACGACCTGCTTCGCCTCCGGCAGCGCGAGGCCGGGCAGCGCGTCGGGCGACGCCCGGCCCGCCGCGATCCGGCCGATCAGCGCCGCGCGGTCTTCCCACGCTGTGCCGCGCAGCATCCGCATGAACGCCCGCCCGGACGACAGCCCGCGCCGGAACGCCATGCGCAGGCACAGGCCCAGCAGCACGCACACCGCATCCTGCAGGCTCTCCCGTTCCGCGCTCTCGCGCAGCTTCGGGCTGCGCATCAGATCGATCGCGATCCCGACCAGCGTCAGCAGCAGAAGCACCACTTCCCAGCCCGTCTCCCGTGCGGCCGGACGTGCATCGGCGCCCCGCGAACGGGTTTCCTTCGGCCTCCGGCGGTCTGGGGTGGGGGAAAGCGGCGAGGGGATCATGCGAACAGAAATAGAACAAACGCCCCGCCCGGCGCCACTCCGCAAAACCACGTATCGGCTGGCCGGACGTAGGGCGGATGCGCCGAAGGCGCGATCCGCCGCTTCGCGCATCAAGGCGGCGGCGCCGTGTTCCCCAGGCCCAGGGGCCGCGTCATCAGCACGGTGTCGAGCCATTGCCCGTGCTTCCAGCCGACCGACGGCAGCACGCCCGCATGGGCGAAGCCGCAGCGCGCGTGCAGGCGGATGCTCGCCGCGTTCGCGGAATCGCCGATCACCGCCACCATCAGACGGAATCCGCCCGCCTCGCAGCGCGCGATCAGCGCCTCCAGCAGCGCCCGCCCGATGCCGCCGCCCTGCCGGCCGGGCGCGACGTAGATCGAGTTCTCCACGCTGAACCGATACGCCGGGCGCGCGCGGTAGGGCCCGGCATAGGCGTACCCCGCCACGCCCGCGCCGGTTTCATCGGCAACCAGATACGGCATGCCCCGCTCCACGATCGCCGCGCGGCGGCGCGCGATCTCCGCCTCGTCCGGCGCCTCGGTCTCGAAGCTCGCGCGCCCATGCAGCACGGCATGGGCGTAGATGGCGGTGATCGCGCCGATATCGGCGTCGGCGGCGTCGCGGATCGTGAACGGCATGAAGCATTGATGACGGCGGCGGCGCGCCATGACAAGCGCCCCTCTCCGCCCGCAGGGGGGAGAGGGAGGGGCCCGTCGCCGCAGGCGACGGGAGGGTGAGGTGGGAGGCTGCCGCTCCTACCGGAACGAGATGAACCCCACCACCGCGCTCGCCGCCACCAGCAGCGCCGGGTTGATCTTGTAGTGCAGCAGGATCAGCAGCACGCCCGCCGCGATCGCCGCCGTCTCGGTGCCGAAGATCGCGCCCTTCGCCATCGTGTAGCAGCCCGCCAGCAGCAGCCCGATGGACACCGGCGCCAGCCCGCGCTGGATCGAATCCCGCCACGGCCAGTTCTCCAGCTTCTTCCAGCCGCGCCCTGCCGCGTAGGCCAGCAGCGCGGTCGGCAGGAAGAACGCCACCAGCACCGCGAGCGCGCCCAGGATGCCGCCCGCCCAGTCGCCGATGGCGACGATCATCATCATGTTCGGACCGGGCGCCATCTGCCCGATCGAATAGAGATGGATGAGCTGCTCCTTCGTGAGCCAGTGGTTCACGTTGACGCTGAGATATTCCATCTCCGGAAAGGCGGCCATGCCGCCGCCCACCGTCAGGAT
>JAFEFJ010000063.1 GCA_018240635.1 Pseudomonadota bacterium | reverse complement strand
GCCGCCCGGGCCCGCGTTGGGTGGGGGGGCGCCCCCCCACCCGCGGGGCGGGGCGGCGGGGGTGCCCGGGGGGCCCCCGGGGGGGGGGGGGGGGGGGGAAACCGCTGGGCCGGACGGGAGTTTCGACCGGGCAGGCGGGGCGGTTCGACTACTACATCACGCCCACCGGCGTATTCCGGCACGACGGCTCGATCCTCGACTGGCGCGCCGAGGGCACGCTCAACGAGAACCATATCCGCGGCCTCGGCGCCAAAGGCATGCGCGTCTGGGATTTCGGCTGGGTGCCAGCCCGCAAAGGCTGGCGCGCCGATGGTGAAACCGGCGACATTCGCCTGCTGATGCACGCGACGGACCCGGACGTGCTGGAGCAGCGCATCGGCCGTCCGGCCTCGAAGGGCTGCGTGCGGATCACCGCCGCATTGAACCGGTTCCTGGACCGGTACGGCGTGCTTGATGCCGAGTACGAGATGCTCGCGGCGACCGATCCGCGCTATGCGGCGTTGCTGGCGCCGGATCGTGAGCCGACGCTGCTTGCAGGCGATCTTCTGGTCATCATCGACACCGCAGCGCCCAAGCGTCCCCGCAGTTGAGCCGGCGCGCGGATCGTCAGGCAGCCAGCCCCAGCCGGGTCGCCGCCCGCGCGCGGCCCATCAAGGGCAGCAGGTCCTTCAGTTCCGGGCCGTGGTCCTCGCCGGTCAGGGCAAGCCGCAGCGGCATGAACAGCGCCTTGCCCTTGCGCCCGGTCGCCGCCTTCAGCGCGCCGGTCCATTCGGTCCACACCTCGGAGGTCCACGGCTCGGCCGGCAGCAGTTCCAGCGCGGCGCGCAGATACTCCGCCTCGCCTTCCACCAGCGGCGGCACGATGGTGCCCGCGACCACGTCCCACCAGCCGCGCGCCTCGTTCAGCAGATCGAGATTGCCGCGCACCGCGAGCCAGAACGCCTCCGTGGCGCCCACGGGCAGCCGGTCGCGCACGGCGGCGAAGGGCAGGGCGTGCAGCACCTTGCGGTTCAGCGCGAGCAGTTGCGGCATGTCGAAGCGCGCCGCCGAGTGGCTGACATGGCCGAAGTCGAACCCCTCGATCAGCGCCTGCATCGGCAGCGGCGCGGGATCGTCGGATGTGCCGAGCCGCGCCAGATAGGCGGCGATAGCGCCCGCCTCCATCCCGTCCTGCCGCAAGGACCGCAGCGAGAGGCTGTCGATCCGCTTGGACAGCTTGCCGCCGTCGGTGCCGGTCAGCAGCGGCAGATGCGCGAACGCGATCCGCGCGGGATCGGCGCCCAGCGCGGCGAAGATATCCAGCTGCACGCCCGTGTTCGTGACGTGATCCTCGCCCCGCACGATATGCGTGATGCCGGTCGCGATGTCGTCCACCACGGAGGTGAACGTATAGAGCGGCGTGCCGTCGGCGCGGATCACCACAGGGTCGGACACGGCGGTCAGCTTCACCTGCCGCCGTCCCAGCACCAGGTCGGTCCATTCCACCGCGCCGTCGGACAGGCGGAAGCGCCAGTAGGGCGTCTTGCCGTTCGCCTCGGCCTGCGCCCGCTGCTCCGGGGTCATGCGCAGCATGGCGCGGTCGTACACGGGCGCGCGGCCGCGCTTCAGGGCCATCTCCCGCTTGGCCTTCAGCTCCTCGGCGGATTCGAAGCAGGGATAGAGCCGCCCCGCCGCCTTCAGCCGCTCCGCCGCCTCGGCATACAAGGCCAGCCGGTCGGACTGGCGGAACGTCTCGTCCCAGTCGATGCCGAGCCAGCGCAGATCCTGCGCGATCGCGTCCGCGTATTCCGGGCGGGAGCGTTCGGCGTCGGTGTCGTCCAGCCGCAGCAGGAACCTCCCGCCGTGGCGGCGCGCGAACAGGTAGTTCGCCAGGGCGACGCGGGAATTGCCGACATGCAGGTAGCCCGTTGGGCTGGGAGCGAAGCGGAGCGCGGTCATCCCGCCGCACTCGGGCCATCGTCCGGCCCGTCGTCGTCATCCTCGTCGGGGCCGATGCGGCGCGGATCGAGCGCGCGCCAGTCGCGCTCCTCGCCGGAGGCGCGCATGCCGGCGAAATCCGACAGTTCCGTCGCGCTGCGCCAGCCGGCTTCGGCCACCGCGCCCGACTCCGTCTCCCGCACCTCCACGTCCTCGCCATAGGCGAACCAGGCGTCCAGCACGTCCTTGCCGGACATGCCGGGCACGCGGCAGCGCTCCACCGAATCGCGCACGTAGCGGCGGGCGAAGGCGTTGGCGTGCATCAGGGTGCCAAAGCCGCCGACATCCTCCACGATGTTGTCTTCGGCGCCGCCCGAAAGATCGAGGATGCGCACCGTCCAGCCGCCCTGCGGGGCGAACAATCCATCAGTCATCGCGGGAAGCTAGGGGCGGGCCTGCCGGTTATCAACGGAAAGCGCCCATGCCGTATCGTGGGTTGAGGCGGAGGGCGGCGGCGGGCCAGAGTGCCGCCGACGCATCCGTTCCCGAGTCACACCAGACAGGCGCCCCGAATGTCCCAAGCAGCGAACGCCCCCGCCAAGCCCCGTGGCAGGCAGTTCTTCGCCAATCCGGGGCCGACCAACATCCCCGACAGCATCCTGCGGGCGATGGACCGCGCCAGCATCGACTTCAACGATGCCGACTTCAACGCCGTCTATCAGCCCGCCTTCGCCGGGCTGAAGCGCGTGCTGCGGACCGATCAGCACGTGTTCATGTACGCCGCCTCCGGCCACGGCGCCTGGGAAGCCACGCTCACCAACCTGCTCTCGCCGGGCGATGCGGTGCTGATCCTGGAAAGCGGCTATTTCTCCGAGGAATGGGGCGTCATGGCCGAGAAGCTCGGCCTGAAGCCGCAGACCGTGCACGCCGACTGGCGGCGCGGCGTCGATATCGCCGACGTCGCGGCGGCGCTGCGCAAGGACACCGCGCACGCGATCAAGGCGGTCTGCGTGGTGCATAACGAAACCGCGACCGGCATGACCCTGCCGCTCGCGCAGATCCGCCGCGCGATCGACGACGCGGGCCACCCGGCGCTGTTCCTGGCGGACACCATCTCCTCGCTCGGCTCGCTCGAGTTCCGCATGGACGACTGGCGGATCGACGGCGTGGTGGGCGGCAGCCAGAAGGGGCTGATGCTGCCCACCGGCGTCAGCTTCAGCGGCGTGTCGGACAAGGGGCTGGCGGCGCACCGCACCTCCAGGCTCGCGCGGCACTATTTCGACTGGTCGGTGATGGAGAAGCGCCCGCACAAGAGCTTCGTGGGCACCATCCCCACCGCCTTCTTCTACGGGCTGCAGGAAGCCGTCCGGCTGATCGAGGACGAGGGGCTGGACAACGTCGTCGCCCGCCACTCCCGCCTTGCCGAGGCGACGCGCCGCGCCGTGCGCGTCTGGTCGGGCAATGCCGGGCCGCAGTTCTTCTGCCTCGATCCGTCGCGCTACTCCGACTCCGTCACCGCGATCCTGATGCCGGAGGGCCACAGCGCCGACGCGCTGCGGGCCACCGCCCGCAACCGCTTCAACGTCTCGCTCGGCGGCGGGCTCGGGCCGCTGAACGGCAAGGTGTTCCGCATCGGCCACCTGGGCGACCTGAACGAGCCGATGCTGCTCGGCGCGCTGACGGCGGTGGAAATGAGCCTGAAGCTCAACGGCGTGCCGCACGGCGCGGGCGGCGTGACCGCGGCGATGGACTACCTGACCGAGACCGCCGCCGGCTGATCCCGCGCCGCCCGACGGTGCTAGGGTGACGCGATGACCGTCACCTGGACGCTGCTCGATCTGGCCGGGTCCGTGGCGCTCCTGCTCTGGGGCGTCCACATGGTGCAGACCGGCATCCAGCGCGCCTTCGGGCCGGCGCTGCATCGCGGGCTGAGCCGGGCGCTGCGCAGCCGGCTGCACGCCTTCGCGGCCGGCCTCGGCGTGACCGCGGTCCTGCAAAGCAGCACCGCGACCGGGCTGATGCTGGCGGGTTTCGCCGCCTCGGGCGTGGTGGACCTGGTGCCCGCGCTCGCCGCGATGCTGGGGGCGAATGTCGGCACCACGCTGATCGTGCAGGTGCTGTCCTTCGACGTGGCCGCCGCCTCCCCGGCGCTGATCCTGCTCGGCGTGATCCTGTTCCGCCGCCCCGACGCCAACCGCGCGCGCGATCTCGGCCGCGCCGCCATCGGCCTCGGGCTGATGCTGCTCGCGCTGCACCAGATCGTCACGGTCATCACGCCGTTCGAGGACGCGCCCAGCCTGCGCATGGTGCTGGGCGGCATCGCGACCGAACCGGCGGTGGACCTGCTGCTCGCCGCCGCCCTCGCCTGGGCCGCGCATTCCTCGGTCGTGGTGGTGCTGGTCGCGATGTCGCTGGCGGCCAGGGGCGTGGTGCCGCCGGCTGCCGCCTTCGCCCTCGTGCTCGGCGCCAATCTGGGCACGGCGGTCAATCCGCTGCTGGAAGGCGCGCACGGCGACGATCCGCGCGCGCGCCGCCTGCCGGCCGGCAACCTGCTGATCCGCCTGCTGGGCTGCGCCGTGGCGCTCGCGCTGCTCGGCCCGGTCGGCCGGCTGATGGTGGTGCTGGAGCCCGACAACGCCCGCGCGGTGGCCGACTTCCACACCGCCTTCAACCTCGTGCTCGCGCTGGTGTTCCTGCCGCTGCTCGCGCCCTACGCGGCGCTGCTGCGGCGGCTGCTGCCGGCGCGGGTGGTGGCCGACGATCCCGCCCGCCCGCGCTACCTGGACCGCGCGGCGCTGCCAACGCCGCCCGTCGCGCTCGCCGGCGCCGCGCGCGAGGCGCTGCGCATGGCCGACGCCCTGGAGGCGCTGCTGCAGGGCGCCGCCGACTCGCTCGGCGCCCCGGAGCGCCGCCGCATCGCCGAGGCGCGCCGGCGCGACGACGTGATCGACCGGCTCAACGCCGCCATCAAGGCCTATCTCAGCGCCCTCGATCCCGAGACCATGACCGAGGACGACCACCAGCGCCTGTCGGAGATCCTGACCTTCGCGACCAACCTGGAAGCGGCGGGCGACGTGATCGACCGCAACGTGATGGGCCACCTGCAGCGCCGGCTGAAGCGGGGCACCCCGCTGCCGGAGACGGAGCGCGAGGAAGGCCAGCGCCTGCTCGCGCGCCTGACGGCGAATGTCCGCTCGGCGGCGGCGGTGTTCATCGCTGGCGACCTGCGCGCCGCGCGGCTGCTGGCGGCGGAGAAGGAAGCGTTCCGCACGCTGGAAGCCGCCGCGACCGCCGCCCATTTCCAGGCGTTGCGGGCCAGCCGGGGCTCGCCGGAAACCCGCCAGCTCCACCTCGACCTGCTGCGCGACCTGCAACGCGCCAACGGCCATATCGTCGCCGCCGCGGCGTATCCGGTGCTGCGGGGCCAGGGCGAGCTTCTCGCCAGCCGCCTGCGCCCCGAAGCGTGACGGTTCTGCCACAGGCGATGGGGAACCCCGGCTACACCACCAGATGTTGTTTACATTTCCCGGATGCGGGGCAGGATATGGGGGTTGTGTGGCCGGGATGGGGGATTCGTGCGTGCTCGACGCGGTGAACGTGCTTGACGCGGTGCAGATGCCGGGGCGCCACCAGGTGGCGGTGGACCGTTCGCGCGACGCGCTGCTGACCGATTTCGGCCGCGCCACGCTGGACGACCGCTACCTGCTGCCGGGCGAGGGCTACCAGGACCTGTTCGCCCGCGTCGCCAGCTACTACGGCGACGATGCCGGCCACGCCCAGCGCATCTACGACTACATCAGCCGTCTCTGGTTCATGCCGGCCACGCCCGTGCTGTCGAACGGCGGCACGAATCGCGGCCTGCCGATCTCCTGCTTCCTGAACGAAGCCTCCGACAGCCTCGACGGCATCGTCGGCCTGTGGAACGAGAACGTGTGGCTCGCCTCCAAGGGCGGCGGCATCGGCAGCTACTGGGGCAACCTGCGCTCGATCGGCGAGAAGGTCGGGCAGAACGGCAAGACCTCGGGCGTCATCCCGTTCATCCGCGTGATGGACAGCCTGACGCTGGCGATCTCCCAGGGCTCGCTGCGGCGCGGCTCGGCGGCGGTGTACCTGCCGGTCTCGCATCCCGAGATCGAGGAGTTCGTGGAAATCCGCCGCCCGACCGGCGGCGATCCGAACCGCAAGGCGCTCAACCTCCATCACGGCATCCTGCTGCCCGACGCCTTCATGCGCGCGGTGGAGGCGGACGAGCCCTGGCCGCTGCTGTCGCCCAAGGACGGCACGGTGGTGCGCAGCATCCAGGCGCGCGCGCTGTGGATCCGCATCCTCACGGCCCGCATCGAGACCGGCGAGCCGTACCTGGTGTTCAGCGACCACGTGAACCGCGCGCTGCCCGAGCACCAGAAGCTCGCGGGGCTGGAGGTGAAGACCTCCAACCTGTGCAGCGAGATCACGCTGCCCACCGGCCGCGACCAGGACGGCAAGGAGCGGACGGCGGTGTGCTGCCTGTCCAGCCTGAACCTGGAAAGCTGGTTCGAGTGGAAGGACGACAAGCGCTTCATCCCCGACGTGATGCGCTTCCTCGACAACGTGCTGCAGGACTTCATCGACCGCGCGCCGGACGGCATGGAGCGCGCCCGCTACTCCGCGATGCGGGAGCGTTCCGTGGGCCTCGGCGTGATGGGCTTCCACAGCTTCCTGCAGTCGCAGAATGTTCCGTTCGAAAGCGTCATCGCCAAGGTGTGGAACAAGCGGATGTTCCGCCACATCCGCGCCGAGGCCGATGCGGCTTCCCGCCAGCTGGCCGAGGAGCGCGGCCCGTGCCCCGATGCCGCCGACTGGGGCATCATGGAGCGCTTCTCCAACAAGATGGCGATCGCGCCCACCGCGTCGATCAGCATCATCGCCGGCAATTCCTCGCCCGGCATCGAGCCGATCGCCGCCAACGTGTTCCTGCAGAAGACGCTGTCGGGCAGCTTCACCGTGCGCAACCGGCACCTGCAGAAGCTGCTCGCCGAGCGGGGCATGGACAACGAGGAAATCTGGTCCTCGATCACGCTGACCAAGGGCAGCGTGCAGCATCTCGATTTCCTCACCGAGCAGGAAAAGGCCGTCTACAAGACGGCGTTCGAACTGGACCAGCGCTGGGTCATCGAGCACGCCGCCGACCGCGCGCCGTTCATCTGCCAGAGCCAGAGCGTGAACGTCTTTCTTCCGGCCAACGTCCACAAGCGCGACCTCCACCAGATCCACCTGATGGCGTGGAAGCGCGGCGTGAAGTCGCTCTACTACTGCCGCAGCCTGTCGATCCAGCGCGCCGACAACGTGAGCGAAAAGGCGGTCCGCCCGACCGAGT
This sequence comes from Pseudomonadota bacterium, assembly GCA_018240635.1. Taxonomy (GTDB): domain Bacteria; phylum Pseudomonadota; class Alphaproteobacteria; order Acetobacterales; family Acetobacteraceae; genus JAFEFJ01. The sequence goes on along the minus strand of JAFEFJ010000063.1, from coordinate 9,979 downwards.
TCACCGGTGTCCCGGTCTCGGCGAACGACGGCGCGGCCCCCTTGCCGCTGGTCGCCGCGGCGGCGCGCGGGACGACCGACTACGAGGAGTGCCTCGCCTGCCAGTAGGGCGGGGCGCTCCCCGCCTCAGGCAAGCCGTGGCGGACTGAGATCGGCGGCGATGAAGCGGTCGATGGTGCGGGTCTGGATCAGCCAGGCTCCGCCCTGCTTGACCATGTCATCCTCATAGCCGCCCGCCGCGCTGACGATCGGGCCGTTCGGACCGTTCTGCGCGACCATCCAGTTCGACAGGACATGCGCCCTGTTTCCGTCCAGCTTGATGACGAAGTTGGTCACCAGGTGTACGCTGCGGGTCGCCGGCGTGATGGGGCGGCCGGCGCGCATCTTGCGCCCGAGCGCCGCGATCGCCTCGCGCCCCGTTGCCTTGCCGTAGGCCGTGGCCCAGGTGCCGTCGGCGGCAAACAACCTGGCCATATCGTCGAAGCGCCCGCTGTCGAGGTGGAAGCAGTATTCGGACAGCACCTCGCGGATCGCGCTCTTCTCCTCCTCCATGCTGGGCATATCGCGTCCCCCTCGGCCGCAGCCTTCGTTTTCATCTCTCTGGATCGTAGAGTCGCGCAGGTGCATGCGCCATCGGCCCGAGGCGGCCGAGAGGCAAAGGCGGCATGGATCAAGCTATAGTGGCTGGTGAGTTACCCACAACATAATGTGGGGTGACAGCTGGCCGAATCTGCAATCGCGCGCACATCTTCTCGTGCGCCTTCCCGCACATCCCGCGCGTTGAAACGGACCCAGCCATGGACCAGCACCACTCCCCCGATGAGCACCCCGTCCGCTTCGACCTGCTGACCGAGAACCCGGTCTACAAGCCGTTCCGCTATCCCTGGGCCTACGAATCCTGGCTCACCCAGCAGCGCGTCCACTGGCTGCCGGAGGAAGTGCCGCTCGCCGACGACGTGAAGGACTGGCACCGCAACCTCAGCGCCGGCGAGCGCAACCTGCTCACCCAGATCTTCCGCTTCTTCACCCAGGCGGATGTCGAGGTGAACAACTGCTACATGAAGCACTACAGCCAGGTCTTCAAACCGACCGAAGTGCTGATGATGCTCTCGGCCTTCTCGAACACCGAGACCATCCACGTGGCCGCCTACAGCCACCTGCTCGACACCATCGGGATGCCCGAGATCGAGTACCAGGCCTTCATGAAATACAAGGAGATGAAGGACAAGTACGACTACATGCAGGGCTTCAGCGTCGCCTCGAAGCACGAGATCGCCAAGACGCTGGCCGCCTTCGGCGCCTTCACCGAGGGGCTGCAGCTCTTCGCCTCCTTCGCCATCCTGCTGAACTTCCCGCGCTTCGGGAAAATGAAGGGGATGGGCCAGATCATCTCATGGTCGGTGCGCGACGAGACGCTGCACTGCCTGTCCATCATCCGGCTGTTCCGCACCTTCGTGCAGGAAAATCCCGAAATCTGGACCGAGGAGCTGCGCCGCGAGATCTACCTGACCTGCGCCACCATCGTCGATCACGAGGACGCCTTCATCGAGCTCGCCTTCGAGCAGGGGCCGGTCGAGGGCCTGACGGCGCGGGACGTGAAGGAATACATCCGCTACATCGCCGACCGCCGACTCGTGCAGCTCGGCCTGAATCCGCTCTATCACGTCGCCCGCAACCCGCTGCCGTGGCTCGACGAAATGCTGAACGCCGTCGAACACACGAATTTCTTTGAGAATCGGGCCACCGAATACAGCAAGGCTTCGACAACCGGCACGTGGGAGGACGCCTTTGCCGATCCCCGGCCAGCGGAAATCACGGAGGCTGCCGCGACTTGAACGATTGGCGCGAAGCATGGCACAACCATCACGCGCGTCTCTGCATCAGTTCATCAAATAATGGTGTATTGGATCGCGATAAAACGTCAACGTTAACGGATTAATGCTGTCAGGTTCACGCCTTGCCAACGCGCCAAGGGCGACGTATCGCCAAATTGAACACATGGCATAGGAACCTCCGCGGTCCTGTTGCGCCGCCGGATGCAGGGCCCCGCCGTTCGGCGGGCGTCCCGGCCCTCCGGCCCGCCGCAAACGGAGCGAGAACGGTTCCGGCCTGTATCGGCGGTCCGCGGGTTCGCGCGCTGTCGGTGCCTGGGTGATTGGCGAAGGGAATACGGTCCAGATGGGAAGCACGTTGGGCCTGACGATGATACGCGGCGACGAAGATGCGGTGCGGGACAATGTGCCCGCGGGCGCGCCGCGCTACAGTCGCAGGCTGTCCGACAAGATCCTGATCGCTTTCCACCATGCCTGCGACCAATCGGATTTCGAGGTCGCCGAGCAACTCCTGCACGTGCTGGAGATGATGCTGACCCGGCGCCCCCTGACGCCGGACGGCACGCGGCGGCGCAACATGGAAAGCCTGGTCGCCGCCCACGAGCGGCTGTGGCACCTGCGCCACCCCTATCAGGAAAACTGACCGCCGCGGCGGGCGCCGCAAGCCGCGCGGTCTGCCCGCCCGCGCCTCCCGCCCGCCGGCCTCCCTCCCAGGGCAGCCCTGACGCCGCCGCCCTTGTGTCGGCGGCCGTTCTGCGCCATATCGCCGCCGCCGGCCCGGCGGCCCGTCCGCCCGGCCGGTAATTCACACGCGGGGCGCCTTTCCGATCCTGTCCAAGGATCCGGTCCGGTGCCGCACGGCTTGGCCCCGCGGAGGTTCAACCGGATGGATGGAAGGGTCATCCCCCATGGCGATGCCTGATTTCACGCTGCGTCAGCTTCTCGAAGCCGGCGTTCACTTCGGCCACCACACGCGGCGCTGGAACCCGCGCATGGCGCCTTACCTGTTCGGCGTCCGCAACCAGGTCCACATCATCGACCTGCAGCAGACCGTGCCGATGCTCGACCGCGCGCTGCGCGCGGTCCGCGACGTCACCGCCGCGGGCGGGCGCGTGCTGTTCGTCGGCACCAAGCGCGCCGCCGCCGACTACATCGCCGATTCCGCCAAGCGCTGCGGCCAGTACTACGTCAACCACCGCTGGCTCGGCGGCATGCTGACCAACTGGAAGACGATCACCGGCAGCATCAAGCGCCTGCGCCAGATCGACGAGCTGCTTGCCGGCGACGTGCAGGGCCTGACCAAGAAAGAGGTGCTCGACATCACCCGCGACCGCGAGAAGCTGGAGCGCGCGCTGGGCGGCATCAAGGAAATGGGCGGCCTGCCGGACATCCTGTTCATCATCGACACCAACAAGGAAAAGCTGGCGGTCGAGGAAGCGAACAAGCTGAACATCCCGGTCGTCGCCATCCTGGACAGCAACTCCGACCCCGCCGGCGTCACCTACCCGGTGCCGGGGAACGACGACGCGATCCGCGCGATCACGCTCTACTGCGATCTGGTGTCGGGCGCGGTGCTGGACGGCATCAGCGCCGAAATGGCCGCCTCCGGCCAGGACATCGGCGCGGTGGAGGAACTGCCGCCGGAGGCGCTGCCGCCGGTGGAGCAGGCCGGCGAACACGCCCCCGCCTGATCCGCCCCGCCCGATCCCCCCGGAACGAACCGAGGAGAGCCGACATGGCTGAAATCACCGCCGCCCTGGTGAAGGACCTGCGCGAGAAGACCGGCGCGGGCATGATGGACTGCAAGCGCGCCCTGACCGAAACCGCCGGCGACCTGGAGGCCGCGATCGACTGGCTGCGCAAGAAGGGCCTCTCGGCCGCGGCCAAGAAGTCCGGCCGCGTCGCCGCCGAGGGCCTGATCGGCGTCGCCTCCGCCCCGCTCGTCGCCGCGATGGTGGAGGTCAACGCCGAGACCGACTTTGTCGCCCGCAACGAAACCTTCCAGGCCTTCGTCGAGACGGTGGCGCAGCTTGCGCTGACGGTGGGCGAGGACGTGGAGGCGCTGAAGGCGGCCGCCTATCCCGGCACCGGCCGCACGGTCGCCGACGAACTGACGCACCTGATCGCCACGATCGGCGAGAACATGTCGATCCGCCGCGCCCGCGTGCTGCGCGTCGGCCAGGGCGTCGTCGCCACCTACGTGCACAACGCGCTGCGTCCGGGCCTCGGCAAGATCGGCGTGCTGGTCGGCGTCGAAGGCGCGGACGAGCTCTCCGCCCTGGAGCAGCTCGGCCGTCAGGTCGGCATGCACGTCGCCGCCGCGCGGCCCGAGGCGCTCGACATCGACGCCGTCGATCCGGCGGCGCTAGAACGCGAGCGCGCCGTGCTCAGCGAGCAGGCCCGCGCCTCCGGCAAGCCCGAGGCAATCATCGAGAAGATGGTCGATGGCCGCATCCGCAAATACTACGAGGAAGTGGTCCTGCTGGAGCAGGTCTGGGTGCACGACGGCGAAAGCCGCGTGCGCGCCGTGGCGAAGAAGGCCGGCGTCAAGCTGACCGGATTCGCCCGCTTCCAGCTCGGCGAAGGCATCGAGAAGCAGACCGGCGACTTCGCCGCCGAGGTTGCGGCCGCGGCGGGCGCGCCCGCCCCGGTCTGATATCCCGCCCGCCGGGACGATCCGGAAACGCCCCCTTTCCGCCGCGCGGGAAGGGGGCGTTGCTTTCCGGGCGCATCCTGGCCGTCGCCCTGGCCGCTTGTGGCATCAGGGCGCTGCCTCTAATACGGGTCCGCATCCTCCCCGCCGCGACATTGCCGACATGCACGGAACGACAGAGCCAGAATACAAGCGCGTCCTGCTGAAGGTTTCCGGCGAGGCCCTGATGGGCAAGCGGGAGTACGGGCTCGACAACGGCGTCGTCGGCGCCATCGCCGCCGATGTGCGCGACGTGGTCGCGATGGGCGTGCAGGTCTGCCTGGTGATCGGCGGCGGCAACATCTTCCGCGGCGTGCAGGCTGCCGCCACCGGCATGGACCGCGCGCAGGCCGACTATATCGGCATGCTCGCCACCGTGATGAACGCGCTCGCGATGCAAAGCGCGCTCGAACGCTGCGGCGTGCCCACGCGGGTGCAGTCCGCCATTCCGATGTCGAGCGTCTGCGAGCCCTATATCCGCCGCCGTGCCCAGCGCCACATGGAGAAGGGGCGCGTGGTGATTTTCGCCGCCGGCACCGGCAACCCGTTCTTCACCACCGACACCGCCGCCGCGCTGCGTGCCACGGAGATGGGATGCGACGCGCTGCTGAAGGGCACGCAGGTCGATGGCGTCTATTCCGCCGACCCGCGCAAGCACGCTGATGCCGAGCGCTACGACCGGCTGACCTACCTGGAAGTGCTGTCGCGCGACCTGTCGGTGATGGATGCCGCCGCCATCAGCCTGTCGCGCGAGAACGGCCTGCCGATCATCGTCTTCAACATCCACGCGCCCGGCGCCTTCGCGCAGGTGATGCGCGGCGAGGGGCGCTTCACCCGCATCGTCGAGCAGGGCGACTGACCGCCGGCGCGGATTCGGGAGAGGGCTCATGGCACCACCGGCAGATCTGAACGTCCTCAAGCAGGATCTCTCCCGCCGCATGGACGGCGCGGTGGAGACGCTGAAGCGGGAATTCGCGGGCCTGCGCGCCGGCCGCGCCAGCCCGGCGCTGCTGGAGCCGGTCCGCGTCGAAGCCTACGGCTCGGAGATGCCGCTGTCGCAGGTCGGCACCATCGGCGTGCCGGAGCCGCGCATGATCACCGTCCAGGTCTGGGACCGCGCGCTGGTCGGCGCGGTGGAGAAGGCGATCCGCGACTGGGGCCTCGGCCTCAATCCCTCGTCGGACGGCCAGCTCGTCCGCGTGCCGATCCCGCAGCTGACCGAGGAGCGGCGCAACGAATTGGCCCGCGCCGCCGCCCGCTACGCCGAAGGCGCCCGCGTCGCCGTGCGCGGCGTGCGCCGCGACGGCATGGAGCAGATCAAGGCACACGAGAAGAAGCACGAGATCGGCGAGGACGCGGCGAAGGACTGGCACGACGAGGTGCAGAAGCTCACCGACCAGTTCATCAAGCGGATCGACGAGGCGCTGGCCGAGAAGGAAAAGGACATCCGCCAGGTCTGAGCCCGCCATGTCCGTGACCAACCGCCCGCGTCCCGGCCCATCCGCTGCCTCCACGGCGGATACCGCGCCCAAGCCGGCGGCGGCGCGCCACGTCGCGATCATCATGGACGGCAACGGCCGCTGGGCCGCCGCGCGCAAGCTGCCGCGCGTCGCGGGCCACCGCGAAGGCGCCCGCGCGGTCCGCCGCACCATCGAGGCGGCGATCGGCAGCGGCGTCGGCTGGCTCACGCTCTACGCCTTCAGCAGCGAGAACTGGCGCCGCCCGGTCACCGAGATCCTCGATCTCACCGGCCTGCTCCGCCAGTATCTCCGCTCGGAACTCGAAGAGTTGAAGGCGAACGGCGTCCGCCTGCGGGTGATCGGCGATCTGCAACGCTTCGACCCCGACATCCGCCGCGACCTCGAAGCGGCGGAGCACGCGACCGGCGGCAACGCCCGCCTCAACCTGACCATCGCGCTCTCCTACGGCTCGCGCGACGAGATCGTCGCCGCGGCGCGCGCCATCGCGGAGGCGGCGGTCGCCGGCGCGCTCGATCCTGCGGCGCTGGACGAGGCGCGCTTCGCCTCCTTCCTCGCCACCGCCGGAATGCCGGACCCCGATCTGGTGATCCGCACCTCGGGCGAGCAGCGGCTGTCCAATTTCCTCCTGTGGCAGGCTGCCTACGCCGAGTTCGTGTTCCTCGACGTGCTGTGGCCCGATTTCGGCGCCGAGCATTTCGAGGCGGCGCTCGGCGAATACGCCCGCCGCGAACGGCGGTTCGGCGCGCGCCCTGTCTAGCGGCCGGACCCAACGCTGGGGCGACCTCCGTCTCAGGTTCCTCTCCGCTCTCGTGCTGGGCCCGCTGGCGCTGGCCTGCCTGTGGCTGGGCGGCGCGGCCTTCGTCGCGCTGATCGCGGTCGGCGCGTTCGGCTGCCTGGGGGAATGGCTGCGCATGTGCGGGCGGTCCCGGGCCGAGCCCGCCGCGGTCGCCGGGTTCGCGGGGCTGGCCGCCGCGCTCGCCGCCACGGTGCTGGACCCGCCGCTCTACGGGATCGCGGCGCTCGTCGCCGCCGGGGCGGCCGCCTTCGCCCTCGCGCCCGCCCGGCCGCATCGCGCGCTGACCGGCCTCGGCGTCCCCTATGTCGGCTTCGCGGCGGTCGCGCTGGTCTGGCTGCGCGCCGACCCGGTGGCGGGACGCGCCGGCCTCATCTTCCTCGTGCTGACCATCTGGGGCAGCGATATCGGCGCCTACGTCGCCGGGCGGCTGATCGGCGGCCCGAAGCTCGCGCCCGCGATCTCGCCCGGCAAGACCTGGAGCGGCGCGGCGGGTGGCCTCGTGGGCGCCTGCGCCGCCGGATTGGCCGCCGCCGCGCTGTTCGCCTTCCCCCTGGCGCCCGGCCGCGCCATCGCCGCCGCGGCCCTGCTCGGCGTGGTCGGAGAGGCGGGGGACCTGCTGGAAAGCCTCGCCAAGCGGCATTTCGGGGTGAAGGACTCCGGCCGCACCATCCCGGGCCATGGCGGCCTGCTCGACCGGCTCGATGCCCTGATCCTTGCCGCGCCGGTGGCGGGGTTGCTGGCGCTCGCCCTCGGTCGTGGGGTAGTTCTCTGGCAATGACAGAAGAATCACAGCACCCGGAAGGCGCCCACGGCGCGCCCCGCGCCGTCACCATCCTCGGCAGCACCGGCAGCGTCGGCACGCAGACCATCGACCTGCTGCTGCGCGCGCCGGAGCGCTACCGCGTGGTCGCGCTGGTGGGCGGGCGCAACGCCAAGCTGCTGGCCGAGCAGGCCATCGCGCTGAAGGCCGAGCGCGCCGTCATCGCCGACGACGCCGGCCTGCCCGCGCTGCGCGCCGCGCTCGCAGGCACCGGCACCGTGGCCGCCGCCGGCCGCAACGCGGTGCTGGAAGCCGCCGCGATGCCGGCCGACTGGACGATGGCCGCCGTCACCGGCGCCGCCGGCCTCGCGCCCACCATGGAAGCGATCCGGCGCGGCAAGGCGGTGGCGCTCGCCAACAAGGAGGCGCTCGTCTGCGGCGGCGAGGTGGTGCTGCGCGCGGTGCGCGAGGCGGGGGCGACGCTGCTGCCCGTCGATTCCGAGCACAACGCCATCTTCCAGGCGCTCGCCGAGAACAACCGCGCCGCCGTCGAGCGCATCGTGCTCACCGCCTCGGGCGGCCCGTTCCTGCGCGCCACGCGCGAGGAGATGGAGGCGGCGACGCCCGAGGTGGCGCTGCGCCATCCGGTCTGGTCGATGGGCGCCAAGATATCGATCGATTCGGCCACGATGATGAACAAGGGCCTGGAGGTGATCGAGGCCGCCCGCCTGTTCGGCCTGACGGACGAGCGGATCGGCGTGCTGGTCCACCCGCAATCCGTCATCCACGGCCTGGTGTGCTACCACGACGGCTCGATGCTGGCGCAGATGGGCTCGCCCGACATGCGCATCCCGATCGCGCACACCCTGGCTTGGCCGGGCCGGATCGCCACGCCCTCGCCCCGGCTCGATCTGGCGGCCCTTGCCCGGCTCGAATTCTACGAGCCCGACATGGAGCACTTTCCCGCGCTCCGCCTCGCGCGCGAAGCCTTGCGCGCGGGGGGCGGCGCTCCCACCATTCTGAACGCGGCGAACGAGGTCGCGGTGGCGGCGTTCCTGCAGAAGCGCATCGGCTTCCTGGACATCGCCCGCACCGTGGCGCGCGTGCTCGATTCCCTGGGCGCGGTCGCCGCCGAGACGCTCGACGAGGTGATCGCGCTGGACGGCGACGCCCGCCGGGCCGCCGAGGGTTTCGCGGCCGCGCGCGCCGCCTGACCGCACCCACTGGCCGCGCACGAAAGGCGCCGTCTTGCTGCACTCGCTCCCCGATATGGTCCGCACCGTCGTCTCGTTCGGCATCGTGCTCGGCGTGCTCGTGTTCGTGCACGAGCTCGGCCACTACCTCGCCGCGCGCTGGCGGGGCGTGCACGTGGAAACCTTCTCCATCGGCTTCGGCCGCGCCATCGTGAGCTGGACGGACAAGGTCGGCACGGTCTGGAAGATCGCCTGGATCCCGCTCGGCGGCTACGTGAAGCTGCACGGCCAGGAACGGCCCGAGGACGCCTCGCCCGAGGACCGCGCCCGCTGGATCGCAGGCCGCACCTTCCACGAGAAATCGGTGGGCTCGCGCGCGATCGTGGTCGCCGCCGGGCCGATCGCCAACTTCCTGCTCGCCGCCGTGCTGTTCGCGGCCCTGTTCGCCACCGTCGGCAAGCCGGTCACGGTGCCCGTGGTGGCCGAGGTGATTGCCGACGGCGCGGCGGCCCATGCCGGGCTGCGCCCCGAGGACCGGATCGTGTCGATCGACGGCGCGCCGATCCACTCCTTCGAGGATATCCAGCGCATCGTCGTTGCCCAACCCGGCGAGACGCTGTCGGTGGTGATCGACCGCGGCGACAAGGAACTGACCGTGCCGGTGATGACCGGCGTGCGGACCGACGCCTCCGGCAAGCGCACCGGGCTGCTCGGCATCAAGGGCGGCCGCGTCGAATACCAGCAGGTCTCGCTGCCAGACGCGCTGTGGGGCGGCGTGGCGCAGACCTGGGTGGTGACGCGCGAAACCTTCCAGGGCATCGCGCAGATGATCGGCGGCAAGCGCGGCACCGACGAACTGGGCGGGCCGCTGCGGATCGCTCAGCTTTCGGGACAGGTGGCGCAGCTTGGTATTGCCAGCCTGATCTCGTTCATCGCCGTGCTGTCGGTGAACCTCGGCCTGATCAACCTCTTTCCCATCCCGGTGCTGGATGGCGGCCATCTGGTCTTCTACCTGGCCGAGGCCATCCGCGGCCGCCCGATCCCGCCGCGCGCCCAGGAATACGGCTTCCGCGCCGGGCTGGCCGTGCTCGCCATGCTGTTCATCTTCGCGACCTGGAACGACCTGATGCATCTCGGCATCGTCCGCTGGGTCGCGGGGCTGGTCGGGAGCTAGGCGCCGCACCCCGGCCCTCCCCACAAGGGGGAGGGGGAAGCAGGACGAAAAA
>JAFEFJ010000062.1 GCA_018240635.1 Pseudomonadota bacterium | reverse complement strand
CCCGCCGGACGAAGCGGCCCCCCTGCGCGCGGCGCTCTACACGGGGAAAACGGACCACCCGTAGGGCGGATGCGCCGAAGGCGCGATCCGCCGGGCCTCGCTCGTCACCCCCGCCCGACGAACGGCATCTTCGTCGCCATCACCGTCAGGAACAGCGCGTTCGCGTCCGCCGGCATGCTCGCCATGAACAGGATCGAGCGGCCGACATTGTCCACGTCCATCGTGGGCTCCACCGCCACCGTGCCGTTGGCCTGCGGCACGCCGTTGGCCATCCGCCGCGTCATCGGCGTGGCGGCGTTGCCGATGTCGATCTGCCCGCAGGCGATGTCGAATTGCCGGCCGTCCAGCGCGATCGTCTTGGTCAGCCCCGTCACCGCGTGCTTGGTCGAGGTGTAGGCGACCGATCCCGGACGCGGCGCGTGGGCCGAGATCGATCCGTTGTTGATGATCCGGCCGCCCTGCGGCTCCTGGTCGCGCATCATGCGGAAGGCGGCGTTGGCGCACAGGAACATGCCGTGCAGGTTCACATCGACGACCGATTTCCACTGATCCCAGGTGAAGTCGCCGAAATTCGTGGACGGCACATTGCCGCCCGCGTTGTTGAACAGCACATCCAGCCGGCCCCATTTCGCCTTCACGGCGGAAAACAGCGCGGCGACGGAGTCGGGGCTGGTCACGTCGGTCGGCACCGCGAGCGGCGTGCCCGCCTTCGCCATGCCGGCGGTTTCGTCCAGCGCATCCTGCCGCCGGCCCGCGAGCGCGACGCCCCAGCCATCGTTCAGCAGCGCCAGCGCCGCCGCCCGCCCCACGCCGCTGCCTGCCCCGGTGATCACCGCAATCCGTTGCGCCATCGGTCTTTCCCCCTGCTCAGGCCGAAGCGGCATGATGGACCGCCATCCGTAGCGGGCCAAGGGAGGGCATTTCCGCCGGCCGGTTCCCACTCTGGACGCAGGACGCCCGACCGCCGAGGATCGGGCGGCGAACACAGGGGGACGCGATGCAGGAGCTGCTGGGGCTTGCGGAGCGGATCGGCGCAAAGCTGAAGGCGCGCAAGGAAACCGTGGCGGTGGCCGAGTCCTCGGCGGGCGGGCTGGTGTCGGCGGCGCTGCTGTCGGTGCCCGGCGCCTCGGCCTATTTCCTCGGCGGCAGCGTCATCTACACGCGCCAGGCGCGCCGCGCCCTGCTCGGCATCGGCCATCCGCTGCCCGAGGAGGTCGGCCGCGCATCGACCGAGGCCTATGCGCGGCTGCTCGCCTCCACCATGCGCGAGAGCGTGGGCGCGGTGTGGGGCGTGGGCGAAACCGGCGCCACCGGCCCGTCGGGCAATTCCTACGGCGACGCGCCCGGCCATTCCTGCATCGCCATCGCAGGACCGGCCGCCAAGGCGATCACGCTGGAAACCGGCAGCCCGGACCGCGTCGCCAACATGCGCGCCTTCGCCAGGCGCGCGCTGGAGCTGCTCGACGAGACTCTGACCTGACGCGCCGCCCATCCCGCCAGGAGTGATCCGATGGCCTTCGCCTGCACCATTCCCGCCGTACCCACCGTCCAGCGCGACGACGGCGACGTGCGGATCACGCGCTGGGACTTCCCGCCCGGTGCCGCGACCGGCTGGCATCAGCACGGCTGGCCCTATTTCGTCGTCATGCTGACGGACGCGACGATGCTGGTGCACGACGGCACGTCGGTTGCGGAACGTAAGCTGACGGCGGGCGAGTCCTATGGCCGGCCCTTCGGCGTGACGCACGACGTGATGAACGGCGGCCCCGATCCGATGGCCTTCGTCGAGATCGAGATCAAGCGGCCGGGGGCGCTCGCCTATCCCTGAGGCAAGGATTGACAATCCGGGGAGCGCCGTCAGCTAACCCGGCATGCTGAAAATCGTTCCGGTCTACGCCGCGATCCTCGCGCTGCTGTTCCTGGTGCTGTCGTTGCGGGTCATCCTCGGCCGGCGGAGCAACAATGTCGGCTTCGGCAGCGCGGGCAGCGACGACCTGGAGCGGCGCATCCGCATCCACGGCAACTTCGCCGAATACGTCCCCTTCGCGCTGCTGCTGCTGGCGCTGGCGGAATGGCGCGGCGGCTATCCGCTGATCCTGAACGCGCTGTGCGCCCTGCTGCTCGCGGGGCGCATCGCGCACGCCGTTTTCCTGTCGCGGCCATCGACGGACGATATCGGCCGTGTGCTGGGGATGACCGGCACACAGACCGCCATCTTGGGCGCGGCCTTGCTGCTGCTCGCCGGCTGAAGGGTCAGATTTCTTCGAGCATCGCCTCGAAGGTGATGCACACGGGATTGCCCTCGGGCGCGAGCCAGCCGCGATGCACGGCGCCCTGCATGTCCACCACCAGCATCTCGATGCGCGCGCCCTCTTGCGTTACCTCGCCCTCCAGCACCATCACCTCGGTCGCGATGTCGTCCACCGCGCGCCCGTCCGCGAAGCGCGCGCCGATCAGGCTGCCCAGGCTGCCGCGCAGCGCGGCGCGCGCGATGCCGTGGCGGCGGCACACCTCCGCCAGCGCCGGGCCGAGATCCTGATTGGGGCGCACCCGCGCGACCACGAGCCGCGCCCGGTCGGCGCCGGTGATCGGCGCGGGCACGGCGCGCGGGCGGAACAGCGGAAAGTTCGTCTCCGCATCGGGCTCGACGGCGATGCGGGCCTGTGCCGTGCCCCAGGCGACGGCGACGCCCGCGCGGGCCACGATGCTGTCGAGCGGCAGCGCGTGGCCGCCACCGCCGTCCGCGCTGTTCCAGGCGCCGTGGCAATGCACGAAGGGCGCGCCGTCGCGCCAGCCGAAGGTTGCGCACGCAACCTCCACCTCGCCGCCCCGCGCGGGGCGGCGTGTGGGGCTGAAATACGCGACGTGCGAGGCGTCGGGCGCGGGATGCGGCACGACGAAGGCGAAGGGATCGAGAAGCGCATCCTCGAAGCGGATCGCGCCGCAGGCGAGGCCGGCTTCGGCGAGCGGGCCGGTCAGCGCCTGGTTGAGCGTTTCGCCGGCGCGCAGCGAATAGGCGATCCGCCGCCCGCGCACCGCGAAACTCTCGACGCGCACGGGGCTTTCGGGACCCGGCTGGCGCAGGGAACGCATCGCCCGCACCGCGCTCAGCGCGGCTTGTCGCCCAGCATCGCGGCGAGCGTGGGCTCGATGGCGGCGGCGATGCGGGCCATGCCCTGCGCGGTCGGATGCAGCGGCGGGCGCGGCGGCGTTTCCTTCGGATCGTAGAACAGATCGCGGTCCAGCCTGCCGTCGCGCATGAACAGGTGGCCGACATCCATGAAGGTCACGCCCTCGGCATGCGCGTATTTCTGCGCGAGCGCGCGGTTGACGGCGATCGTGGTCTCGGTCGCCCAGGCGGAGCGGTCGGACGGCAGGATGCCGAGCAGCAGGATCTTCGCCCCCGGCTGGCGCTTGCGCAGATCGGCGACGATCGCGTCGATGCCCGCCAGCGTGTCCTCGGCGCCCCAATGCACGCGGCCCAGGTTGTTCGCGCCGATCAGCAGCACGACCGCCTTCGGGGAGATGCCGGTGACTTCGCCGTTCTGCAGCCGCCACAGCACGCTCGCGGTGGTGTCGCCGACGAAACCGAGATTCAGCGCCTCACGGTCGCCGTAGTAGTGTTGCCAGACGGGCGCATAGTCCTGCCATTCCGGCGGGCCGTGCTTCTCCCAGTTCTGGGTGATGGAATCGCCGAGCCAGACCAGCTTAACCGGCTGGCCGGAGCGCACCCGCTTCAGCACCGCCTCGTGCCGTTCGCGCCACCACGGCAGGTCGGTCCGCCCGATCGGCACGGCGGCCAGCACCGTGTGGGGCGCGGCCAGCACGGCGTGCAACGCGGGCGGGGCAACGGCCAGAAGCGCGGCCAGAAGGACAGCGGCCCACAGGCCGCGCGGCATGATTCGGCGCATCGCTCAGACCCCCATCGCCGTTGCGATTTCGGCGTCGGACAGCCCCGCCTCGCGCAGCACCTCCTGGGTATGCTCGCCGAGCGCCGGCCACAGCCGCCGCACCCCGCCGGGCGAGGCGGAGAAGGCGGGCGGCACCGCCGTCACGGTCACGCTGCCCTCCTGCGGATGCTGCGCGGCGGAGAAGAACCCCGTTTCCTTGAGATAGGCGTCGGTCATCAGGTCCTGCAGGCTGTTGGCGGGGCCGTTCGGGATGTCGGATTCAGTGAACAGCGCCGACCACTCGGCGCTCGTCCGCTGCAACAGCCCCTCCGCAAGGATCGCGTACACCGCCTCGACGTTCTGAGCGCGGGCGTAGATGGAGCAGTAGCGCGGATCGTCGATCAGTTCGGGCCTGCCGATCGCCGCGAAGATCGTCCGCCACTGCGCGTCCGATACCGCGATCACGCACAGATAGCCGTCCTTGGTCGCGAACGGACGGCGGTAGGGCGTCAGCATCCGGGGATAGCCCATCCCCTTCTCCGGTTCGCCCAACGTGCCGTGCCAGAAATGCTCCACCAGCATGAAGTTCAGCATCGTCTCCAGCATCGGCACGTGGACTTCCTGCCCCTGCCCCGTGCGTTCGCGGTGGAACAGCGCCATGCCGATCATCGAGGCGAGGACGTGGCCGGTCAGCTTGTCGGCGACCACGGTCGGGAAGTAGCGCGGCGCGCCGTCCGGCCCGGCGTTCAGCGAGGCGAGCCCGCTGATGCCCTGGATCAGGTCGTCGTAGGCCGGGCTTTCCTGCATCGCGCTGCCCTGGCGGAAGCCGGTCGCGCAGGCATAGACGATGCGCGGATTGCGCGCGGCGACGGCGGCGTAGCCGAGCCCGAGCCGCTCCATCGCGCCGATCCGCATGTTGTGGACGAACACGTCCGCCCCCTCGATCAGCCGCCACAGCGCATCCATGGCGGGCCTGCGCTTCAGGTCCAGCACGATGCTGCGCTTGTTGCGGTTGAGGTTGGCGTAGTAGCTGCCCATGCCCGGCGTGCGGCTGGGCCCGATCTGCCGCGTCTGATCGCCGGCCGGGCTTTCCACCTTGATGACGTCGGCGCCCATGTCGCCGAGCACCTGCGTGGCGAAAGGCCCCAGCACGACCTGCGTCAGGTCGATCACCCGGACGCCCGCCAATGGACCGCCCGGGTTTGGGCTGCCGGGGTTTGGGCGCCGGATTGCGGCGCGGCAGACATCACGCCCGTCTCCTCAGAACACGAACAGCAGCAGCGCCACGCTGCCGAGCCCGAAGAAGAAGCAGTAATAGGCGAAAGGATTGAGTGCCATCTGATCGTGGTTGCGGAAATACCGCATCAGGAAGGCGGTCGTCAGATAGGCGGTGATCGCGGCCAGGATCGCGGCCAGGAAGGACAGTTGCAGCACCTCGTGCGGCACGTCCGCCTTCAGCAGCTTGGGCACCTCGTGCAGCGTCGCGCCGACGATGATCGGCGTCGCGATCAGGAAGGAGAAATGCGCCGCCCCGGCATGGTTGATGCCGCGCAGCAGCCCGCCCACCATCGTCGCGCCCGAGCGCGAGATGCCGGGGATCAGGGCCAGGCACTGGAAGCAGCCGATGATGAAGGCATCCTTCGCCGTCATGCTCGACAACGTCCGGTAGCCCGCCATCTTCCGCAGCGCCTCGCCGCCGGCCAGGATCACGGCGTTCACCATCAGGAAGCTCGCTGCGACCACGGGCGAGCCGAACAGCGTGCGGAAGAAGTGCTCCAGCAGGAAGCCGAGTACGGCCGCCGGGATGGTTGCGATGACGATGAGAACCGTGACACGCCGGCTCTCGCGCACCTGATGCGGCGTGTCCATCCCGATCACGCCGCGGAACAGCGTCCACCAGTCGCGCCAGAAATACAGCAGCAGGGCGGCGGCGGTGCCGGCGTGCAGCAGGACGAGGAAGGGCAGGAACTGCGGCGATTGCTGATCGATGTTCCAGCCCAGCAGCTTGGGCAACACGACCGCATGCCCCAGGCTGCTGACAGGGAAAAGCTCTGTCGCGCCTTGCAGGATGGCGAAGGCGACGGCTTGAAGAAGATTCATTGGCTAAAATTCCGTCGTGGCGGGGGAAAGCAGCGGCGGGACGGCGCGAAGGCCGAGCGTTTTTGGGCGCAATCCGGGGCGATTGGCAACCATCGGATTGTTGCCTTGCCCGCCCCCGCCGGGATGGGATAGGCGGGCGAATCGCGCAGGAAGGCGGCATGGCGGACCGACACGATCACAGCCCTGGGCATGACCATGGGCACGACCACCACGGGCATGATCACGGCCACGGGCACGCGCATGGCCATCACCATCACGGCCCCGCGACCTACGACCGCGCCTTCGCCATCGGCATCCTGCTGAACACGGGCTTCGTCGCCGCCGAGGCGGTGTTCGGCGTGCTCGCCAACTCCGTCGCGCTGCTGGCCGATGCCGCGCACAACCTGGGCGACGTGCTGGGCCTGGTGCTGGCCTGGGCCGCCGCCGCGCTCGCCCGCCGCCCGCCGACGATGCTGCGCACCTTCGGCTGGGGCCGCAGCTCGATCCTCGCCGCGCTGATCAACGCCATGGTCCTGCTGGTCAGCGTCGGCGCGATCGGCGTGGAGGCGATCCGCCGCCTGCTCGCCCCCGAGCCGGTCGCCGAGGCCACCGTCATCGCCGTCGCCGCCATCGGCATCGCCATCAACGGCGCGACCGCACTGCTGTTCATGCGCGGGCGGGAGAACGACCTGAACATCCGGGGCGCCTTCCTGCACATGGCGGCCGACGCCGTGGTCTCGCTCGGCGTGGTGATCGCGGCGCTGGCGATCTGGTTCACCGGCTGGCTCTGGCTCGATCCCATCGTCAGCCTCGGCATCGCCGCCGCCATCATCCTCAGCACCTGGGGCCTGCTCCGCGACTCGGTGCACCTCGCGATGGACGGCGTTCCCTCGAACGTCGCGCCGCAGGACGTGCGCGCCTATCTCGCCGGTCTCCCCGGCGTCGCGGAGGTGCACGACCTGCACATCTGGGCGCTCAGCACCACCGAAACGGCGCTGACCGCCCATCTGGTGATCGAGGACCACGCCGCCCGCGCGCCGGACCTGACGCCCGAACTGTCGCGTGAGCTTCGCGCCCGCTTCGGCATCGGCCACGCCACCGTGCAGGTGGAGACGCACGAGGAAGCCGCGGCCTGCCGCCTGCGGCCCGACGAAGTGGTCTGATCTCCGCCGGTTGGACACCCCTCCTACCGGCGGGTATCCTCCCTAGACCGAACGAAGCGGAAGACGGCCGGCATAGCGATCGGACGACCTCACGGACGACTTGGGCGCCATGCCGCCGAACGAGGGGGAACGATGGGCGGAAACATCGCCTGGAAGGAGCACGCCGCGACGGTCGCAGGGTGCGGTCTGCACTACATGCGCGCGGGCAGCGGGCGCAGCCTGCTGGTGCTGCATCACGATATCGGAACGGTCGAACGTCTGCCCTTCTACGATGCGCTCGCTGCGCGCTTCGACGTGATCGTGCCGCACCATCCCGGCTGGGGAAGATCCGAGCGCCCGGCATGGCTGCGCCACCCGCGCGACATCGCCGCAATCTATCAGTGGCTGCTCGCCGATCTCGGCGTTTCGGACGTATGCCCCGTGGGGCTCGGCTTCGGCGGCTGGATCGCCGCCGAGATGGCGAGCCTCGCGCCGCAACGCTTCCGCCGCCTCGCGCTGCTCAATCCGATGGGCATCAAGCCGCCGGAGGGCGAGATCGCCGATCAGGCGATCCTCAGCTACATCGCCTATCCGATGCTGGGCTTCCACGACGAAGCCGCCTTCAAGCGCGTCTACGGCGATGTCAGCACGGACCAGCTCGAAGCCTGGGACATCGCCCGCGAAATGAGCTTCCGCACCGCCTGGAAGCCTTACATGTACAGCCAGACGCTGCCGCATCTGCTGGGCGGGGTGCGCGCGCCGGCGCTGATCGTCTGGGGCGCGGAGAACCGCATCGTGCCGGTCAGCGCGGGCGAGGCGTACAGGTCCGCGCTGCGCGACGCGACGCTGACGGTGCTGCCCGGGGCGGGCCACTTCATCGAGATGGAAAGGCCGGACGAAAGCGCGAAGCTGGTTTCGGATTTCGCCGGCGCCAACTGACGCCGCCAGGCGGCGCGACCACGGGGGACGTCCACGATGCATCTGATGTATTTCACCGAACAGCCGATGTCCGCCTACGACGCGCAGGAGGGCCTGAAATACGGCGCGACGGCGCTGACCTTCTCGAACAAGCACTTCGACCCTGTCGAGGGCAGCCGCCTGTACAACCAGTATCTGGAAGAGTACATCTACGCCGAGGAATGCGGCGCGGACGGCATCATGCTGAACGAGCACCACAACGCGCCGTTCTGCATGCAGGCCAAGGCCAACGTCTTCGCCTCCATCCTCGCGGCGGTGACGAAACGGGTGAAGATCGTCCTGCTCGGCAACCCGCTGCCGCTCGCGGACAATCCGATCCGGCTCGCCGAAGAACTGGCGATGATCGACATGATCTCGAAGGGGCGTCTGGTGTCGGGCTTCGTGCGCGGCGGCGGGCAGGAGCAGCTTGCCACCGGCGTGAACCCCGCTTTCAACCGCGAGCGGTTCCAGGAAGCGCACGACCTGATCGTGAAGACCTGGACCCAGCCGGGACCGTTCCGCTGGGAAGGCACGCACTACCAGCACCGCGTGGTGAACCCCTGGGCGGTACCGTTGCAGAAGCCCTACCCGCGCGTGTGGATTCCCGGCGTGCTTTCAAAGGAAACCGTCATCTGGGCGGCGCAGCACCGCTATCCCTACATCGCGCTCAACACCTCGATCGAGGCGACCAAGGTGATCTGGGACCTGTACGACAAGGTCGCCGAGGAAGCGGGCTACACCGCTGGGCCCGAGAACCGCGGCTACCTGATCCGCGTGCATGTGCAGGACACCGAGGAAAAGGCGGTCAAGAACGCCAAGCAGTTCATGTGGATGCAGGGCGAGTTCACCGGGCTCGCGCATCCCGTCTGGGCGAACCCGGCGGGCTACTTCTCGCCGTCCGGCCGGCGCGGCTTCGTGGAGTTCGCGGTGGGGCGCGCGAAGAACCCGCGCGGCAACCCGACCTTCGAGGAGCAGCGGCAGAACATGATGATCGTCTGCGGCACGCCCGATCAGTGCATCGAGCGGCTGAAGACGCTGATGGAGGCGACGCGGCCGGGCATCTTCGGCTTCTGGGCGAACGACGGGAATGTCAGCGCCGAGGACTCGCGCAACTGCATCCGCCTGTTGTGCCAGGAGGTGATGCCGGCGATCCGCGAGCACGGCAAGAAGCTCGGCCTGAAAAGCCCGTTCGAGGCCGAAGCGCCGGTGAGCATCGACTACTCCACCGACCTGCGGCGCGCGGCCGCGGAGTAGCGCGCTTCCATCACCGCGGGCGGCGCGGACATC
Organism: Pseudomonadota bacterium; assembly: GCA_018240635.1. Lineage (GTDB taxonomy): Bacteria > Pseudomonadota > Alphaproteobacteria > Acetobacterales > Acetobacteraceae > JAFEFJ01. The sequence goes on along the minus strand of JAFEFJ010000062.1, from coordinate 8,081 downwards.
CTTGCGCGGGCGCTACAGCAGCCATCTGACGCCGTAGACGCCCGGCGCCAGGATCAGTGTCGCCCAGACCAGTGCGGATGCCACGTTGGCAAGCTGGAAGAGCGCATGCGGCATGCCGCAGATCCCCGCCACCAGCGGCACGATCGAACGCAGCGGACCGAAGAAGCGGCCGAGAAAGACGCTGCCGATGCCCCAGCGCAAAAAGAAATCGTGCCCGCGCGGCAGCAGGTCGGGATGACGCGATAGCGGCCAAATCCTGCCGACCGCGCCCTTGCAGCAATGGCCCACCCAGTACGACACCACGTCGCCCAGCGCCGCGCCGGCCGCGGCGGCGGTCCATGCCGGCCAGAACGGCAAGCCGGCCGCGCCGATCAGGCCGCTCGCGCCCAGCAAGATCGCGGTCGCGGGCAGCAACAGGGAGATCAGCGCCAGGGACTCGCCGAACGAGAGGACGAAAACGACGGCAGGCATCCAGGCTTCATGCTGCTGCAGCCAGACGATCACGGCGCGGCCGGCATCCTCGGTCATCGCACGGAGCCCACCAGCGCCAGCACCAGGGCGCGCTGCCGCCACAGCATCAGCAGACCTGTCGCAACGATCACCCCGATCGCGACGCCGCGGAACAACCGCGAACTCATCCGGTCCAGCCAGGCGTTGCTGGCGGCGACCGCGATGGACGCGCCCGCGCTCGCCGCCAATCCGTCCAGCAGACGCTCGCTGGTCAGAGCGCCGAACGCCGCGTAGCCCGCAAGTTTGGTCATCTGGATCGCCAGCGAATTGACCGCCCGTGTCGCGAGCAACGCCTGCTTTTCCAGGCCGTGGCCCAGATAGAAAGGGTTGGCAAGCAATCCGCTCGCGCCGACCACGGCGGACACGAGCCCCGAAAGGAACGATACGGGGATGAACACCGCACGCGGCAGCGGCGGCCAGTGGCGGCGCTGCGCCACGTGATACTGTAGAACGGCGCTGAGCAGGAAGACGCCCACCAGAACCTGCAGCCAGTCGGACCGCAGCGCGGCGAAGACCAGGCCGCCGACAATGGCCCCCGCGACGCCGCCGGGCAGGTACCAGGCAACCAGCCGCCAGTCGATCAGCCGGTGGAACAGCGCGATGCGGACGAGGGCCGCTGCCAGACTGGCAACGGAGACGACAGGCGCGACCTCCCGCGGCGGCGCAATCAGGCTGACGGCGGCTGCCAGGATCATGCTGCCGCCGCCCGCCGCGGCGCTGCTCAGCGTCCAGGCCACGGCGCCCGCGAGGAAGCACATAAGCGCGGTCACGGGGCCCGCCCCCGGATGGAGCGGCAGACCGCCGGCCGCCGCGATCGGCGCGCGCTGCATGGGGCGGTCCGCCCGCGCGCCGCGTCGATGGACGCCTCCATCGGCGGCAAGTCCGCACCTCCGGCAGGAAAAGCCGCCGGCGCGGCTGCAACATCGCGCTCCGCCTCGCCCGGCATGATTGTCGAACGCCTCCCGATCCGCCGCGGCCCCGGCGGACCCGTGTCCTCCGTCGGCGGCCCGAATTACCGCGCGGAAATCGTTGCGACCTTCGGCTGCGTTCCGCAGGTACGGCCATGATCTGGCTCAACGGCACGGCCCGCCGCGTCGCCGATCGCCCGTGCGCCACGCGGCAGCGGCCTCGGCCCGTCAGCCAGGTTGATTCACCTCAACGCGCCCCCTCCCGGTCGAATGCGAAACCTTCATCGATTTCGCACGAAACGGCGGAGGGAGAGCATTCGTGTCCGAGAACAGGGAAACAGGCCAGCCGCCGCAGGTCATGGTGTGGGACCCCTTCGTACGCATTGGGCACTGGCTGCTCGTGCTGGCCTTTTCCGTGGCCTATCTCACGGGCGAGGGCGAAGGCGGCACGGAGATGCTCCACGCCTGGACGGGCTACGCGGTCGGCGCGGTCGTCCTTCTCCGCGTGATCTGGGGATTCGTCGGGCCGCAGCGCGCACGGTTTCGTGACTTCATCTACGCACCAGCGGTTTCCGTCCGGTATCTCGCGGATATGATGCAAGGACGCGCCGGCGCTTTCTCGGCCACAGCCCAGCCGGCGGAGGAATGGTCGTCGTCCTGCTGCTGTCCCTCGCAGCGACCGTCTTGACGGGCCTCGTGGCATACGCGGATCGCGGAAAGGGGCCTCTGGCCGGGAACGCGCCGCTTTCGATGGCGGCGGCGTTCGCCGATGAAGCGCCTGGGGCCAAGTCCGGCGAGCGCGAGGCGGAAGGCCGCGAAGGACGCGCCCGCGAGGGCGTCGGCGAAATGCACGGCGCATTCGCGACCATTTCACTCGGGCTGGTGATCATCCACATCGCCGGTGTCGGTTGGGCGAGCTTCGCACACCGTGAAAATCTGGTCCGTGCGATGATAGACGGCCGGAAGCGGGCAGGCGGTTAGATCGGCGATCGGGGAAACGCGAACGCTTCAGGACCTTGAAGCGGGGCGGAAGTCGGGCTCAGAGCGAAACGTCCGGCCGCAGCCGCCTCTCCTCCAGCACGTCCAGCGCCGCCTCCGCCATCAGGCGCGGCAGCCGCGACAGCAGGCCGCGCTTGCGCGGGCGATGGACCTCGACGCGCATCTTCTCCCCGCCCAGCTCGCGCACCACGCTATCGAGATCGCCCAGCGCGTCCACGAGCCCCGCCTCCACCGCCCGCGCGCCCAGCATCCAGCCGCCGTCGAACACGGATGCTTCGGGCGCCAGCAGCCGCGCGCCGCGGCGGGTGCGGACCCATTGCTTGAACCGCTCGTGCAGCTCGCCCATCAGCGCCTTCACGAAAGCCACGTCCTCGGGCTTCTCCGGACTGAACGGGTCGAGCCGCGCCTTGTTCTCCCCCGCCGTGTAGACCCGCCGCTCGATCCCGGCGCGGGTCAGCAATTCGGACGCGCCGAAGCCGCCGCCGATCACGCCGATGGAGCCGACGATGCTCATGGGATTGGCGTGGATGCGGTCGGCGGCGCAGGCGAGCCAGTAGCCGCCCGAGGCGCCAACCTCGCCGATCACCGCATGGACGGGCACGCCCGCCTTCTCCGCGCGGCGGCGGATGCGGGTGGCGATCAGGTCGGACTGCACCGGCGATCCGCCGGGGCTTTCGATGTCCAGGATGACGGGCATCCCGCCGGCGCGGGCGAAGGCGCGGTCGATCAGCGGGCCGTAGGCGGCGATGTTCAGCGCCCCGCGCGAGGCGAGCACCCCGCGCAGCTCGATCACCTGGATGCGCGGGCGGCGCCAGAAGCGAAGCCGCATCGTCAGGCGGCCCGGCGCAGCGCGAGCATGGCCGTGCGGGCGGCGTTCTGCCCGGTGATCCAGGCGCCGCCCACGGTGCCGGCCAGCCCGTCGGCGTGGCAGGCTTCGCCGGCGAACAGCAGGTGCCCGTCGGCGAGCGGCACCGCGAGTTCCGCCCGCGCCTCCGACCGGCAGGGCACGGCATAGGCATAGGCGCCGCCGAACAGCGGATCGCGCGACCAGCGCGTGACCAACGTGCGTCCGCCCGCGAAGGTTGCATCGACGCCGCTGCCGAGCAACGCGCGAAGCTGCGAGCGGGCGAAGTCCACCGCCGCCGCGTCGCCCTCGTGCTCCAGCGCGCGCGCCGCGCTGCCGCCGATCCAGCCCTGCACCGCGGCCTGCCCGTGCTGCCAGCACTGGAAGACCATGAATGGCTCGCCGCTGGTGCGCGCCTGCCGGTCCAGGCTGCAATGGGGCGGCAGGCCGAACCGGTCGGCGTCGGTCGCCTCCAGCACCACCTTCAGCGCCGCGCCCATCGGCAGCGCCGCGATGGCGTCCTGCGTCGGCGCGGGCAGCGCGGGCTTGAAGGCGATCCCGCCCGCCGCCAGCACCCCGGTCGAGACGGTGACGATGCAGGCCCGCGCCGAGACCGTGCCCGCCGGCGTTTCCAGCACCACGCCGCCGCGCGGCCCGCCCCATCGGATGGTGCGCACCGGCGTGCGCAGCCGCACCGCCGCCCCCTGCGCCAGCCGGTTGCGGACGAAGGCGCCGAGCCCGCCCTGCACCAGCAGGTCGGAGCCGGTCAGCACGTTGGTCCGCCAGTCACGCAGGCTGAGCGCATCGGCATCCGCCGCCGCGATCACCGGCCCCTCCCATGCCTCCACGGAGAGCGCCCAGGGGTCGTCCGGCAGATGGCGCGCGACCTCGCACAGCCGCGCGTCCGCGCGGTCCTCCAGGAGCGCCTCGGCGGCGGCATGGAAACGCGGCCAGGCGGCGGCGTAGTCGCGCAGCTCGGCCTCGGTCGCGGGCCGGCCGTCCAGCATCGTGCATTCCTGGCGCAGCGATGCGGCATCGGTCAGCGCGTCGCCCTGCGCCTCGGCGATCGCCGCCACCGGGTTGCGCTCGGCGGAGTGAAGCCAGACCGCGCCATGCTCGAACGGCGTCTCGCCCAGCCAGGGGAGCGGCGTGGAATGCACCCGCCCGCCGACCCGCGCGCCAGCCTCCAGCACCAGGTGGCTGACGCCCACCGCGCGCAGCGTCGCGGCCGCGCCGAGCCCCGCGACCCCCGCGCCCACCACCGCGACATCCACATCCGCCAAACGTGGCATCCGCGCCGCTCCGCCTGTTGCGCGCCCAAACGTGGCGCATCGCGCGTCCAAGACAAGCGCCCGCCGGGCGCCTCTGCGGCGAGCCCGGAGCATCCCGGCCCTGCGGGCTATGCACGGGAGCGTGATTTTGTATCTTCAAGGTCGGATACATAACGTTGCGTGGCATGGGAATCGAACTTGGCGACCGCTTCGTTGCGAATTTGGCGGCCGTCGCGCACGAAGCCTTCGACGAAGAGACGGTGCTGATCAATTTCGAGCGCGGTACGTATTTTAGCCTGCGCGGCGCGGCGCCAGCGATCTGGACCCTGATCCAGACCCCCGCCACGGTCGCCGAGGTCGCGGCCGGCCTCGCGGCGTCCGCCGGGCCGCTTCCGGACGGGGCCGAAGCCGATATCGCCGCCGCGCTCGACCGGCTGCACCAGGAAGGCTGCGTCGCCACCGCCGGCCCCACGGACGGCCCGCGCGAGGCGGCGACGATCGCGGCCGGACCCTACGCCCCGCCGGTCGTGGAGGCGTTCCACGACCTGAAGGAACTCATCACCATCGACCCGGTGCACGAGACGCACGAATTCGCCGGCTGGCCCGTCCGCCCGCCCTCCTACGCGGTGGAGCCCTAAACCATGCCCCCGGCGGGCGCGGCCCGGCCGCGCCGTTGACCGCGATGGCCGCCCGCGCCGGGGCATCGGGCGCGATCGACGATTTCATGGACGCGCTGCTCGATCGCGCCGAAGCGCTGGCCGCCCGCCACGCCCCGCCGGCCGACGGGTTCGCGTCCGGCCCGCTCGCCTTCGGCCTCCGGACGGTCGGCGCCGGCTACCGGAAGCGGCTGACCACGGCGCTCGCCTTCGCGCGCAACACGCCCGCCCCCATCGGCCTGCGCGTCATCGCGCTCGACGGCGCGGCGGGCGCCGGAGACCCGCCCGGCTGGGATCTGCCGGTCACCGAGCCCGCGCATCTCGAACGCCTGCACGAGCGTCCCGGCCTGGTCGGCCGCTACGACCCCGACACGCGCACATGGCGGGTGCTGAGCCGCGCGCGGAATCTCGCGCTGACCTGGACCGCCGACGCCGCCGCGCTGCCGGAGTGGGAGGATTCCTGCCCGCTGCGCGACATCCTGCATTGGCACTCGGCCGGCACGGACTGGCTGCTGCTGCACGCCGCCTGCGTCGGGGCGGGCGGCGCGGGCGTGCTTCTGACGGGCGCGGGTGGGTCCGGCAAGTCCACCACCACGGCGGCCTGCGTCCTGGCGGGCCTCGCCACCACCGGCGACGATTTCGTGCTGGTGCGCCCGCAGGCGCCGCCGCGCGCCCATGCGCTGTTCGACACCATCAAGCTCGACGACGCCTCCCTCGCCGCGCTGCCGTCCTGGCGGACGGCGGTGGCGAATCCCGCCCGGCCCCACGACCAGAAGGCGCGCCTGCATCTCGGCCAGGCGCGGCCCGGCGCGCTGGCGCGCGACGGGCTGGCGCTGAAGGCGGTGCTGCTGCCGCATGTCGCCGGGACCGCCCGCAGCCGCATCGCGCCCGCCAGTCCGGCCGAGGCGCTGCGCGCGCTCGCGCCCTCCACGATGTTCCTGCTGCGCGGCGGCGCGGCGTCCGGCATGGCCAAGATCGGCGCGCTGCTGCGCACCCTGCCCGCCTTCCACCTGGCACTCGGTGCCGACCCGATGGAAGCCGCCGCCGCCGTCGCGGACTTCCTGGAACGCGCATGATCTCGGTGGTGATCCCCTGCGCCCGCATGGCCCATTTCCTGCCCGACGCGATCGGCTCGGTCATGCGCCAGGACGTGCCGGTGGCGGAGATCCTGGTGGTCGATGCCGGTCCCAGCGCGGAGACGCAGGCCGTCTGCGCGGGCCTCGCGGCGTCGGGCGCGCCGCTCCGAGTGATCGAGGCCGCGCCGTGCCATCCCGGCGTCGCCCGCAACCTCGCACTCGCCGAGGCCCGCGGCGAGATCATTGCCTTCCTCGACGCCGACGATCTCTGGCCCGCCGGCAAGCTCGCCCGGCAATGCGCCCGCCTCGATGCCACGCCCGGCGTGGGGATGGTTTCCGGCCATGTCGCCTATTTCGACCGCCTCGACCCCGCCCGCCTCGCGCCCGCCGCCGATGCGCGGGTGGAGACGGTGCTCCACGTCCATCTTGGCGCCTGCCTGTACCGTCGCGAGGTGCTGACGCGGCTCGGCGGCTTCGACCCCGGCCTGCGCTACAGCGAGGACGTGGACCTGCTGCTGCGGCTGCGGGAGGCAGCCATCCCCTTCACCATCCTGCGCGCGACGACGCTGTATTACCGCCGCCACGCCGGGCAGATGATGCAGGCGGCCGATCCGCGCCGCGAAGGCGACTTCCGCCGCGCCCTGACGCTGTCGCTCGCGCGCCGCCGCCGCCTCGGCCTGCGCGGCGAGCTGCCGCCGCTCGAATCGCATCTGGAACCGAAGCGGCTGGCCGCGTGATCAGCGTGGTGATCCCCGCCTGGAACGCCGCCGAAACGCTGGCCGAGACGCTGGCGAGCGTCGCCGCGCAGTCGGTGCGCGCATCGGAGACCATCGTGGTGGATGACGGCTCCACCGACGCGACGGCGGAGATCGCGCATGCCGCGGGCGCGGTGGTGATCGCGCAGGCGAACCAGGGACCGGCGGCGGCGATGAACGCGGGCGTCGCGGCGGCGCGCGGCCGGATGATCGCCTTCCTCGACGCCGACGACGTTTGGCCAGCCGCGAAGCTCGCTCACCAGCAGGCGGCGCTGGCGGACGACGCGGGCCTGGACGGCGTGTTCGGCCACGTGGCGTGTTTCGCCGATCCCGCGCTGGACGGACGGCTGCACGTGCCCGAGGGCGCGGCGCCGGGATGGCTCGCGGGCACGCTGCTGGTGCGCCGCACCGCCTTGCTGGATGCGGGCGGCTTCGATCCGTCCTTGCGCGCCGGCGCCTTCATCGACTGGGTGGACCGCGCCCGCCGCCGCGGCCTTCGCTTCGCGATGCTGCCCGAGACGCTGCTGCACCGGCGCATCCGCGCGGGCAGCCTGAGCGCGCGCTCGGCGCTGCGCGACGCCGCCTATGTCGCCGCCGCCCGTGCGGCGATCCTGCGGCGGCGCGCGGGTTCGCCCGCATGAGGGCCCCCGCATGAGGGCAACGCAGCTGCGGCGCTACTGGCCGCCGGAGAGCCAGTTGCTTCTGCTGCGCGCCATCCTCGCCGGGCCCGAGACCGCGCGCGCGGCGTGGCGCGCCTGGTGCGGGATGCGCGATCTCGACAGCGCCTCCTGGCCCGAGGTGCGGCTGCTCGCCAACCTCGCCGGGCGGCTGCCCGCGCTCGATCCCGGCTCGGCGCTGATCCCGCGCATCCAGGGCATCCGCCGTTTCGTCTGGACGCAGACGCAGATGCAGCTTGCCGGCGCGCGCCCGCTGCTGGCCGCGATCGCGCAGGCGGGCATCCCGATGATGCCGCTCAAGGGCGCCGCCCGCCTCGCCGACGGCGTGCGCGGCAACGCGCGGCTGGTCCGCGACATCGACGTGCTGGTGCCAGTCGCGGACTGG
>JAFEFJ010000061.1 GCA_018240635.1 Pseudomonadota bacterium | reverse complement strand
ACAACTGCGCCAGCGCCTGCGCCGCCGTGCCGCCGTTCATCAGGATGAACAGGCCGGAGGCGAGCCCGGCGCGGTCGGCGCCAGACTTGCAGTGCATCAGCGCGGGTTCCTGCATGGTGCGGAAGATCTCCGCCAGCCGCAGGATGCGGTCGCGGTGCGGCGCGCCGCGGCTTTCGAACGGCGCGTCGATATGCACCAGGCCCAGCCGCTCCGCCGCCTCGCGCGACAGCGCGTCGGAGCCGCATTGCCGATGGCCGCGCAGGTTGATGACGGTGCGCAGCCCGTAGCGCCGCGCGGCCGCGGCAAGCCGCGCCGGGGTCGGGTGGTTGGAGCGGTAGAGACGGCCCGGCACCACGGCCGACCAGTTGTCCCACAGCACGCGGAACACCGCGTGATCGACAAGCAGGCTGTCCGACCAGGCGCGGAGCCGGTCGGACCGCTTCGCCTCCGGCCCGGCCAGCGTTCCCTTGAACATGCAGTAGCCCGGACGGGCGGGATCAGACCTGCCGTTCGACCATCAACTGCTTGATCTTGCCGATTGCCTTGGCGGGATTGAGTCCCTTCGGGCAGGTCTCGGTGCAGTTCATGATCGTGTGGCAGCGATACAGCTTGAACGGGTCTTCCAGCGCATCCAGCCGGTCGCCCGTCGCCTCGTCGCGGCTGTCGGCGATCCAGCGATAGGCTGCGAGCAGCACGGCGGGGCCGAGGTAGCGGTCGCCGTTCCACCAGTAGCTCGGGCAGCTCGTGGAGCAGCAGAAGCACAGGATGCACTCCCACATGCCGTCCAGCTTGGCGCGCTCTTCCTTGCTCTGCAGCCGCTCGGCGTCCGGCGGCGGCGGGGTGTCGGACTTCAGCCAGGGCTCGATGCTGCGATATTGCGCGTAGATCTGCGTCAGATCCGGCACCAGGTCCTTCACCACCGACATGTGCGGCAGCGGGCTGATCTTCACCGGGCCCTTCACTTCCTCGATCGGCTTCAGGCAGGCGAGCGTGTTGGTGCCGTCGATGTTCATCGCGCAGCTGCCGCAGATGCCCTCGCGGCAGGAGCGGCGGAAGGTCAGGGTCGGATCGACCTCGTTCTTGATCTTGATGAGCGCGTCCAGAACCATCGGCCCGCAATCGGCGAGGTCGATCTCGTAGGTGTCGGTGCGCGGGTTCTGCCCGTCGTCCGGGTTCCAGCGGTAGATCTTGAACGAACGCACGTTCTTCGCGCCCGCGGGCGCGGGATAGGTGCGGCCCTGGCCGATCTTGCTGTGGGCGGGCAGCGTGAAGGTGGCCATCGTGTCGGGTCCGCTCCGTCAGTAAACGCGCTTCTTCGGCGGGAAGACCGACACTTCGTTCGTCAGCGTCTGCATCTTCACCGGCCGGTAGCCCAGCGTCACGTCGCCGGCGTCGTTGCACCAGGCCAGCGTGTGCTTCATCCAGTTCTCGTCGTCGCGCTCGGGATAGTCGTCGCGCGCCTGCGCGCCGCGGCTTTCGGTGCGGGCCTCGGCGCCGACGATGGTGGTCATCGCGTTGCCCATCAGGTTCTGCAGCTCCAGCGCCTCGACGAGGTCGGAGTTCCAGATCATTCCTCGGTCGGACACCGACATGTCGGACATGCCGTCCCACACCGCGCGCATCTTCGCCACGCCGTCGCGCAGGCTGTCGGCGGTGCGGAACACCGCGGCGTGGCTCTGCATGTCGCGCTGCATCCGGTCCCGCAGCTCGGCGACCTTGGTGCCGCCGCTCGCGTGGCGCGTGCGGTCGAGCCGGTCGAGCGAGCCTTCGCCGGCGCGCGGCGGCAGCGGGGCCTGCGAGGCGCCGGGCTTCAGCGTCTCGGCGGCGCGGTGCGCGGCGGCGCGGCCGAACACCACGAGATCGAGCAGCGAGTTGGTGCCGAGCCGGTTCGCGCCGTGCACGGACACGCACGCCGCCTCGCCCACCGCCATCAGGCCGCGCACCGTTGCGTCGGGGTTGTCCGGCGTCGGACGCAGCGCCTCGCCATGATAGTTCGTGGGAACGCCGCCCATGTTGTAGTGCACCGTCGGCAGCACCGGGATCGGCGCCTTTGTGACATCGACGCCCGCGAACACCTTCGCGGTTTCGGAGATGCCCGGCAGCCGTTCGTGCAGCAGGTCGGCGCCGAGATGCTCCAGGTGCAGCATGATGTGGTCCTTGTTCGGACCGCAGCCGCGCCCGGCGTTGATCTCCAGCGTCATCGAGCGCGACACCACGTCGCGCGAGGCGAGGTCCTTCGCGGTGGGCGCGTAGCGCTCCATGAAGCGCTCGCCTTCGGAATTGGTCAGGTAGCCGCCCTCGCCGCGCGCGCCCTCGGTGATCAGGCAGCCGGCGGGGAAGATGCCCGTGGGGTGGAACTGCACGAATTCCATGTCCTGGCACGGCAGCCCGGCGCGCAGCACCATGCCGCCGCCGTCGCCCGTGCAGGTGTGGGCGGAGGTGCAGGACAGGTAGGCGCGGCCGTAGCCGCCGGTGGCCAGCACCACGGTCTGCGCGCGGAAGCGGTGGATGGTGCCGTCTTCCAGGCACCACGCCATCACGCCGCGGCAGGCGCCGTCCTCGTCCATGATCAGGTCGAGCGCGAAGTATTCCACGAAGAACTCGCACTCGTGCTTCAGGCTCTGCTGATACAGCGTGTGCAGGATGGCGTGGCCGGTGCGGTCGGCGGCGGCGCAGGCGCGCATCGCCGGGGTCTTGCCGTAATCCTGCATGTGGCCGCCGAACGGGCGCTGATAGATGCGCCCGTCTTCCGTGCGGCTGAACGGCACGCCGAAATGTTCAAGCTCGTAAACGGCCGGGATCGCCTCGCGGCACATGTATTCGATGGCGTCCTGGTCGCCGAGCCAGTCGGAGCCCTTGACGGTGTCGTACATGTGCCAGCGCCAGTCGTCCGGCCCCATGTTGCCGAGTGCCGCGCCGATGCCGCCCTGCGCCGCCACGGTGTGGCTGCGCGTCGGGAACACCTTGGTGATGCAGGCCGTTTTCAGGCCGACGGCGCCCATGCCCAGCGTGGCCCGCAGCCCCGATCCGCCGGCGCCCACCACCACCACGTCGTAGGTGTGGTCGATGATGTCGTAGGCGCGCGTCGAAGGCATGGTGATCGCGTTCATCGGCAATCCTTCCTCGTCAGCTCCCGCGCCGCGCGCCGATGCGCGCCGCCGGGCTAGAGTCCGATCCTCAGCACCGAAACGATGCAGGCCAGCGCCAGCACGACCGCCGCGCCCTTGATCGCGATCAGCAGCGCAAGCCGGGCGGCGTCCTGATGGATGTAGTCCTCGATCACCACCTGCAAGCCCAGTTGCAGATGGTAGAACGTCGCCAGCACAAGGCAGATCAGCAGAACGATCGTGACCGGCCCGTTGGCCCAGGCCAGCATCGCGTCATGCGAGGCGCCGAGCAGGTGCAGGACGCTGGCCACGAACCACAGCGACAGCGGAATCAACGCAAGCGCCGACAGGCGCTGCCCCCACCAGTGACCCACGCCCGACTTGGCGGCGCCCAGCCCGCGGACACGGCCGAGCTGCGAGCGCATCACATCGACACGAAGGGACTTGTTTGCCTCGGCCATCAGACCGTCCTCACCAGATCACCAGGCCGACCAGCCACAGCAGCAACGTCACGCCCACCGTGCCGATCAGCGTCGCATAGCCGGTGTGCCGGTATTGCGGAGCCTCGAACCCCACGCCGGCGTCCCAGGCCAGATGCCGGATGCCGTTGATGAAGTGATAGACCAGCGCCAGCGTCCAGCCGAACAGCAGCAGCAGCCCGATGGGCGAGCCGATGAACCACTGCGCGGTGGCGAAGGCGTCTTCCGACGTGGCGGCGGCGACCAGCCACCAGGTCATCAGAAGCGTGCCGACGCTGAGCGCGACGCCGGAGGCGCGGTGCATGATCGAGGTGAACGAGGTGATCTGCGGCCGGTAGACCTGCAGGTGGGGCGAGAGCGGGCGCTTCACCATGCGGCCCTCGCTGTTGCGCGCCACGCTCAACGCCTCGCGGACATCCTTCAACCCAGCGACTCCCAGCCAACGTGTGCCGATCGGCAACAATAGGGGGCGCGTCCAGCCAGGGCGCGCAGGTCGCCGCCGGTCCTACTCTTGCGGCGCAGCATGGTCAACGCGCCGCCAGCCGGTCAGCCCCGCGCCGTCCGCCCGGCAAGCTCGGCGCCGGCATCGGCGGGCATGAACAGCGAGGCGGGGGCGGCGAGCAGGGCAACGAAGCCGACCACGAGGAAGGCGAAGGTGAAGTCCTCCACCCCCGGCACGGCGCGGTGGTGCAGCGCCATCGAAATCTCCAGCACCGCCGCCCCGCACGAGATGCCGAGCGTCATGGAAAGCTGCTGGATGCAACTGTACAGGCTGGTCGCGCCGCTCATGCGCGTGCGGGGCACGTCGGCGTAGACCAGTGCGTTGTAGGCGGTGAACTGGAGCGAGCGGACGAAGCCGCCAGCCAGCAGCACCGCGTAGATCGCCGCCGCCGGCCAGGTGGGGCGGAAGGCCGCGCAGGCGGCGACGCCGATGGCCGAGAGCACGCCGTTCCAGACCAGCGTCGTACGGAATCCGAGCCGGCGCAGCATGTGCTGGGCCACGGGCTTCATCACCAGCGCGCCGGCCGAGCTTGCGAAGGTGATCATGCCGCTCTGCGCCGCCGTGCGGCCGAAGCCCACCTGCAGCATCAGCGGCAGCAGGAACGGGATGGCGCCGATGCCGATGCGGAACAGCGTCCCCGCCGCCACCGGCACCGAAAAGCTCGGCAGCCGCATCAGCGCGAGGTCGAGCAGCGGCTCGGCGGTGCGCCGCGCGTGGATCAGGTAGAGCACCACGCCGAGCAGCCCGGCGGCGATCATCGTGACGGTCGCGGCGGGCGGGAACACGCCGCGCCCGGCGGTTTCCAGGCCGAACATCAGCCCCGCGAGCCCGATGCCGGACCACAGCAGCCCCCAGCCGTCGAACCGGCCGGGATTGGGCTCGCGCACGTCCTCGATGAACAGCGTGACCGCCGCGATGCCGATCAGGCCGATCGGCACGTTGATGTCGAATATCCAGCGCCAGGACAGGTAGGAGACGATCATGCCGCCGATCGGCGGCCCCACCACCGGGCCGATCAGCGCGGGCATGGTCAGCCACGCCATCGCCGCCACCAGCTCGCTCTTGGCGACGCTGCGCAGCAGGACCAGCCGCCCGACCGGGACCATCATCGCGCCGCCCATTCCTTGCAGGATGCGCGCGCCGACCAGGAAGCCCAGGCTGTCCGCCCGTCCGCACAGCACCGAGCCGATGGTGAACACCAGGATCGCGGCGCGGAAGACGGTACGGGTGCCGAAGCGGTCGGCCATCCAGCCACTGGCAGGGATGAACACCGCGAGGCTGAGCAGGTAGGAGGTCAGCGCCACGTTCATGCGCACCGGATCGGAGCCGAAGGCGTGCGCCATCGTCGGCAGCGCCGTGGAGATCACCGTGGAATCGAGATTCTGCATGAACAGCGCCGTGGCGACGATCAGCGCCGTGAGGCGGGTCCGGCCGGAGGTGGCGCCGGGCCGGGACGCGGCGCCGGCCGCCGCGGGTGTCGTGGGGGCAGGGATGACATCGGGCATTGCCCGCAGCATCCCCCCATCGGCGCGGGCGCGAAACCCCTGCCAGGGGCAAGGCTCGTCAGCGGATTGCGCCGGGTCTTCCGCCGCCAGCCGCCACGGGGAGGATCGGGCCGCCCGCTAGAACAGCTTATCCTTCGGCGGATAGGGCACGATGATATCGGCCGGATCGGCGAGGTTCAGCATCGCCCGCGTCCGCTCGTCGAGCGTATCGGGGTCGATGTGGTTGCTGCGCAGCCCGGAGACGCGGTGTTCGGAGGCGTCGAGCTCGGCCTGCGCCTTCGCGAGATCGGCCTGCGCCTGCTTCAGCAGCGACTGCCGTTCAGCATAGGCGATCAGGCCGCGGTCACCATGCGTGGCGTTCCACAGGAAATACGCCACCAGCGACAGGAATATGCACGGCGCGATCGCCGCCCTTGCCTTGCGCCGGAGCGCCCGTCCGAAGCTCATCGGCGTCCTCGGTCCCTCTCCCGTGAATATTACCGGAATTTGCTGCAAGCCGAAAGCGTTTCGCCAGATTCCTGCCGGTTTCCCGCCATGATCGGGGAGTGCCATCGCGGCGAGGGCGGGACTGTCCGCCCACCTGGAGAGCCGCAATGCGCACCATCACCGCGGTGATCGCCGCCGCCGGCCTCGTTCTCGCGGGGGCCATGCATGCCCCGGCCCGCGCCGACTGGAACGACACCCGCCATCAGAATGGCCACGGCGGCCCGCCGCGCCAGGCCGAGTGGCATCACGACGATTGGCATCGCGGCGATTGGCATCGCGACGATGGCCATCGCCGCGACGGGTACCGCGACGGATGGCACGGCGAGGGCTGGCATCACGAAGGCTGGTATCGCCCGTCGCCCTGGCTGCGCGGCTATGTGTACGCGCCCCCGCCACCGGCCTATTACGAGCCGCCACCGGTTTATTACGTGCCGCCCGTGGTGCCCCTGCCGCCGGTGCTGAGCTTCGGCGTGACGATCCCCTGAGCGGAGGCGGCTGTCAGCCGCGCAGGATGGTGCGCCCGGCGAAGCGGGCCGCCTGGCCGAGCTCGGCCTCGATGCGGATGAGCTGATTGTATTTCGCCGTGCGGTCGCTGCGCGCCAGGCTGCCGGTCTTGATCTGCCCGCAATTCGTCGCGACCGCGAGATCGGCGATGGTGGAATCCTCCGTCTCGCCCGACCGGTGGCTCATCACCGCCGTGTAGCCCGCGCGGTGCGCGATCTGCACCGTCTCCAGCGTCTCGGACAGCGTGCCGATCTGGTTGACCTTCACCAGGATCGAGTTCGCGGTCTTCGCCTCGATGCCTCGGCGCAGGCGCTCCGGGTTCGTCACGAACAGGTCGTCGCCGACAAGCTGCACCTTGGCGCCCAGCCGCTCCGTCAGCAGCTTCCAGCCGTCCCAGTCGTCTTCCGAGCAGCCGTCCTCGACCGAGATGATCGGATAGCGGCCCACGAGATCGGCGAGGTAGCCGACCATGCCATCGGCATCGAAGGTCTTGCCCTCGCCTTCCAGGGCGTATTTGCCGTCCTTGAAGAATTCGGTCGCCGCGCAATCCAGCGCGAACGCCACCTCATCGCCCGGGCGGTAGCCGGCCTTCTCGCAGGCCTTGGCGATGAACGCGAGCGCCTGGTCCGCCGAGCCGATGTTCGGCGCGAAGCCGCCTTCGTCACCCACGTTGGTGTTGTGGCCGGCGTCGTGCAGTTCCTTCTTCAGCGTCTGGAAGATTTCCGAGCCCATGCGCACGGCGTCGGCGATGGTGCCGCCGGCCACCGGCATGATCATGAATTCCTGGATGTCGATCGGATTGTCGGCGTGCTTGCCGCCGTTGACGATGTTCATCATCGGCACGGGCAGCGTGCGCGCATAGGCGCCGCCGACATAGCGGTAGAGCGGCATCCCCAGCTCCGCCGCCGCCGCCTTCGCCACCGCGAGCGAGACGCCCAGGATGGCGTTGGCGCCCAGCCGCCCCTTGTTCGGCGTGCCGTCCAGATCGATCAGGATGTCGTCGATCTTCACCTGCTCGGTGGGCTCCATGCCCCCGATGGCATCGAAGATCTCGCCCTCCACGTTGGCGACGGCGGTGCGCACGCCCTTGCCGCCGTAGCGCTTCTTGTCGCCGTCGCGCAGCTCCACCGCCTCGTGCGCGCCGGTGGAGGCGCCGGAGGGAACCGCCGCGCGGCCGACCGCGCCGCTTTCCAGCACCACGTCCACCTCGATGGTGGGATTGCCCCGGCTGTCCAGGATTTCGCGGGCGATGATGTCGGTGATCGCGCTCATGGGGGCTCCCGGCCTTGCTTCCGTCGGATGGTGGCGCTGGGTAGCATCCCGCGCCGCCGACTGCCAGCAGGAGCCTTCATGAGCGCAACCAATCTCCGCATCGATGCCGCCCGGCTGTGGGACAGCATCATGGAAACCGCGCGGATCGGCGCGACGCCCAAGGGGGGCGTGAAGCGGCTGACGCTGACCGACCTGGACCGGCAGGTGCGCGACTGGTTCGTGTCCGCCTGCACGGCGGCGGGCTGCACGGTGCGGGTGGACGAACTGGGCAACATCTTCGCCCGCCGTCCGGGGCGGGACAATTCGCTGCCGCCCATCGCCATCGGCAGCCATCTCGACACCCAGCCCACCGGCGGCAAGTTCGACGGCATCATCGGCGTGCTGGCGGGGCTGGAGGTGCTGCGCACGCTGAACGACGCCGGCATCGAAACCAACGCGCCGATCGAGGTGATCGACTGGACGAACGAGGAGGGATCGCGCTTCGCGCCCGCGATGCTCGCGTCCGGCGTGTTCGCGGGCGTGTTCGACACGCAGTACGCCTACGCCCGCGAGGACCGCGAAGGCGTCCGCTTCGGCGACGCCCTGGAAGGCATCGGCTACAAGGGCCAAGTGCCGGCGGGCAGCCACAAACTCGGGGCCTTCTTCGAACTGCATATCGAGCAGGGCCCGATCCTGGAAGCCGAGGAGAAGACCATCGGCATCGTGACCGGCGTGCAGGGGATGCGCTGGTATGAAATCACCGTGACGGGCCGCGACGCGCATGCGGGCTCGACGCCGATGCGGCTGCGCAAGGATGCGCTGCTGGCCGCGGCGCGCATCGTGGAGGCGGTGCACGCGGTGGCGCAGGCGCACGCGCCCAACGCGGTCGGGACCGTGGGGCTGATCGAATCCCGCCCCAACAGCCGCAACGTCATCCCCGGAGAGGTGTTCCTGACCGTCGATCTGCGCCATCCGCAGGATGCGGTGGTGGCGGCGATGGACGCGGAGATGCGCGCGGCCGTGGCGGAAGCGGCGGCGCGCACGGGCGTGGAAGCGACGGTCGAATGCGTGTGGGATTCGCCCGCCGTGCATTTCGATCCGGCCTGCATCGAGGCGGTGCGCGCCGCCGCCGCCGCGCAGGGCTTGCCGAGCCGCGAGATCACCTCGGGCGCCGGGCACGACGCGGCCTACATCGCGCGCGTCGCGCCGACGACGATGATCTTCGTCCCCTGCGAAGGCGGGGTGAGCCACAACGAGGCCGAGAGGACCGAACCCGAGCAGGTCGCCGCCGGGGCGAACGTGCTGCTGCAGGCGGTGCTTTCGACGGATGCGCGGCTGGCCGGCCGCCCCGGCTGACGCCGGATGACCCTGCTGTTCGTCCTGGGCAAGATCGCCGGCTGGCTCACCACGCCCACGAACCTGCTGCTGGCGTTCCTGATCCTGGGCACCGCGCTGGTGTGGCGCCGGCCGCGGCGGAGCGGGCGGGCGCTGCTGGTGCTGGGCATCGCCGGGCTGATCGCGATCTGGACGCTGCCGGTCGGGCAATGGGCGCTGCTGCCGCTGGAGGACCGGTTTCCCCAGGTGACGCACCCGCCCGCGCATGTGGACGGCATCATCGTGCTGGGCGGCGGCGTATCGCCCGACATGAGCGCGGTGCGCGGCATTCCCGCGCTGAACGGGGCGGCGGAGCGCGTCACCACGGCGGCGGTGCTGGCGCGGCGCTATCCAGAGGCGAAGGTGCTGTACACCAGCGGCAGCGGCGAGCTGGCGCCCGGCGCGCCGGACGAGGCGACGCCGGCCGGCGCGCTGCTGGCGGCGCTGGGCGTGGCGCCCGACCGGCTGATCCTGGAATCGCGCTCCCGCACCACCTACGAGAACGTGCGCGAATCGAAGGCGCTGGCCGATCCGAAGCCGGGCCAGACCTGGATCCTGGTCACGTCCGCCGCGCACATGCCGCGCAGCGTCGGTCTGTTCCGCAAGGCGGGCTGGGACGTGCTGCCCTGGCCCGTCGGCTACAAATCGGCCACCGATGCGCGCCTGTGGCTGCCCGAGGACCCCGGCCTGATGATCCAGCACCTGGACGTCGCGATGCACGAATGGGTTGGGCTGGTCGGTTATTGGCTGGAGGGGCGGATCGACTCGGTGTTTCCAGGGCCGTGACGGAAGGCACACCTACTCCGGCAGGATCGCCGTCGCCTCGATCTCCACCATCGCCTCCGGCTCCACGAGCGAGGCGACGCCGATCACCGCCATGGCGGGGAACACCTTGCCCATCGTCTCGCGCCATGCGGGCGCAAGCTCGGCCTGGGCGGCGCGGTAGGCGTCCATGTCCGTGACGTACCAGTTCATCCGGATGATCTGCGCGGGACCGACGCGCGCTTCCGCCAGCACCGCGACGACGTTGCGCAGCGCCTGCGCCGCCTGTGCCGCGAAGCCCGGGGCGATGCGGCCCTGCTCGTCCCAGCCGATCATGCCGCCAGTCACGATCACCGTGCCGCGCGCCATCATGCCGTTGCTGTAGCCGCGCGGCCGGGGCCAGCCCGGCGGTTGCAGGATGGCGGGTGACATCATGGCGGTTTCCTCATCTCTGGTTGCGCAGCGCGAAGCGCTGGATCTTGCCCGTCGCGGTGCGCGGCAGGGCTTCCACATAGGCGATGGCGCGCGGGTATTTGTAGGGCGCGATCGCCTCGCGCACATGCGCCTGAAGGGCCTTGGTCAGAGCCTCGTCGCACGTCACGCCGGCGCGCGGCACGACGAAGGCGGCGACGATCTGGCCCCGTTCCGGGTCGGGCGCGCCCACCACGGCGCATTCCAGCACCGCCGGATGCGTCAGCAACGCATTCTCCACCTCCGGCCCCGCGATGTTGTAGCCGGAGGAAACGATCATGTCGTCGGCGCGCGCCTGGTACCAGAAGTAACCATCCGCATCCATCACGTAGGTGTCGCCGGTCAGGTTCCAGCCGCGCTGCACGAACTGCGCCTGCCGCGCATCGGCCAGATAGCGGCAGCCGGTCGGCCCGCGCACCGCGAGGCGGCCGACGGTGCCCGGCGGCACTTCGTTGCCATCCTCGTCCACCACCTTCGCCTCGAAACCCGGCACCGGCCTGCCCGTCGCGCCGGGGCGGATGTCGTCGCCCGAGGCCGAGATGAAGATGTGGAGCATCTCGGTCCCGCCGATCCCGTCGATCAGCTTGAGCCCGGTGGCCGCGTGCCACGCCTCCCATGTCGCCTTCGGCAGCGTTTCCCCCGCCGAGACGCAGGCGCGCAGCGAGGCGATGTCGGCGCGGTCGAGACCATGCAGCATCATCCGGTAGCCGGTCGGCGAAGTGGAGAGGACGGTCGGGCGATGCGTGCGCACCGCGTCCAGCAGCTCAGCGGGCGCGGTCCTTTCCAGAAGCAGGCAGGATGCGCCGGCATGGAAGGCGAACAGCACGATGGCGCCGAGGCCGAAGGTGAACGCGAGCGGCGCGGAGCCCGCAAACACGTCGTCCGCCACAGGGCGCAGCACGTGGCGCGAGAACGTGTCGCAGATCGCCAGCATGTCGCGGTGGAAGTGCATCGTGCCTTTCGGCACGCCCGTGGTGCCGGAGGTGAAGGCGATCAGGCACACATCGTCCTGCGCGGTGTCGCAGGCCACAAAGTCGGGTGATGCCGCCGCCATCATGCGCTCAAGCTCGTCGGGCGTGCCCGGGGCGTGGAAATAAACGGTGCGCGCGAGCGTGCGTTCCGGCAGGCGCTCGATCTCCTGCGCCAGCCTGCGGTCGCACAGCGCGAGGTCGATGCGCGCCTTCTCGACGATGAACTGCAATTCCTTCGCGCGCAGCAGCGGCATCGTCGCGACCGCCACGCCGCCCGCCTTGATGACGGCGAAATACGACGCCAGCATCATCGGCGTGTTCGCCGCGCGCAGCAGCACGCGGTTGCCGGGCACCATGCCGAGTTCGCCGGTCAGCACGTTGGCGATGCGGTTCACCTGTGCGGCGAAATCGGCATAGGTCCAGCGCGTGCCGTCGGGCGCCGCCACCGCCGGCCTGCCGCCCTGCCCGGCAGCGACGTGGCGATCCACGAATTCCGCCGCGCAGTTCAGCCGTTCCGGATAATGCAGCTCCGGCAGCGTGAAGATCAGGTCGGGCCATTGCTCGCGCGGCGGCAGGTTGTCGCGGGGGAAGCTGTCGACATGCGCGGAGCGGAACATCGCGGCCTCCTTGTCCCGGATCATTCGCAGGCGGCGGCGGCCGAGTGCTTGGCGCGCGCCAGCAGGTCCATCAGCGTCTCGCCCTGCGGCGGCGACAGCCCGGCGAACAGCTCGGCGACCCAGCCCTCGTGCGCGCGCGCCATGCGAGCGAAGTTGCGCCGTCCCTCCGGCGTCAGGCGGATCAGAGTGGCGCGCCGGTCGGACGGATTTGGCGCGCGCTCCAGCAGCCCCTGCGCGGCGAGGCGCTCCACCAGGCCGGTGACGTTTCCGTTCGAAACCATCATGCGGCGCGAGACCTCGCCCAGCGTCATGCCGTCCGGCGCCTTCTCGAGCTGCGCCATCAGGTCGAAGCGCGGCAGCGTCACGTCGAAATCCCGCCGCAGACGGCGGCGGATTTCGTTCTCGATCAGCGTCGTGCAGGTCAGCAGGCGCAGCCAGAGGCGCACCTCGCGCTTGTGATCGACCGGCCGTTCCAGCGCGCGCGTCTCGGCGTCCATCACATCACCTCGCCGCCCGCCACCGCGATGGATTGCCCGGTCATCGCATCCGCCGCCGGGCGGCAGAGGAAGACCACCGCATCGGCGACCTGTTGCGGTGTCACGAGCCGGCCCTGCGGGTTGGCGCGGGCGAACTGCTCCAGCACGGTTCCGGCGGGCTTGCCGGTGGTCGCGGAGACGCGCGCGGCGGCGCCGGTCAGCAGGTCGGTTTCCGTGTAGCCGGGGCAGACCGCGTTCACCGTCACGCCGGTGCGCGCCAGTTCCAGCGCCAGCGCGCGCGTGAGGCCGACCAGCCCATGCTTCGCCGCGCAATAGGCCGCGACATAGGGATAGCCGCGCAGCCCGGCGGTGGAAGCGATGTTGACGATGCGCCCGAAGCCGCGCGCGACCATGCCGGGCGCGACCGCGCGGCACGCATCGAACGCGGCGGTCAGGTTCACCGCGAGCATCGCGTCCCAGTGCGCGCGCGTCGCGCGGGCGATGGGCGCGGATTCGGCGGCGCCGGCGTTGTTGACGAGGATGTCGAGCGGCCCGCCCTCGGCCTCCGCCCGCGCGATGGCGGCGGCGAGCGCGGGCGCGTCGGTCACGTCGGCGGCGATGCCGCGCACCGCGATGCCGCGCGCGACGGCGTCGTTCAGCGGCGCGGCGGCCCGGCCCAGCACCGTGACCCGCGCGCCCGCCGCGGTGAGCGCCGCGGCGATGGCGGCGCCGATGCCGCGTCCCCCGCCCGTCACCAGCGCGTGTCTGCCGTCCAGGTCCACGCCGCACTCCGTGCTTGACCGGATGCTTTAAGCATAAAATAATTCGCAGGCGCACGGCAAACGGTTTCGCACCCCGCTCTTCCCCGAACGGCCTGTCACAGGAGCACGTGCCATGAAGATCCGCGTCCTCGGCGGCGGCCCGGCCGGTCTTTATTTCGCGCTCCTGATGAAGCGCGATTGGCCAGACCACGACATCGCGGTGTACGAACGGAACCGCCCCGACGACACGTTCGGCTTCGGCGTGGTGTTCTCCGACGAGACGCTGGAAACCCTCGCCGCGGCGGACGCGGAAACCTACCGCGCGATCACCGCGGCCTTCGCCACGTGGGACGACATCGAGATCCGCTTCAAGGGCACCACCCACCGCATCGGCGGCAACGGGTTCTGCGGCTGCGCGCGCCAGACCCTGCTGACGCTGCTGCAGGACCGCTGCCGCGCGCTGGGCGTCGCCCTGCATTTCCAGACCGGCTTCGACAGCCTGGACCAGTTCGCCGACGCCGACCTGATCGTCGCCTCCGACGGCATCAACTCCGTCATCCGCGAGCAGTACGCGGCGCATTTCCAACCGAGCGTCGATCTGCGCCCGAACCGCTTCGCCTGGATGGGATCGACGCGTCCGCTGGACGCCTTCACCTTCTCCTTCCGCGAGACGCAAGACGGCATCTTCATCGCGCACGCCTATCAGTACGAGCCGGGCCGTTCGACCTGGATCTTCGAGACCGACGCCGAGACCTTCTCGCGCGCCGGGCTGGAGGGGCTGTCCGAACGCGAGTCCGCCGACCGCATGGCGGCGATCTTCGCGGAGGACCTGGACGGCCATCCGCTTCTCATCAACCGCTCCGTCTGGCGCAACTTCCCGATGATCCGCAACGCGCGCTGGACGATGGGCAACGTCGTGCTGCTGGGCGACGCGAAAAGCTCCGCGCATTTCTCCATCGGCTCGGGCACCAAGCTGGCGATGGAAGACGCGATCGCGCTGCACGCGAGCTTCCGGCGCGAGGCGCGGGACGTCAGCAAGGCGCTCGCGCACTTCGAGGGATCGCGCCGGCAGGACGTGGAGCGGACGCAGCACGCGGCGGATGTCTCGCTGGTGTGGTTCGAGCATGTGCGCCGCTTCTGGCACATGCACCCGACGCAGTTCGCCTTCGGGGTGATGACCCGCTCGCGCGCCATCACCTACGACAACCTGCGCCTGCGCGCTCCGGATTTCGTCGATGCGGCAGACAAGGTTTTCGCCGCGCAGGCGGGTGCGGAGACCAATGATCCGGTCGCGCCGATGTTCCAGCCGATGGCGCTGCGCGACATGCGGCTCGCGAACCGCGTCGTCGTCTCGCCGATGTGCATGTATTCGGCGAAGGACGGGCTGGTCGGCGACTGGCACCTCGTTCACTACGGCACCCGCGCGCTGGGCGGCGCGGCGCTGGTGTTCACCGAAATGACCTGCGTGACGCCGACCGGGCGCATCACGCCGGGCTGCGCCGGGCTCTGGACCGACGCGCAGGAAGACGCCTGGGCGCGCATCGTCCGCTTCGTGCACGACAATTCGGACGCGAAGTTCTGCCTGCAGCTCGGCCATTCCGGCCGCAAGGGCGCGACCAAGCTGATGTGGGACGGCATCGACCAGCCGCTGGAAGCGGGCGCCTGGGACATCGTCGCGCCCTCCGCCCTGCCCTATTACCCCTACAGCGTGGTTCCGCGCGAAATCACCCGCGCCGAGATGGACGAGATCCGCGACGCCTTCGTCGCCGCCGCGCGGCGCGGCCTGCGCGCGGGCTTCGACATGCTGGAGCTGCACGCCGCGCACGGCTACCTGCTGGCGAGCTTCATCTCGCCGCTGACCAACCTGCGCACCGACGAATACGGCGGCAGCCTGGAGAACCGGCTGCGCTATCCGCTGGAGGTGTTCGACGCGCTGCGCGATGTCTGGCCGCAGGACAGGCCGATGTCGGTGCGCATCTCGGCGACCGACTGGAAGGAAGGCGGCATCACCGGCGACGACGCGGTGGCGATCGCCCGCGCCTTCGCCGCCCACGGCTGCGACCTGATCGACGTCTCCACCGGCCAGACCGTGCACGACGCGCAGCCGGTCTATGGGCGGATGTTCCAGACGCCCTTCGCCGAGCAGATCCGCAACGAGGGCGGGCTGCGCACGATGTGCGTCGGCAACATCACCACCGCCGATCAGGTGAACACGATCCTGGCCGCCGGGCGCGCCGACCTGGTGGCGCTCGGCCGGCCGCATCTGACCGACCCCTACTTCACCATGCGCGCGGCCGCCCAATACGGCGCGCAGGGCCAGCCCTGCCCGGTGCAGTACCAGCCGGGGCGCGAACAGCTCGGACGGACCATGGCGCAGGTGACGAACGACCTACGGGACCTGCGGCTGAAGGCCCGCCCGCGCCGCGACGGCCGGCGCTGGCATCAGGCGGGCGGGTAGGCGATCCTGCCGCGTCCGCGGCCAAGGAGGGAGCCATGCTGTCCGACCGCATCGAAGGCAAGTGGATCGACGCGTTCTGCGGCCTGTTCGAACGCTGCGCCGTGCGCCCCGGCGACACCGCAGCGGTCCTGTCGGAGACGCAGTCGCGCGCGCTGAATGTGCATCTGGCGGAACTCGCGCTGCTGCGCCTGGGCGCGCGGCCGTTCCACATCGTGCTGCCGACGCGGGCCAACCCGCATCCGGTGCCGGTGCGCTCCACCGGCGCGTCGGAGGCGATCGGCGGGCTCGCGCCCGTGGTGGGCGCGCTCGGCGCGGCGGGGTTCGTGGTGGACTGCACGCTGGAAGGCCTGATGCACGCCAAGGAAACGCCCGCCATCCTGAAGGCGGGCGCGCGCATCCAGGTGATTTCCAACGAACACCCCGAGGCGCTGGAGCGCATGGCGCCCGACGACGCGCTGGCCGCGCGCGTGCGGCAGGCGGCGCGGATGCTGCGCGGCGCGCAGACCATGACGGTTGAATCGCCCGCCGGCACGCGGCTTTCCATCGACATGCGCGGCGCTTCCACTGTCGGCGTCTGGGGCTGGACCGACAAGCCCGGCACGCTCGCGCACTGGCCGGGCGGCATCGTCGTCAGCTTCCCCGCGCGCGGCACGGTGAACGGCACGCTGGTGCTGGACCGGGGCGATGCGAACCTGACGTTCAAGCGCTATCTGGAATCGCCGGTGCGCCTGACCATCGAGGACGACTACGTCACGCGGCTGGACGGCGAGGGCGTGGACGCCGCGCTGATGCGCGCGAGCCTCGACGCCTGGGGGGACCGCGAGGCCTACGCCGTCTCGCATGTCGGTTTCGGCATGAACCACGCCGCCCGCTACGAGGCGCTGACGATGTACGACAAGCGCGACACCAACGGCACCGAGCTGCGCGCGGTGGCGGGAAACTTCCTGTTCTCGACAGGCGCCAACGAATTCGCCGGGCGCTTCACCTCCGGCCATTTCGACATCCCCGTGATGGGCACCACGATCACGTTGGACGGCACGGTGGCGGTGCAGGACGGGGTGCTGCAGCCGATCTTCGGGTAGGCGCGCCGCGGGGCCGCCCTCAGGGCGCGCGGCGGAATTCGACGTTGGTGCTGCCGTGCTGGCCAGTTTCCACGCAGTCCGCCACCTGATCGTTGCGGCGGGTGCATTCCAGCCGCCCCTGCAGCCACGTGGTCTGCGGCGGGCTGCATGTCACCGGCGGGCGCGTGATCGACAGCGCGCCGTTGGCGCCGAAGGTGGCGGTGATCGGTGCGTTGCACACCACGCGCCCGGACGGAAAGTCCGAGACCGAGGATTCCTGCCCGCGCCCTGACTTGTCCAGGCAGATGCGCCCCGCCCGCGTCATCCCCGTTTCGGTCGGCAGGTTGAGCATGTTGTAGCGCTGCGCCCGCACCTCGTGGCCCAGGATCCAGCAGCCGTCGAGGATCGACAGGTCGTGCGCCGCCCAGCGTTCCGCTGGCAGATCGGCGCGCGGCGCAGGTGCGGGCGGCGGCGGCGGCGGCGGAGGCGGCGGCGGGGGCGGAGGCGGCGGGGGAGGCGGTGGCGGCGGCGGAGGAGGCGGCTCCGGCGGCGGCGGCGCGGGCTCGGGCTTCGGCGGCTCCGGCTTGGGAGGCTCGGGCTCGGGCGCAGGCTTGGGCGGCTCCGGCGGCGGTTCGGGCGGCTTCGCCTCGGGGGGCGGAGGCGACG
>JAFEFJ010000060.1 GCA_018240635.1 Pseudomonadota bacterium | reverse complement strand
ACCAGCGGCGTATTTGTGTTTTACCATGTACACCTCGACGGGGTTGGTGCGGCGCGACGCGCCGCACCGCCGTTCAGTCAGACAGCCTGAAGATTGACTGCCGACGTCTTCCCTTGCTGCCCGCGCTCGAGGTCGAAGGCGACCTGTTGCCCCTCATTGAGGCTGGACCAACCGGCCCGTTCCACTGCGGAAATGTGAACGAAGACGTCCTTCGATCCGTCGTCGGGCTGGATGAATCCGAAGCCCTTCTGGCCGTTGAACCACTTAACGGTGACTCTTGACATAGCCACTACTCCTTGCCCGACCGGCTCCTGCGTGTGTGCAGGGTTGCGTACCTCTCACGGTGCAGAGAACAGGAGCGGCGCGATGGCTAGCGGCGTCGAGACCTTCACCGGGCTGAAAAGCCCAATCGGTATACGTTATCTGGGCCAGCAGCCCGGCAAATGCAAGGCATCAACGCCTTTGCCCTAACAGACACCGTCCGATCGCCAGCAAGGGCCTCCGAGCGGCAAGGCGGATCGGCTGATCGGCTCGGCGGCACTCCGGCGCGTCAACTTCGGGTCGAACGCTGGATCAGCTCAGGGTGACGTCGGGGGCTATCCCGGAGCCATCGCACTCTCGGAGGGAGCAGGTTCCGGGGTTGCAATACCTGTCGCGCGTTGCAATGCCTCTGCCAGTGCCCGATGCAGCTTGGCCGCATGGACCGACCGCGCGAAAGTCTCGTTTCCTATTCACAACTGGGATGTGGAAGCGTCTGCCATCGACGCTGGCCCGCAGTGACAAAAGCATGCACAGCCCACGACCGTCACTCACTTTTAGCCGCGATACGTCTAAATCTGAAATGCGACATCAGGCGAGCATACGACACCGGATACCGGCGAAGGGACACTTGCGATGACGAAGGCAGCGAGCGCGACTCCGATCGGCGACAAGGGGTTCACGCAGTTCGAGGTTCGTGCCGGCGTCAGGCTGATCCGCCGCGCAGTGGCCGACGAGGCACTGCAGGCAGCTGCCGCGCGTTCGCCTTCGCCGATCCGGCTGCCTTCCTTCTTACAGTCAGCTTCGAGTTAGCTTCGCGCGAATCTCTGTCGCCTCACGCAGGGCCTCAGCCGGGCAGGTCCGATTCTGCGATGGTCGTTCTCTCAGGCTCGTCTGACGCCGTTGCGCCGTCCGTCGCGGGCGGCAATTCGGAGCCGGCAGCGCCAAGCCCTTTGAGTGCGTCGGCGATCGTGGTGCCGCGCACAATGCCGGATATCTTCGAGCCGAGGCCCTCGGCGCGCAGCAGGTCGCGCACCTGCGCGTGCGCATTGCAGACGATCAGACCGATGTCTCGCCGCCTCAGTTCATCGTGCAGCTCGTTCATCATCCGCGCGCCGGCCAGATCCATTGTTGGCGAGGCGGACAGGTCGCAGATCACCGTCCGGATCCCGCTTTCCCCCTCCGCACGCAGTTGCGCGAGAACCTGCGTGATCACGTGTTCCGCGTTGAGATAGAGCAGCGAACCTTCGGGCCGGAACGCCAACACACCCGTCAGAGGCTCGTTCCCGGAATGAGGCTGCCGATCCGAGTAGTGCGTCGTACCAGGTATGCGTCCTAGGAACGCGACGTGCGGCCTCGACGAGAGCGCAAGAAGCACCAATACGGAGATCAGGGCCGCGAGCAATATGCCCGGCAGGATGCCGAGCAGCAAAACGCCGATCAATGCGACCAGCGCATTGAGGAAATCCACCCGGCTTGAGCGCCGCATTCGCAGGAAGGCGCGTATGTCGACAAGGCCCGCGACCGCCACGAGTACGACCGCCGCCAGTACCGCCTTCGGCAGATTGGTCAGCAGGGCGGTGAAGAACAGCAGGCACAGCGCGAGAGTCGCCGACGCGAAGACAAGCGACATGCGCGACCGCGCGCCGGCCCCTTCGTTCACCGCGGTCTGCGAAAGCCCGCCTGCGACCGGGTATCCGCCCACTGCCGCGGTCGCGATGCTGGCGGCGGCGAGACCCAGAAGTTCCCGCCTGGGATCGATCGTCTCGTGGTGCTTGACGGCGAATGTCCGGGCCGCGGCGACGCCCTCGATATAGGCAAGCAGCATGCATCCCATTGCGAGCGCGACGATCCCGTCCTGATCGCGCAACCGGACTGTGGGGATTGTTGGAGCCGGCAGGCCGGGAGGGATCAGGCCGGTCACCGCCACGCCGAACTGCGTCAGCCCAAACAGCGACACGACAATGATCGACAAGGCGACCACGCCGAGCGCAACCGGCCGCCCTGGGAGCCATCGTTCACCGCTCCACAACAGGGCCAGCGCCGCCACGCCGATGGCGAGGGTGACCGTGCTGGTCGCGCCAAGCTGGCCTGCCAGGGTGACAAGCCGGTCCGGCACATTGTGCCCGCCGCCGCTGACCCCGAACAGCGCAGGCAATTGGGTGATCGCGATCGTCAGTCCGGCGCCGGCCTTGAAGCCCGTCAGGACACTGTCGCTGATCAACTTGACGAGCACGCTGAGCCTGAATAGCCAGGCGATCAGGCAGAACAGGCCCACCCCGATGGCCGCGGCCGTGGCAATCCCCGCGTAATCGCTTCCGCCGGCCGCGACCATTGTGCTCGCTGTGCTTCCGATCATGAGCGAGATTGCCGAGGTCGGTCCCATCGCGAGATACCTCGACGAACCCGCCAAGGCGTAGCCGAGGCCGCCCATCAGGTAGCCATAGATCCCGACCTGCGGCGGCATCCCGGCCAGCGTTGCGTAAGCGAGCGAAACCGGAATCCCGTAGGCCGCCAGCGTCACGCCGGCGACGAGGTCGGATGACAGCCACCGGAGCGGGTAGCCAAGCACGCGCGGACCTTCGGACATTCGCGATCCATCCCCAGTTAGAGATTCTCGCCGATGGGTCTCCAGCGCAGAAGGTCATCCGACACGCTGAGTCGCGTCCGGTCCCATTCCGCCAGTCCTGCCGAATGACGGAAGGCGGCCAGCACGGCATTGTCTGCTGAATTCCACCGCGTTCGCGAATGGCCCTTGAAGTTGATGGCCCATCGGGCGCCGACCCTGCGAACGCGCGGTGTGCCGCCTCTCGTCGGATATTCGAATGACACGAGCGCACCCTTTTCTAAGCGAGCAAGCGCGATCTTCTCTTACGCCGAAGATGGCGGCGGCCGGATCCCGCAGCCTTCGTCGGTTCGATCCGACACTAACGCGGTAACGGCACGCCTGAGACCGGCCGTCCGCCTGTCACCTGATGACCCCGATCACGAGTTTCAGTACCTCCGCGAAGGGCAGTACCAGGAAGATCAGCGGCAAGGCGGGAAGGCACGAAACGATGGCGACCTGAATAAGCTGCGTCGCCCCGACGGGCACGATGTTCATCTGCCTGACGACCGTGAAGCTGCTGCCGAGGTCGACGAGGGAGGACATGTCCGGATTTCCAAGCGGCACTTCGGCAGACGCCCTGTCGCCGGCGATCCACTTGTCGTGGAACAGCTGATTGTGCCGCTGGACCAGCATCCCATAGGAGCGCAGCGCATCGAGACGCGCGCGCGCCAGTAGCGGAAGAAAGATCAGCAGCGGCCCGAATGTGATGAACTCGACGAACACGAGGTAGGCGATGAGCAGCGGCATCATGGATTGCAGGGCGACGATGTTCAGGCCCTCGAACCGCGCCCGGAACGCCAACTCGGCGCTGAGTATGCACCCGACCGCGAACGGGAAGATCGCGATCGAGGCCTGCGCGACGCCAAGGAAGCCCAGCCCCCCCGCCATATCGGTATGCGTGGCCAGGATGTTGAGGCGCATGCGCGACACATCCCAGAGGAACAGCGTCCAGATCACCAGCCGCCAGAGCCACCGAAGGGCGAAGAACTGCACCAGGGGCGTCGCGACGAAATTGTACCAGAAGCCTGCCAGCGATGACTGAAGCTGGCCGTCGGCCCAGACCGTGTGCCAAGTCGCGCTTTCAAGGCCGGCCACCCGTTCGAGCGAGACGAACCAAGCGCCCAGAACGGCGATGATCAGAAATGCGGCTTCCGGAAGATAGGCCTCCCGCCGCCGCTGCACCCGCGCAACCGCCGCGCTGAATGCGGAAGAGCTTTCCGGTCTGACTATTCCCGCTTCGATGAACCGAAGGCCTGCCGCACGAATGCGCGGTCCCACGATCGCCTCGGCCGCGAAAACCAGCGGGACGGCGAGGAAGAAGCGCGCATAGGTCGTGTAGTCCCGCAGGAACGCCATCCGCGGCGTCGGTTCAAGCGCATGCCCTTCCAGCACGCTGAAAACGAGGAGCGGAAACCAGGTGATCGCGATGAACCCGGCGCTGCGGCGCAGCACGGATGGACCGGTCCCTTTGATGAGTCCGACCCGCTGCATCAGGCGGTAGGCCGGTCCCCCCAGTTCGAAGACCGCCCCGGCCTCTTGGGACAGCGGCAGGTCGATCACGGACTGGGCGTCGTTCATCAGACTTCCTGATAGGCGCTGATCCTTCCCTCCCGGACCGCAGCCTTGAGGGCGGCGTGGTCGCGTTCCGCCTGATCGGCGTAGGCAAGGGCAAAATCGCCAACCGCGTCGTCGAACTGGTCGCTGCCGCCCAGATAGCCGCTGATCGTCGCGGCATCGCCGGCCTTGGCATGGGCGCGGGCGAGCACCCAGCCGCAGGCCTTGGCGTAGATGCCGAGAATGTCGCTTGTGAAACTCTCCACCAGCGGCTTGATCTTCGCGTCGCGCAGCTGCCTGACGTAGAACTGCTTTCCGGTCGCCTCGACCGTGACCCAGCCGAGGAACAGGTCCGAGGCGGGCTGCACCAGACGCTGCCCCATGACGACCCGCTGGCCGTGGTTCGCATAGACGCTCTTGCCGGCGTACGGCTCCAGCACGGATGCCACGGCTTCCTTGAATTGCAGGAACAGCGGATCGTTCGATGCCGACATCAGCAATGCAATCCAGCACCGGCGCCCCACGCTGCCGACACCGACCACCTTGATGGCTTCGTCCACCCGGCGATACTGATCGAGAAGCGCGCGCCGGTCCTCGGCGATGGTCTCTCGATACGTGCTGAACACCTGGTCGAAAGCAGCTTGATACTCCGGCGTCTTGCTTATCTCGGGATGAAAGATCAAGGGCGGCGCGTCGCGGATGCTGAGCCGTCCGCCCACCATGCCGGTGAGCTTCGGGAAATCCACCTCCGAACCATCCTTCTTGGCGGCCTTGGTGATCCGCGCGCGAATGAAGGGCTTCAGGGCTTTGGGAACCAAGTCGATGAGGTCTTCAAACTCGATCCGTGCGTACCAGACATCGAGTGGGTGCATCTCGGAGAAATCCGCCAGCCGCTTGCGATAGCTCCGCACGCAGGCGATCGCCGCATCGCGGCCCATGCTGTCGGACAGGCCGATCGAGCGCGCAGCCAGGACGAAGGAAGCCGCGAGCCGCTTGACATCCCATTCCCACGGGGCAGGGAGCGTCTCATCGAAATCGTTGATATCGAAAAGAATATTACGCTCCGGCGTGGCGAAGCCGCCGAAGTTCATCAGGTGGCAGTCTCCGCATGCCTGCACGTGGACGCCAGTATTGGGGGTCGCCGCCAGATCGGCAGCCATCACGCCCGCCGTGCCGCGGTAGAAGGCAAACGGCGATTGGAGCATGCGCCCATATCTTATGGGGACAAGCTCGGGTAACCTGTCGGTATCTGACGCAAGCAAAGTCTCGATCGGGTCGGGCCGGTGGTCGCCCGGCTTCCACGCGCCATGCTGTGCGCGGGAAACCTTGTCACGCAGCGCCTTGCCCACCTGCGCTCGCTTGTCGAGCGCCACAATGTGGCCGTCCTCGCTGACGGCTCCGTACCCGGGGGCGGTGGTTCCGCCCGATTTCCCGTGGGCCGCACGCTGGTTTCCGTGCGCCGCACGCTGAGCCTCGAGTCGGGCGACTGAGACGGACGTCGCAGATGCAACCGACATGGCGATGGCTCCTTATTCTTGCCGTTTAATGATAGTATTGTGACAGCGTGGTCTTTCGTCCATTGATTTGGGTCAATCCGATCCCCGAATCGGCATGTGATAGGATGGGTTTCCTTGACGGCGTGCGCCGCGAGAAGCAGGCGCCAGAAGAAACCAGGGGGTTGGAAGCAAGGAGATGGCAGCACCCTTGGTTGCGTTCGACATGATACGGAAAGGTGAGACTCTTGCGCTGCCGGCCGCCGCGGGCGTGTTCGGTTGACTACCTCCGTCCTTCCCCGGAGGGGGGTGATGCTGGCACTTCTCGGCGTCGCGGGCTGCGCGTCGATCGGGCCGGTCACGGTCCCGCGCGACCGGGTAGATTACATGACGGCCGTTGCGGATTCCTGGAAGGAGCAGACGCTCCTCAACATCGTCCGGCTGCGGTACGGCGATGCCCCGACTTTCCTGGACGTCTCATCGGTGATCAGCGGCTATGCGCTCGGAGGCCAGCTTTCGGCGGGCACCGCCATCAGTTCGGACCTGACCAGCACGATTCCGCGGAACCTTGTGACCTTGGGCAGCGGCGCCTCCTACGTCGATAAGCCAACCATCACCTATACGCCGCTGATGGGTGACAAATTCGCGAAGAGCCTGCTGAGGCCGATCCCGCCCAGTGCGATCTTCGAGCTGATCCAGGCGGGATATCCTTCCGATTCCATACTTCAGATCACGACGCGGGCTATCAACGGCGTGTATAACCGCTCCACCGTGGGCGGACAGACACGCGAGGCAGATCCGGAATTCTATCCGCTGCTGGATGCGCTCCGGCGGCTGCAGCTTTCCGGGGCGGTCAGCATGCGCCTGGAAAAGCGCGGGACC
Source organism: Pseudomonadota bacterium (assembly GCA_018240635.1). Lineage (GTDB taxonomy): Bacteria > Pseudomonadota > Alphaproteobacteria > Acetobacterales > Acetobacteraceae > JAFEFJ01. Next base: position 10,689 of record JAFEFJ010000060.1, on the reverse strand, counting down.
GAGGAGGTCGGCATACTGGTCCTGTCCACCAGCCGGCCGACAGTGGTGCAGCAGGATCTGCTTTACGTCGAGAAGACGCTGCGCATCACGCCGGAGAAGAATGGCGAGCTGACCCTTACCTTCGGGGCGATTCCCCGCAACGACAGGGAAATCGCCGTGCTTTCGCGGTCGATGCTGGAAATCCTGATCGAGACGGCTGGCGGCATCGACGTGCCCGGCGCGCACGTCGCGGCAGGCCGCACGGCGCCCGCCACCCGCCTGAGCGATGCAGCGAACCAGCGCGACCGCCCCTTGGTCAAGATCCTGTCGGGGACAACCCCGCCGCCCCGGCCGTTCGTCGCCGTGCATTACGAGGACACCTGGTATTGGATCGGCGACGATGATTTCAGTTCGAAGCGGATTTTCACCTTCCTGATGATGTTCTTCTCCCTTGCGGAGACCGGAGTGACCCCACAGGTACCGCTTCTGACCATTCCGGCGGGCTAGCCGGCATGGCCGTGCTCTGGTGTCGCGGCCATGCCGGGCGTCGGCAGCGGGCTGATGGAAGCGGGGACAAGGAGTTCAGACCCGCCGCAACCGCGAAGGCGATACCGTGAAGTTTGGAACAGCCTTATCGACGTGGCGCGGGATCGGCCCGCTATGCGTCGCGCTCGTCGCGCTCACCCTCGCTGCCTGCAGCGCGCCGGTGACGGTCGAGCGCATCAGCCTGCGGACGGCCTACGAGGATATCAACCGCACCGCGCTCTCCAGCGACGAGCTTAGCGAGGCCACCCGCACCGTCCTGCGCCGTGCCGCGCTGCTGGATTTGTTCGATGCAGCCCCGGATACCGCCATCGCAGACCTGCGCGCGCAGGCCATTGCGTCCGGCATGCACTGGCCGGAGCTGTTCGCCCTGGCGGAGATGACCTATGACCAGGGGCGCCGCAAAGGGTCGAAGCCGATGCTGCTGGCCTCGGCGCTTTATGCCTATGCGGTTTTGTTCCCCGCCGGCGACGCCGACAAGCCGAGCCCGTACAGCGCGCAATTCCAGCATGCGACCAGCTTCTACAACCTGGCGCTCACCCAGGTCCTCAGCCGCGACAGCGGCGAGGGGACGGCGACACTGGAAGGCGGCAGCTTTCCCCTGCCCTTCGGCACCGTTGATATCGCGATCGACCAAGCCAGCCTGACGTTCGCCGGCCGCCCGTTGACCACCTTCGTGCCGACGATGAATCTGGAGGTGGGCGGCTTCAAGAACGACTACCGCAGCGACGGCCTTGGCGTACCCATGGCTGCCGGCGTCGGCCCTGCGCCGCGGCCGGATGTCGGCCTCGTGCTGCCGCGCAACCTGCGCATCCCGACCTCTGCCGTGCTGACGATGGATGATCCGCGCCGGCAACTCGCCAGCACCCAACTCAGCGCCCGGCTGCGGGTCTATACGATCTACGACACCGCCAGCATCCGCATCGACGGCCAGGCGGTGCCGCTGGAATACGACCAGACCGCCGTGCGGGCGCTGTTCGCGTCCGAAAACAAGGGCTGGTCGCGTGAATTGTCGGGGCTGCTGGACAATACGCTGCTGACCCCGAGCGACTCCGGCGCCAATGACCAGCTTGCGGCGCTGGAGCCGCATCGGCGCGGCCGTATCCCGGTCGTGCTGGTGCATGGCACCGCTTCCAGCCCGATCCGCTGGGGCGACATGGTAAACGATCTGCTGGAGGACAAGGAGATCCGGGACAATTACGAATTCTGGTTCTTCACCTACAACACCGGCAACCCGATCCCGTTCTCGGCCAATGTGCTCCGCCATTCGCTGGAGGCCGCCGTGCAAAGCCTCGGCGGCGTGCAGGCGGACCCGGCGCTGGACCGCATGGTGGTGATCGGCCACAGCCAGGGCGGCCTGTTGACCAAGATGATCGCGATCGACTCCGGCTCGCGGATCTGGGACGCGCTTAGCCAGAAGCCGGTGGACGAACTGCCGGTGAAACCCGAGACCAAGGCGCTGCTGAAGGAGTCGCTGTTCATCCACCCGCTGCCCTTCATCGAGACGGTGATCTTCATCGCCACGCCGCATGGCGGCAGTTTCCGGGCAAATCTTACCATCGCCGGCCTGTTCGCCCGGCTGGTGACGCTGCCTCTCACGATCGGCGCCGCCGCCGCGGACGTTCTGACCAACGCCGCCGACGCGCTGAAGGTGGAAAAGGACAGGCGGGCCTTCAACAGCCTGAACGGCATGGCTCCTGGCAACCCGGTGATCGGCGCGGTCCGCGCCATTCCGGTCGCCCCGGGCATCCACGCGCACTCGATCATCCCCACGCTTCAGGACGGTCCACTGGAGAACCGCGATGACGGCGTGGTCGAATACAAAAGCGCGCACCTCGACGGGGTGGACTCCGAGCTTGTCATCGAGCACCAGGGACACTCGGCCCAGTCCAATCCGTTGGTCGTCCGGGAAGTCCGGCGAATCCTGAATGAGGAGCTTGCCCGGCCGCCGCGCGCAAGCGCAGGGGCGACAGAGGCTGGCCATTCCGTTGCGAACGATAACGCACGGAGAATTGCTCGCTCCGCAAATGGCGGTTGACCTGGATCAACGTACCGGGCCCGGACTGGCATAGACTACTTCGCTAGACTACGCGATAGCGGCGCGAGGAACTGAGCCGGGGCGCCGGTTTGAGGCTCCGTCCGGGCGGAGTAATCGAACGGCCCTACGAAAAATCGGCAAGAGACGCCAAGTCCCACGGATGCGCTTAGGCCAGTGCCGACGTCATCCGCGATGGGGCGGCGCGGCGGGGCGAAGGCGCCCGAGAGCAGCGTGGGAGGTTCAGCGCATGCCAGCCAAATGTGGTCGGTTCAGGACAATCGCCGTGAGCGCCGCTGCCTCGCTCCGGCCCTTACGGCCGTTGCGTTCGCGCAGAGGCTTGGCCGCCTGCATGGCTGCTGTCGGCGCGCTGGTCTTGTCAGCGGGCGTGGCCGCGCAACCGGCGCCGTCCCAGCCCAACGCGGCGGGCAGCGGGCAAACCGAGGCGTACGCGACGCTGATGCGCATGGCGACGTTTGTCGCCGGCGCGCACGCGTTTTCTGTGACGATCGAATCGAGCTACGATGCGGTACAGGACTCCGGCCAGGAGATCGAGTTCGGAGCCGTGCGGCATGTCCTGCTGGCTCGGCCCGACTCGCTGCGGATCGAAACCGACAATCGCGATGGCAGCCGGCGCGCCATGCTGTTCGACGGCAAGACGCTGACATTCTCCAGCCCTGATGCAAAAGTCTATGCCAGCATCGCCCGGCCCGGGGACATCGATCAGGCGGTGCAGTACGTCCTGGACACGCTGCAAACGCCCGTGCCTTTGTCGATGCTGCTGATGACAACCCTCCCGCAGGAGATGGAGCAGCACTTCACTTCGGTTGCGAAGGTTGCGGACGAGACGATCGACGGGCGCGCGACCACCCACATTGCCGCCCGGTCCGCCGATGTCGATGTGGAGGTCTGGGTGGCCCAGGGCGATCAGCCCGCCCCGCTGCGGACCGTGATCACATACAAGCATGCGAAGGACGGGCCGCAATTCCGTGCCTCGTTGAGAGATTGGAACTTCAATCCGACGGTGGACGCCGCGGCATTCAAATTCGTCCCGCCCGCGGGTGCGTTCGCCGTCGGCTTCATGGTGCCTGTTCCTGCCGAGACCCTCAAAACCCGCACGCGGAGATAAGGCGATGACCAGATCGATCCGACCGGGCATGCGGCTGGCGTTGGCGGCCGCGGCCTGCCTGTTCCTTGCGGGACAGATCGATGATGCCATCGCCAGACCTGCCGGCGGCGGGGGCGGCGGCGCCCGGGGCGGCGGCGGGGGCGGAGCCGCACGCAGCGGCGGCGGTGGTGGTGGCTTTTCCTCCGGTGGGCCTGCGGCCTCTGGCAGTTTCAGCGGCAGCGGAGGGGCGCAGGCGCGGGGCGGCGGCAGCCGGCAGGGAACGGCTTCGGCGAACCAGGGACAGCGGCAGCAGGCCGCGGGCGCCAATCAATCCAGCAGGCAAACGGCAGCGAGCGGCGCACAGCAGGACAGGCAGGCCGCCGCCTCCACAAACCAGGCGAACCGGCAGTCATCGGTGTCCAGTACGACGCAAACGAACCAGGCCAACCGGCAGAACACCGTGAACAACAACGTCAACAATTACGAGGGCGGCTACCGCGTCGCGCCCGTTGCCGGCGCGGCGCTGGTGGTCGGAACCGCGGCGGCGGTCGGCGCAGCGGCCGGCGCGGCCGCCGCCCCCGCACCCGTGTATGCTGCAGCGCCGACGACGGCGCTGACGACCCTGCCCTGCCCGGCCACTGCCGTCGTCGTCAATGGCGCGCCCTACTATCAATGCGACGGAACGTGGTTCACCCAAGCCTATGTGAGCGGCAACCCGACCTATGTGGCGACCGCTCCGCCGCCGACATGAGCGGACGCGGGCCATTGCTGGCCCGCGCGATGCGCACCGATCGCTCTGCGCCCGACGCCCAACCGGGCAACGCGGGAGGCGTCCGATGAATGGAGAGGCCATCGGCGCCATCTTCGCCGTTTCCGCTTTCGCCTCGACGATGGCCGGACTTTGGATGGGCCAGCGTTTCATCGGGCGTCAGCTTACCGATCAGACGAGAAGCACGATCGGCCGCGTCTCCGGCCTGATGAGTGCTATCATCGGGCTGGTTCTCGGGCTGCTGATCTCGTCGAGCTACAGCTTCTACAACAGTGAAAAGACCGACCTCGACCTGATGACCGCCCACATCATCGCGCTCGACGGCACGCTCGCTGCCTATGGGCCGGAAGCGGCCGCCGGACGGGAAGTTCTGCGAGTGGCCATGGATGAGGCGTATCGCAGCCTGTCCGCATCATCCGCGGCGAGCTCCATCACGGATCTCACTGGCGTAACGCACGCTTCGGAGGATCTGCAAGCGGCCCTTGGCTCGCTGCAACCCAAGACGGGCCAGCAGAGCCGGTTGGTCGCTCGCGCGGCGCAGCTGACGTTTTCGATCAACGACATGAGGGAGCTGCTCTCGCTGCACCAGCTCAACAGCTTGCCGATACCCTTCGTGGTGATTCTCGGCTCCTGGACCGCGGCTCTGTTCTTCGGCTTCGGCTTGCTCGGCCGCGCCAACAGCACCACCGTCCTCTCGCTTGCCGTCGGGTCTGCTGGCGTCGGCAGCGCGCTGTTCCTGATCGAAGCAATGCGGCAGCCGTTCTCGGGGGCGCTGAAGCTCTCTCTCAGTCCGCTCGAGCAGGCGATCGCGGCCTTGAGCCATTAGAAAGGGACGGCCATGGGCTACGACCAGGGACATTGACGGTTATCTGTCACCAAGCCGCGCCGGGTGCGAAGGTTCCGGCGGCTTGGCGCGTGAAGAGGGCGGTTTCGTCGAGCAACGCAGTTGGCCCGATCTGAGGATCACCAAGGTTCCATCGACCGCAGGAGCGCGGCGATCTCGATCGTCGCGAAGTTGGAGAAGGTGTCGGATACGGCATAGGGCAGGACGATCAGATCATTGTGCCGCATCGCGCCGCATGTATAGACGACATTGGGAACGTAGCCCTCGCGCTCGGACGGTTCCGGATGCACCAGCGGCTCGCAGCATCGCGCGAGCACTTTCGACGGATCCTTTTTGTCGAGCAGCGCCGCGCCGATCGAATACCGTCGCACCGGGCCGACACCATGCGTCAGCAGAAGCCAGCCTTCGTCCAGCTCGATCGGTGACCCGCAGTTGCCGATCTGCACGAACTCCCACGGAAAGCGCGGCTTCAATATCTCCACGCCGCCGTTCCAGACGTAGAGATCGTCGGACATGATCAGGTAGAGATTCTCGTTGTCCTGCCGGCCAATCATCGCATACCGCCCGCCGATCTTGCGCGGAAACAATGCCATGCCCTTGTTGCGGGCCGCATCGCCGCGCAACGGCACCATGCGGAACGAGAGGAAATCGCTCGTTTCGATCAGCTCGGACCTGATCGCGGTTCCGGTATAGGCCGTATAAGTCGCGCAATACGTCGTCCGTCCATCATCGTTCACAAATTGGACGAAGCGCGCATCCTCGATGCCGTTCGACTGAGACGCGGTAATAGGAAAGATCACCCGCTCATCAATGTCTTCATCGGGCGGGAAGCTCAGTTCGACCTCGTCCCCGCCCGGTCCCCATTTGCAGATCGCCGTCGCGGCGACGGCCGCGAGCCGGGCGGGCGAATCGACCGCCACGCTGCCGTCGGCTGCGACCAATCCCGACCGGAATGTCAGGGACGAGATATGGCCCTCGCCGACAGCGCGCAGACTAAGAACGAACCGGCGCTCGCCATCGGGCACGCCGGACTGATCGGGATGGGGGACAATGCTCGGATTGAACAGCGCCGACGCTTCGAACGAGTATTCATGCATGAAATAGGCGCCGACCAACTGGCGCTGAGTCCGGCTGAATCCGACATGCAGCGCCAGGGCGTCTTCCATTTCGCGGGCGCGCGCCTCGAAGCGCTCAAGAAGATTGCGATGGCGCCGATCAAAATTGACGAGCACATCGGCCAGAAGATCGGCCGCGCTTTCGGAATCGAGCCGCATCACGCGATCGACGATATGGTTCGCGCGTGTCTTGTCGGTGGGATTCAGGTCACGCGGCTCGGTCGCCGGTTTGAACGGTCGAACAATCACCCGGGCGGGATCGGGGCGCAGGTACAGCGCTTGGCGATTCAGGAACGCGGCTTGCGACAATATGTCCTCGGATAGGTTGTGCGCTATTCGGCGATATCGGATGCGCACAGCAGCCAAGGGGCAGCGGGCGCATCTCGGCCGCTCATGCCGGAGAGCTGGCGGATTTCGGCAAGAGACAGGAGATAGGATACCACGGATTCGCCGCCGCAGTTCTCATTGGCACGGTCCGGATGCAATCCGTCGCGGCAGCTTCCGGTGTGCACATCAACGATCGGAACCGACAGGTCGTTTTCGCCCAGGAACCAGGCGAAGGCGCGTATCGCCTCCTTCTCCCAAGCTGGATTGCCATCCGCCTCCCAGGCGGCGAGACAGGCGGAAATCGTCGCGGCGGCTTCCAGAGGTTGCTGATCGAACGGCTCCGGCGCAATGCGCGTGTCGCCGAAGCTCGCAGAGCCGACCGGGCGGAACACGCCCGAGGGCGCGGTTTGAACGGCCACCAGCCAACGCAGGGATCGCAGTCCGGCATCGACATAGGCGTTGGTTCCGGTCGATAGGCCGGTGCCGATCATTGCCTGGCACAGCCGGGCATTGTCGTAGGCGAGCCCCTGCTCGAACCAGACCCAATCGCCGGTCTGCACCCCCCGGAAGATGGCAAGGAGCCGATCGGCCAGGACGCCGCGCATATCGGCGGCGAAGCCGTCCCCCGGCACAGCGGCGCAAAACGCGTTCAAGCCCAACAGGGCGAAGGCCCATGCCCGCGGCGAACGAAAGCCCTCCACGGCTGGCAGCGCTTCGGCCATCAGGCCGGCCGCCCAGCGGCGCCGCGACGAACTTGCATCGCCGAGCGCACAAGCGCCGAGGGCCCACAGGGTGCGGCCGTGGCTGTCTTCCGAGCCTCGATCCTCCAGCCAGCGGCGATCGAAGCTCATGAAGTTGCGGAACCGGCCGGCGTCCGGATTCCAGGCGTGCTGGACGAACGCCGCCAAGCGGGCCGTCAGCGCATCGGACAGACCGGTCTCGCCCGGACGGTTCAAGGCGCAGGCGAGCAGCAGCGCGCGCGCATTGTCGTCGACGCAATAGCCGTGCGCGCGGTCGGGGACCGAATGCGCCGCGTGCTGGAACAGACCGGTATCATCGCACATCGTCAGCAGATGGTCGGTCCGCATTTCCGGCGGCGGCTGGTCCTGCCGCCGACCGCGACCATCACCCGATCGCGCGACCACCCGAAGCCGGTGGCCGAGGCGCGCGCTTTCGAACGTGGCAAGATACCGCTCCGCGGTCCGCTCCCACGTCATCGACCGGCTGAATGCGTATGCTCTGGCGCTCATCGCCTCCCGCTTCGCGTCATCGGTCAGCAGGCCCGCGATGGCGGCTCCGAGCGCGTCGGCGTCGCCGAACGGCACAAGAACGCCGCGGTCATCGGCGAGCAGCTCCCTCGCGTGCCAATAGGGCGTGGAGATCACGGGCTTTCCCATGCCGAAGCTGTACGCGAGCGTCCCCGATGTCATCTGCGCTTCGCGGAGATAGGGCGTGACATAGACGTCGCACATGGAAATGAAGCCAAGCAGCGTCGGCAGGTCCACGAACTGGTCGAGGAACACGACATGATCATCGATCCCCAGCTGGCGCACGCGGTCCACAAGGCTGTCGCGATAGGCCTCGCCTTGATCCCTGACCAGGTTGGGATGCGTGGCGCCGAGCACGACATAGACTGCGTCCGGCCGGCTTTTCAGGATCAGGGGCATCGCATCGATCATCACTTCGATGCCCTTGTTGGGCGACAGCAAGCCGAACGTAAGGATGACCGCGCGGCCGGCGAACCCAAGGCGGGCCTTCGCCTCGTCGGGATGGACGAAGGGGGCGTTGGGGATCCCGTGCGGTATGACGTCGATCCGTTCCGGCGGTACCCGATAGACGGTACGAAGCAGCTCCCGGCCCTTCTCCGCCATCACCACGATCCGCGCCGAAAGATCGACAATCCGATCCATGACCGCGCGTTGCGCGGGCGACGGCTCGGCAAGCACCGTGTGAAGCGTGGTCACCACCGGCATGGCCAGTCCCGAGAGCAGCGCGATGACGTGGCTGCCTGCCTCGCCTCCGAATATGCCGAATTCATGCTGCAGGCATACGACTTCGCACCGGCCCGCATTCAACATGTCGGCGGCGCGCCTGTAGTCCTCGATCCTGTCGTCCGCGACCTGCATGTGGACAGCCTCGGGGTAGTCGTAGTCACGTCCGGAGTCGCTCATCGCTACGATACGCACGTCTGTGCACGGAGAAGCCGCCGAGATCGCCTGGTGGAGATGCGTCGTGAAGGTCGCGATGCCGCACCGCCGGGGAAGGGAGTTCCCTATCAGTCCCAGGCGATCAAACTGCTTCAAGGTTGCACCTTCATCGTGCGCGTCCGCGCCATGAGCGGGGGCGACAAGTCGCGGACAATTCCTGCCAATCCTACTCGCGGACGGGGGCGGGATTAGCCGGCCTGTTCGCTCTTGCGCTTCTGCGCGCTCGCCGGGGCTATGATTCCGCGATTGGGCAGGGCGGCAGCACCGGGTGTAACCGCGACCTTCTTCGCCTTCGGCTTTTTCGGTTCGCGGTTGCTGCGCTTCTGGCCCTTGGCCATCTTGCCCTCCTGTTCAGCGGCATGTTTCGTGGCACTGGCAGCCTGAATGATCCGCATCCCGCAGAGCGGAATGTCTGCTGGAGCACAACGTTCAACTGCATTCGGCCGGGTTCGGGGATATGAGCGGGCCATACCCCTATTGCAATGCGAGAGCGAGCAATCCTGGGTAAGAATGCCGGTTTCTTTCTAAACTGTCTTCATCGGTCACTCCATCGCAGTCCGGCTCCCCCGGTCCCATATCTGTTTGTCCGCGGCGGTGGCATCACTTGGTCACCGACTCTCGCCGTCTGCCGCTATGGTCGATAACAAGCTCGGAGCTTTCGTTGGTCACGCTCATGGTCCGCCACAAGACAATTTACCGGTACCGGATACCCGTGATGCTGGGGCCGCACCGGCTGATGCTGCGGCCGCGCGAAAGCCGTGACCTCCGGCTGATTTCCAGCACCCTGATCGTGACTCCGGAAGCGACGGTGAATTGGGCTCAAGACGTGGCCGGCAATGCCGTCGCAACCGCCACATTCCAAGCCATGACCGACCGCCTGGTTATCGACAGTACCGCAACGATCGGACTCGGTGCGGCTGCTTGGCCGGTGTTCGATATCGCGGCGAGGGCGATCTCCTATCCGTTCACCTATGCCGACGATGACTGGATCGATCTCGGTGCGCTGGCGATCCCGCAATATGCGGATCCGGAGGGACGACTGGCTGCATGGGCGCGCGGCTTCGTTGGCGGCGGCACAACGGATACGCTATCACTGCTGCGCGATCTCAGCGCAGGGGTCTCCTCCCAGGTCGCCTACCAGAGCCGCGACGATGAGGGCACGCAGTCGCCGATTGAGACCTTGGCCCGGCGCATCGGATCGTGCCGCGATTTCGCCGTGCTGTTCGTCGAGGCGGCACGCTGCCTGGGATTCGGGGCGCGGATCGTCTCCGGATATCTCTGCGACCAGGGACAGAACGCCGGCGAAACCCGCGGTGCGGGCACGACCCATGCCTGGGCGGAGATATATGTGCCTGGCGCAGGCTGGATCACGTTCGACCCGACAAACCGCAGCATGGGCGGCTACAATCTGATCCCGGTCGCCGTCACGCGTCATATCAGGCAGGCGATTCCCGTCGCAGGCAGTTTCGTCGGCTCAAGCGCCGCGTTCCTGGACATGCAGGTTTCCGTCGAGGTCACCGCGGCCTAGCTGAGAATGGAGATGCAGTCAGCCAGTCATCCGATGGGCAGCTCACGCTTCCCTTGCGCGAGGGCATCATCGAGGTTGGTGTAGCGAAATTCGCGGTAGTGGAAGTAGGCAACCATGACCCGGGTGATGCCGTACTTGTCCATCTCCTCGGCCGGATCGCGATCGGGACGCCGAGCCTAATACCAGGGCTCTCTGATCAGAACCGATGAGCCCAGTTGCGCAGGCCGATGGACA
>JAFEFJ010000005.1 GCA_018240635.1 Pseudomonadota bacterium | reverse complement strand
GGCATCAACGCCTTCGTGTTCAACATCATCCTGGGTGCCGCGATCCTGGGCGCGATGCTGTTCAACATCCATATGGCCCGCCTCGCGCGCCAGGGTGCGCCATGAACGCGACGCCGGACGCGCTGCGCGCCGAAGGGATCGTCAAGCGCTTCGGCCCGGTGACGGCCCTGAACGGCGTCTCGCTGCATCTGCGCCCGGGCGAAATCCTCGGCATCCTGGGCGACAACGGCGCGGGCAAATCCACGCTCATCAAGATTCTGACGGGCTTCCAGCAGCAGACCGAAGGACGCCTCTACGTCGATGGCGCCGAGACGCTGCTGCGCTCGGTCGATCATGCGCGCGCGCTCGGCATCGAGTGCGTCTACCAGGATCTCGCGCTCGCGAACTCCCTCAGCGTCTATCACAATCTTTTCCTCAACCGCGAAATCGTCCATCGCGGCCCGGTGCGGCTGCTCAACAACCGCGCGATGCGCCGCCGCGCCGCCGAACTGCTCGACGCGATCGGCGTGCATGTCACCTCGGTCGATGTCGCGGTGGAACGCCTGTCGGGCGGCCAGCGGCAGGCCATCGCAGTGGCACGCGCGGTCAATTCCAACGCCCGCGTGCTGCTGCTTGACGAGCCGCTCGCCGCGATGGGGGCGCGCGAGGCCGGACTGATCCTCGACCTGATCCGCCGCCTGCGCGACAAATCCGGCCTCGCGATCGCGATGATCATGCACAACTACGCGCAGACGCTGGACATCGCGGACCGCATCATGCTGATGCAGCGCGGCACGGTGACCTACGAAAGCGACGCCGCCGCCACCTCGGTCGAGGAACTGATGGACATCGTCCGCCGCGAATACCGTGCCATGCGCACGGGCTGACTCGGCTCAGCGCGGCGGCTGGAACTCCGGCAGACCCGCCTGCCACAGCAGGAACGCAAAATAGTCGGCCAGTTCAGCCTGCACCTCCGCCCGCGTGCCGAGCCCGTGGCCGCCGCCCGCCTCCACGCGCAGCAGGTCGGGACGCGGCCCGGCATCCGACGCCTGCAGCCGCGCGGCGAACTTGGCAGGCATCCAGGGCGAAACCCGCGCATCGTTCAGCTTCGTCGCCACCAGCACGCCCGGATAGGCCACGCCTTTCTTGAGTTGCAAATAGGCGTCGATGGAGGCGAGCAGGCGTACGCCCTCCTCGGTCTCCGTCGAGCCGAACTCGTTGGTGTTCACTGCGCCGATCGGAATCTGCTCCAGCCGCAGCATGTTCAGCAGCCCCACCTCGATGATCGCCGCGCTGAACAGCGACGGCTGCGTTACAACCGCGCCGCCGATCACGATGCCGCCCGCGCTGCCGCCCATCGCCGCGATACGGTCCCGCGATGTCCAGCCCTCCTGCTCCAGGTAATGCGCCGCGTCGATGAAATCGGTCACGCTGTTGCGCTTCTTATCGAGCCGCCCGGCGCGGTGCCACGCCTCGCCGAAACCGCCGCTGCCGCGCACATGCGCGACCGCATAGATGCCGCCGTGATCGAACCACACGCGCCGCGTGGCGTCGAAGCTCGGCTCCAGCGTCGCGCCATAAGCGCCGTAGGCATAAAGCAGCAGCGGATGGCTGCCGTCGCGCTTCGCGCCGCGCGGCGCGACGATGGAGACAGGGATACGCGAGCCGTCGCGCGCCGGAGCATGCACGTCGATCCAATCGATATCAGCGAAGGAAACTACGGAAGGCGGGGCAATGCCCGTATCGGCGAATGCCCCGATGGCGGCGTCGTAATGGAACACCGTCTGGCTGCGCGTCCAGCTTTCCGTGCGAAGCGTGGCGCCCGGCTCCGAAGGCACGGCGGACACGCCGATGAACGACCCTTCGAAGGGCGGCGCGATTCGCTCCGGCGTCCCGTTCCAGGGAATGCGGACCAGCTGACCAATCCCGCCTTGCGTGCGCGTGACATAAAGCGCGTCCGCCGCGGCGGTCATCCCGGCGATGCTGGCATCGCCCTGCCGCAGCACCGTCTCGGCGCGCGCAAGGTCCGGACGCGCGCCGGGCACCCGCAGGACCGCAAGGCGCGGCGCGCGATGGGCGGTGCGCACATACAGCCACTCGCCCTGGGGCACGACGCCGCGCACATCGTCCGCGAAGGCCGCCACCTGACGCCACGCCGGATCGCCGGCGCGCAGCCGCTCCTTCGTCGTGACGAACACGGCCTGAGGACTGTTGCCGAGCCCCGCATCGTATTCCGCGATCACGTAGGGACTGGCGGCAGAAGCCACCGCACGGAAGAAATACTCCGTGGGCTGCGCATGGCCGCCGACGACGCCGGGCCCGGGTCCCGGTCCGAAAACCCGCGGATCGGAAGCGGGATCGCTGCCCAGCCGGTGCAGATACAGACTCGCGCCGGTGATCGGCTGCTTGCCGCCCGTCCCCGGCGGTGGCAGGCGCGGATACAGGAACGACTCGCCATCGAGCCAGGCGGGGCGCGCATAGCGCGTGCGGTCCCACCTCTCCGGCAGGTCCGTGCCCGTCGCCACGTCGGCGATCCGCAGCATCCCCGTCTCGCCGCCACCGATCGAGGTGCCATAGGCGACATGCCGCCCATCCGGCGCGGCGGTCCAGTAGTCGATGCGCGCGGTCAGTCCGTTCGCGTCGAAGCGCGCCGGATCGACGACGATCCGCTCCGTGCCTCCTGCGGCGGGGCGCGCGAATATCTTCGGGAAGGAATCCTCGGGCCGCGTCTTGCTGTAGATCCAGGTCCCGCCCGCCAGGACCGCGCCGCTCACCTGCGTCTCCGCCGCATCCAGCCGCCGCAGCTCCTCCAGGATGCCGGCGCGGCCCGGGACCCTGTCCAGCAGGCGGCGCGTATAGGCGCTCTGCGCCAGCATCCACTGGGTCAGCCGCTCGCCGCCGCTTTCCATCCAATGATACGGATCGTGAAACGTCATGCCGAACAGCGTCACATCATGCGGTTCGGCATGCGCGAAGGGTGGCGGCTGCTCGGCGGCGGCAAGCGGCGACACGGCCGGCAGTGCGAGCGCCAGCAGCACACGGCGAAGACGAAGACCGGCAGGACGACGTTGCATCAAACGGAGGACCGGAAGCAGCGGAAGACTCAGCCTGCGACGCTCCCGCTGGTATCGCAAATGAAACCTATTCGTCGCATGCCCGCGCGATGCCGGGGGCCCCTCAGCCGCCGCCCGGCATGTGCGGATCGTCGCGCGGCAGGATGCCCCGGATATAGTCGCGGCTCTTCCATTCCGGCGCGGGCGGCGCATGGCCGGGCCGCGGAAGGTATCCGGACAGCGTCCCGCCTGCCAGATCGTGCACCGAGCGCGGGCAGTTGGAATACAGCTCGCACACGACCCGCACCACCACCTTCGCAGCGTGATGCCGCGCCAGCGCCGCCGCATCGTCCAGGATTGTCGCATGCCCGTTGGCGCGCACGCGCGGCGTGCGCCCGTCGAAGGTCACGAACAGGAGGCCGACATTCGGGTTGCGGCTGATATTGCCCAGCGTGCGGTACATCGAGTTGCCGTCGTATTCCGGAAACTCGATGGTGCCGGGCGCGACGATCTTCACGAAGCCCGGCACCCCGGATTTCAGGCTGCAATCGGTGTAGCCGCCGTACGATGTGGCGATAAAGAAGAACGGCGCCGCCTCGATCAACTCGCGGTCGGCGTCCCAGAAATCGTAGCGCCGCCGGTGATCGGCCAGCCTGTCCGCCACGCGGCGGCCGTCGAAGCGCTCCTGCAGAGCGCGCATCCCCTCGTGGTAGAAGGGCCGCCAGTCCTTGTGGGCGGGCATGCCGGCAGCATCGGTCTCTTCCATCGCTCGCCTCCCTTGTGTGGAGCGAGTCTGCCCGCGGCGGCACGCCCGGCGCAATCGCAGGACCGCAGGCTCCCCGCCTCGCGCGGCGGCGTGGCTGCTGTAAAGTGGCCGGCACACGCGGGAGGAAAGCAATGGCGGTTCAACTCGGCGCCCTGGCGCCGCTCGGCGATATCGGCGGCAGCCCGGATGTGGTGCGCGACTTCGCGCAGGGCGTGGAGGCGCTCGGCTACGACTTCCTGGAGGCGCCAGACCATGTGCTGGGCGTCAACGTGGCCTCGCGCCCGGATTGGGAAGCGGGGCGCAACACCTCGGCCGATCTGTTCCACGATCCGTTCGTGCTGTTCGGCTTCCTGACGGGCATCACGCCGAAGCTCGGCTTCTCCACCGGCGTGCTGATCCTGCCGCAGCGCCAGACCGCGCTGGTGGCGAAGCAGGCGGCCTGCCTGGACGTGCTTTGCAAGGGCCGCTTCCGGCTCGGCATCGGCGTCGGCTGGAACGAGGCGGAGTTCGTCGCGCTCAACGAGAACTTCCGCAACCGGGGCCGCCGGTCGGAGGAGCAGGTCGAGGTGATGCAGGCGCTTTGGGCACAGGATCACGTCGTCTTCAATGGCCGCTACCACACGATCGAGGATGCCGGCATCAACCCCCGTCCCGCCAGAGGCCGCGTGCCGGTGTGGTACGGCGGCCACCACGAAAAGACGCTGCCGCGCATCGCCAAATGGGGCGATGGATGGATGCCCAACGCCTATCCACCGGACAAATCGGCGCTGGAGATCTTCGCCGAGCTGCGTCGCCTGACCGAAGCCGAAGGGCGGAACCCCGCCGATGTCGGCATCGAGGTCTGGACCTCCTGCGGCAGCGGCACGCCAGCCGACTGGGCGCGGGAGGCGAAGTTCTGGAAGGAAGCGGGCGCGACGCATCTCTGCCTCACCACCACCTTCAACCGCCGCCATCATCGGCGCATCGCCGGCACATCGGTCGATGCGCACATCGCCGCGATGAAGGCGTGGCGCGCGGCCGTGGCGGATGCTGTGCTGTGAGCGCGCCGCAGGACGGGGGAACGCAGCCCTTCGCGGGCATTCGCATCATCGACGCCACGCATGTGCTGGCGGGCCCCTTCTCGGCCTATCAGCTCGGCCTTTTCGGCGCCGACGTCATCAAGATCGAGCACCCGCGCGAGCCCGATCAAAGCCGCGATTCGGGGCCCGACAAGGCACTGAACCGCGAGCTGATGGGCACCGCCTACATGACGCAGGCGTCCAACAAGCGGTCGGTCACGCTGGATCTCGGGACGCCGGAAGGGCGCGACGTCCTCAAGGAACTCGCCGCACGCGCCGACATCCTGGTGGAGAACTACCGCCCCGGTGCGTTCGAGGCGCTGGGGCTCGGCTACGAGGCGCTCTCGGCGATCAATCCGCGGCTGATCTACGCCTCGATGTCGGCATTCGGCCAGCACGGTCCGCGCGGCAACATGACCGCCTACGATCACGTCATCCAGGGCACGTCCGGCATAATGGCGATGACCGGCACGAAGGAGGTGAACCCGATCAAGATCGGCTCGCCCGTCATCGACTACGCCACCGGCACGATGGGCGCCTTCGCGCTCGCCGCCGCGCTGTTCCAGCGCGAACGCACCGGGCGCGGCCAGCGCATCGACATGGCGATGCTCGACGTGGCGATGATCCTGATGGGCTCGCACATCGCCGCCTATACGCGCACGGGCAAACATCCGAAGCCGCACGGCTATAAGCAGACCTACGCCACCAACAGCGCCTATCCCACCAAGGACGGCAGCTTCGTCGTGCTCGGGGCGAGCAACCTGCGCCAGCAGAAACGCTTCTGGGCGGCGGTAGGGCGGGAAGACATGGCGAAAGCCACCAACCCCGAGCGCTCGGCGGACGAGGAGCGCGAATTCGCCACCGTCGCCGCGATCCTGCTGACCCGTACCGCGGCCGAGTGGGAAGAGTTCCTGCAAGCCCGGCATGTGCCGGCGGCGCGCGTGCGCACGATGGGCGAGGCGCTGGACGATCCGCAGTTCGCCACGCGCAACGTGCTGCACCGGCACGATGCGCTGCCCGGCATCGCGGGCGGCCTGACCGTGCCGCTCGCCGCCTTCAAGCTCGCGCATGGCGGTGCGGCGGTGCGCAGCCCGCCACCGCGGCTCGGCGAACATACCGACGCCGTGCTGGGCGAACTCGGCTACGGCGCGGACCGCATCGCGGCGCTACGCGCGAAGGGAGCGATCTGAGCGTTCAGGCGGCGGTGGTGATCGTGTAGTTCGTCGTGCCGGCGCTGGACATGGCGATGACGCCGGCACCGACATGCTGGCCATTGATGTCGATGCCATTGACGTAAAGGTTGCGGTCCTGGCCCGAAACGCCGCCCCAGGCGTCGTTGGTGAACTGCACCCCGATCGTATGCCGCCCGGCGCCGAAGGACCCGGCGAAAGTGAAGTCCTGCCACGAACCGCTGGAATGCAGCGTCGTCACCGCCTGCGGCGTGCTGATCGCCTTGCCGTCGATCGACAGCACGAACTGGGCATCGCCGTTCCATGCATCCTCCGACAAATGCACCACCAGCGCATCGGGCGGCGGCGCGGCCGTGGCCGTCGATCCACCCACCGTGAAGCTCGCCGTCCCGTTCCGGAACAGCTTGGCCGAGGTGTTGGCGTAGGTCGTGCCGTCATAGGCGATGGAGGAAACAAACAGGTTGCGGTCGGTCGTCGTCGTGCCGCCCCAGCCGTCATTGATGAACTGGATCTGCACGTTGTGCGCGCCCGATCCCCAGTTGCCGGTCAGGCTGAACACGCCTGTATCGCCGGTGCTGCGCAGTACGTCGGCGCTGAGCGTGCCGCCGACCTGCGTGCCGTCCACCCGCACGATGAACTGCGCATCGCCATTCCAGGCGTCCTCGTTGATGCGCAGCGTCAGCATATCGACCGGCGGCGGCTGTGTCTGCGGCTCCAGCTCCACGATGATCGGATGATCGGTCACGCCGATGGTTGCGGAAGACACGTTATACAAGGTCTGGATCGGCGCGCTGCCCAACAGCGGATCGAAGATCTCCACCATCTGATAGCTCGTTGAGAAAGACACAGTCACGTTGACAGCGGGCGCGGCCACTTCGGTGCCGGTCGCCTCATTCCAGATATTGGGCTCGGCCCACACCACGATGTCGGTCGCTCCGTTCGACTTCTGCATCACCATGCTGTTGCCGTCGGACGGCAGGTTGGCGAGCGAATAGGTCACGGCGGTCGGCGTGAAGGTGCTGGCCGTCGCCCCCGTATCGGCCAGGACCGTCGTCAGGTTGTGGATCGCGGTTGCCGCTTCCTTGGGTTGATTGTTCGGGTCGAACAGCCCGTACCCGTCGTCGCCCTGCGGCGAGCCGGGCTGGTACGCATCCATCAGCTGATACAGATAGGTGTAGGTGATGCCCGCCTGCGCATCGTCCATCAGCAGGTCGAGCGTGTAGCGCGCCTGCACGTCCTGGTTAACCGCGCCGCTGGTGCCGCCGTTCGTGCTGTAGCCGGTCTCGGTATAGACGGCGGGGCCGCCCGTGCCGGGCTCGTTCGGCAGCGCCTGCGTGCGGTTCACCCATTGCTCGGGTGGGCCGCCGTTGTTCGGATAGGGATGCTGCGTGTCGTAGTCGGCCAGCCCCGGCGTGGTCCGCGGGTTCGGGCCGATCGGAATGCCGCCCGCATCGTATCCGGTGAAATAATCGACTGAGACGCCGGTCAGCAGCGGATTGCTGTGCACCCAGTTGTACAGCGCCTTCTGCAGGTTGATGGCGCCCTGGATTCCGCCGACCCCATTATAGGTCATCGGAAAATTGTTGATTTCGTTCGCGCCCTCCACAGCGACGATGCTGCCCGGCACCGCCTGTTCCAACTGATTGATGAGCGACAACTGCCCCTGGATGTTGGATGTGGTCAGCGCGCCGCCACCGAACGGAAAGATCGTGAATTTGATCCCCTGCTGCGCCAGCGCGATATAGCTCGATAGCGGCGCCGAGCCCGCATAGCCGTTGCTGATCGTGTCGCGCACATTGCTGACGCCGAGATAGGCCAGGTCGGCCTCGACATTGGCGATGTTGGCGTATCCCCCATCTGTATAGGGGATGTGCGTGTTGACCCCGATCGTATTGATGAAGTCGGCGGTCCGCATCGGCTGAACAGTCGGCATTTCTCACCCGAAAGAGGTATTTCGGATGAATGTCGATCACGCACATGCGAGCAGGTCAACAGAACGCAATGAATCCAAAAGTAACGTGTTGGAAAGCACTCCATGTCGCTAAAATATTGGACTCGGATCGCCCGTGTTTATCGTTTTTCTGCGTTCTCAGACGATCGCGGAGTCAGCGCGGTAGTGCGATTGCGGTGACGATGACTTTTCCGCGAACCAGGAACCTTCCGCACAACCTGCGCAGCGGCGCTGCCTGCGGCTGCGGCGGCGCCCGCAGCAGCGTCGCCGTGAAGACGCCGCGATCCGGGTCCACCGATAGGTCGGCATCGTGAAAGCCGAGCCATGCGCCGGTCAGCGGGTGCCACACCTTGAACACTGCCTCCTTCGCGCTGAATACCAGACGGTCCCAGCTCGGTATGGGCGCGGCGGCGGCGATCCAGGCGCGCTCGGTTCCGGTCAGAACCATCTCGGCAACACCCGGCGGCAGCGGTTCGTCCGGCTCGGCGTCGATTCCCACGCCCCAATAGAGAGCCGCATCGGCGACGGCAGCGGCGCAGTAGGGCGCACAATGCGTGATGCTGCCCACCAGCCCGGCGGGCCACACCGGCGCGCGCGAAGGCCCCGACGGCAGCGGCACCGGCGCACGGCCCAGCGCGGTGATCGCCCGCCGCGCGCATAGCCGCCCCAGCGCGAACTCCCGCCGCCGCTTCTCGACGGCCCGCACGAGCGCCGCCTCCTCCTCCGGAGGCAAAGGCTCCGGCGCCGCATCGCCCGGCACCCACGCCGCCGCGACATCGTGCGGCAGGATATCCTTGATCATCGGGCTCGTCCGGCTCCCTACGTGATCCGCACCGGACGGTAGGCGACCGCTGCGGCGCGCGCTATGCGCAGCGCGCGTCCAGCAGTGGGGTGGCGACCGCGAAGCCGCAGACCACGGACAGCAGCAGCCGCGCGCCGATTCATCCGAAGGGCAGCAGGCCGCAACGCCTCAGGATCATGCCGGTCTTCGCCAGAATGCGGAGCGCATCGACCTCCGGCACGTAAGCGCCGTGCTCCGCCCTGCAGGCGGGAGAGACCGGCGCACCAGTCCGATCGGGGGCTGCAAGCCCTGGCGGCAGGTCCGGAGAGCAGTCCGGAATTCAGTGCAAATATCCTTCAGCGTACGGCACGACCAAGCCGGTCAGGCGCTCTGTTGATCGGAACTTCTCTGCGAACCGCAGGCGCGGAAGCCCGACGAAAGGCGTAACCCACGCTGCCCATCCGCCGAAGGTCAGGCTTCCGGCCCGGCTCCCGCGCCAATTATCTGGCACCGATCAGGCGCCGTTCCGCGCGTGTCCCGGAGGGACAAGGATGGACATCGTGGGAGAGCAGCAGACGCAGGAAGCGCCCAATCGTCTGCTCCGCCGCGAATCGGCGCAATCGCAGCCAGCGCCCCAGGTCAGGCCGCCGGCTACCGTCTCCGAACGTCTGTCCGGCCTGCGCGTCGCGATCGTTCACGAATGGCTCGAGACCTATGCGGGCTCCGAGCGCGTGGTGGCGCAACTTCTGCGCTGCTTCCCTCAGGCCGACCTGTTCGCCGTCGTGGACTTCATGCCGGAGAGCGAGCGCGCCTTTCTGGGCACCCGCAAAGTCACAACCACCTTCATTCAGCGCCTACCCGGCGCGCGCCGCCTCTTCCGGCACTACCTGGGTCTTATGCCGCTGGCCGTCCAGCAGCTCGACCTGTCTGGCTACGACCTCATCCTCTCAAGCCACCACGCGGTCGCCAAGGGAGTGCTGACCGGCCCAGATCAGGTTCATGTCAGCTACGTGCACTCGCCGATGCGATACGCCTGGGACCTGCAGCACCAATATCTTCGCGAGGCCGGGATCGAGCGCGGTCTCCGCGGACTGTATGCGCGCTGGCTCTTCAGCAGGCTGAGAGTCTGGGACGCCGCCAGCGCGCACGGCGTCGATCATTTCGTCGCCAACTCTTTCTATATCGCGCGCCGCATCGGCAAGGCGTATCGCCGCCAGGCTGCCGTCATTCATCCTCCTGTGGACACGGAGCGATTTCGACCGGGCACTGGCCCGCGGGAGGATTTCTATCTGCTCGCCTGCCGCCTCGTGCCCTATAAGCGGGCCGATGTGATCGTGCGTGCCTTCGCCCGGATGCCGGATCGCCGTCTTGTGGTGGTAGGCGACGGAACAGAGGGCGCCCGGGTGCGCGCCGCGGCGGACGGCGCGGCAAATATCGTCTTCGTCGGCAGCGTCGATCAGCAGGCGCTGATCGGACTGATGCAGCGGGCCCGCGCGTTCGTCTTCGGGGGCGAGGAGGACTTCGGCATCGCCCTGGCCGAGGCGCAGGCGTGCGCCACGCCGGTGATTGCCTACGGTCGCGGCGGGGCGGCGGATATCGTCGTCCAGGAACAGGACGGCACACCGACCGGGATCCTATTCGACCGGCAGGATGCCGATGCCGCGGCCGAGGCAGTGGAGCGTTTCGAGCGGCAGCGCGATGCAATCTCGCCCGAGGCCTGCCGGCAGAACGCCATGCGCTTTTCGGAGCCGCGCTTCCGTAGCGAGATCACCGCGTTCGTAGCCGCCGCAGTGGCCTGAAGAAACCGGGCGCAGAGGGCGCACCGGCGGGCTCGGATTTCAGCCGATGCTCGCCTTCCGCAGTACGAAGCCTTCGGCGTATCGACCAGGTGCACGGCACTCCATGCCGCGCAGGCGCGCAAGGCCGCGGAAAACCTCCGGATCGAACCAGTCCTTGGACTGTTGGCTGTCGAAATGCGTATGCAGCAGGCCGATTTTTCTCTCCAGCACTGCCGGCTCGAGCGGCATATAGAGGTTCGGCTGCCCGAAGTCGCCATCCCACTTCGGGACCTCGTATTCGAGGATCAGATGATCGCGGAATGTATTCCACGATAGCTGGCACAGTTCGCGATGATCCTGATGGGCGTCGTCGCGCCGGTGCGTGAAGACGACATCGGGGGTGAAGCCTCGCTTCTGCTCCTCCATCCACGGCTTGATGTCGCTGCCCTGGTAGGGAAAGAAACCGTCCTCGAAATCCTTGATGCGGATATCGGCGCTGCTCGCGCCGTCAAGGAAGGCGCGCGCCGACTCGGTCGCCTCGGCTGCGCGCCGCGCGGTCGCGCTGAAGACGCACCAGCGGACATGGAGTCGTATGCCCGCGGCGATCCAGGACAGCAACGTGCCGCCTGCGCCGATCTCGATGTCGTCAGCATGGGCCCCGATGCACAGGACGGACAGGCTCTCCCCAGGCCCCGCCAAGCCGAAGCCTCTCACGCCGCCCCCTTTAGCATGGCGATCGGGGGCCGTTGCGAAGCGGTCTCGCTCCGCACGACGTGCCAGGGCGGTTGTCCGTTGTCGAGCAGATTTTCCAGACTCTGACGATCTCGCAACGTATCCATCGCCCGCCAGAAGCCGGTATATTTATAGGCTAGCAACTGGTCGTCCTCGATCAGACGCCGGAACGGTTCCACCACCAGTTCCTCTCCCTCGCGCATGTAGTCGAAGATGCGCGGACGCATGATGAAGAACCCACCGTTGATCCAAATGTCGAGCTGGTCGGGATCGACCAGTCGGCGCACCCGGCCATCGGCATCGATGTCGGCCAGATGGAAAGTGACGGCCGGCCGGACTGCAAGGAAACACGCGGTCTTGCCGCTGGCGCGGAAGCGCAGAATCATCTCGTTCAGGTCGACGTCGGACAGGCCGTCGCTGTAGTTAGCCAGGAAGATCTCCTCGCCCGCCACCAAGTCCCGCACGGCCCACAGCCGCTCGCCGATGTTGCGCTTGACGCCCGTGTCGATCAAGGAGACGCGCCAATCGTCCGGCGGCCGCCCCAGCGGCTCAACCAACCGGCCATTCTCGGAGATCACGCAGTCCGCATATACGTGCGACCGGTAATCCAGGAAGAAACGCTTGATGACATCGGCCTTATAGCCCGTGCACAGCACGAAATCCCGATGGCCGTACAGGCTGTAATACTGCATCACGTGCCACAGCAGCGGCTGATGGCCGACCGGGATCATCGGCTTCGGAACGGGCTCCGGATATTCGCGGATTCGCGTGCCAAGGCCGCCGCAGAACAGAACGACTTTCACAGCGTGACCTCCGTCGGATCGATGATCTTTGCACGCGGAATTGGCACGACGAACTTGCCGCCCCAATCGCCGATGTGGCGCATTTGCCCGGCAATCTCTCGCGTCAGGTTCCAAGGCAGGATCAGCAGATAGTCCGGCCGGGCGCGGTCGATCGCCTCCACCGGATGAATGGGGATCCGGGTGCCCGGCGTATGGCGTCCATGCTTGTACGGGTTCCGATCGACTGTGAAATCCAGGAAGTCCGGGCCGATGCCGCAATAATTCAGCAGCGTGTTGCCCTTTCCTGGCGCGCCGTAGCCGCAGATCGTCTTGCCAGCATCCTTCAGGCTGATCAGGCAGGACAGGAGCGCACGCTTGGTGGCCCGGACCTGCTCGGCGAAGGCGACATAGACTGCGGTGTTGTGGAAACCGAGGCTGCGCTCCTTGTCGAGAAGCGCGGACACGCGCGGCGCTGTCGGCCACTGCGAGCCGGCATGGGCGATATAGACGCGCAAGGAGCCGCCATGTGTTGGCAATTCCTCGACATCGACCACGCGCAGCGCGTGACGCGTTGCGAGCGACTCGATCGAGAACAGCGAGAAATACGAGAAGTGCTCGTGGTAAATCGTGTCGAACTGGTTCTGCGTGATCAGCTGGAGAACATGAGGAAACTCCAGCGTGATCATGCCCTCGGGCTTCAGCAGGTCGCGCATGCCGCCGACGAAATCGTGCAGGTCCGGCACTTGCGCAAGCACGTTGTTGCCAATGATCAGGTCCGCCCGGCCGACTTCGCGCGCGAGCACGGAACTCAGGCTACGGCCGAAGAATGCGACACGCGTGGGAATGCCCTTCTCGGACGCCGCGCGCGCCACGTTGGCGGCGGGCTCCACCCCCAAGACCGGGATGCCGAGCGGGGTGAAATGCTGCAGCAGGTAGCCGTCGTTGCTGGCCGCTTCCACCACCAGGCTGCCGGAACCCAGACCAAGACGAGATGCGATCATCTGGACGTAGTCGCGCGCATGGTCGACCCAGCTGGTCGAGTAGGAGGAGAAATAGGCATATTCGCCAAATATTTCCTGCGGACTGACATACTCCTTCAGCTGCACCAGCAGGCAGATGTCGCACACGAATACGTGCAGCGGATAGACACTCTCCGGCGTGTCCAGATCCGCCGGCGCGACGAAGCTTTCGCACAGCGGGGACATCCCGAGATCGGCAACGGACCGCGTGAGCGGGCTACCGCACAGTCGGCAACCGCCGTATCGGTGCGTGATGACGTGGTGGGAGGACTGCGCTGTCTGCATTATACTTCAATCGGGACATTGGACGCGAGTTTTCCGGTCGGGCCGGTGCAGGATCGTAACGCAGCAGCGCTCCCACGGGACCTTACTACTAAGGCTTAGGGGCCCATCGGCCCGCCCGAAAGACGAAGGAGACGCGGCGTCTGCCACCCGGGCATGATCGGAGACACCGCCGTGCGAGCGGCACGGCAAAAGCACGCCATGCGTCCCGGTCCCGGCATGGCCCGGTCGAATCCGGACGGCACGTTGGGAGCGAAATGGCGAACCTTCGATCTCTTCACCAGCCTTTGATCGACCAGAAGCGGCCCAGCGCGCGACACTCGGCGCCTGAACGGCGGGATGGCGTCGGCAGAGTAGCAGGGCGGGTCCGCCCGAACCGCATCGCGCTGTTCGGCATGTTCGGAGGCGGCAATTTCGGCAACGACGCGTCGCTGGAGGCGATGCTGGCCTTTCTGCGTGAGGCCCGGCCCGATGCGGAAATCATTTGCATCTGCGTCGATCCGGTTGCGATCGGGACGACGCATGGGATAGCGACAGTTTCGATCAGCCACAAGCCGGCGTCCAGCGGTGCGGCCGCACTTCTCAACCGGCTCACCCTTGGAAGCATTGGGCGCCTTGCGAACTGGGCACGGGCGATACGGACGGTAGGCCGCTGCGATCTGATGATCGTGCCCGGCACGGCCACTCTGAACGATTTCCGCTCAGGCCCTTTCGGTACTCCCTATGGCCTGTTCCGCTGGGCGGCCGCGGCGCGCCTCTGCCGCGTGCCCTTCTGCTTCGTCAGCACCGGGGCGGGTCCGATTGGCCGTCCCTTGAGCCGCTGGATGCTGAGGAGGGCAGCGCGCTGGGCGCAATACCGGTCCTTCCGGGATCAGGAGTCGAAGGACTTCCTCTCTAGCCTCGGAATCGATACGTCCACCGACCCAATTTATCCTGACCTCGTCTTCCGCCTGCCGGTGCCGGACCGGCCGGCCAACCCAGCAGAGACATCTGCTGAGGGTCCGTCAGGTGCGCGGACCATCGCGGTCGGCGTGATGAGCTATTATGGCCGGGAGAAGGCGCGCGACCCGGCCCTCTATCAGACCTATCTGGTGCGTATGGGTGGCTTCATCCTGGACCAGCTCCGACAGGGCCGGCGTGTCCGACTGCTGATCGGCGAGACTGTGGACCGCGAGGCAGTCCGGGATATCGGCAAGATGGCGGCGGCAGAGGGCTTCCCGCTGGCCCATGCCGCGCCCGGGGACCTCGATCCCGCGGCACCGGAACGGGGAGTGCTGTTCGCCGAACCGATCGGCTCCCTGCATGACATCATGCGCCAGCTGCACGATGCAGACATTCTGGTAGCGACGCGATTCCACAACGTCGTCTGCGCGCTGAAGCTCGGCCTCCCGACCATCTCGGTCGGCTACGAAGCGAAGAACGATGCCGTGATGGCTGCCGCCGGGATGGCACAGTTCTGTCACTTCATCGAGGATGTCGATCCGGTCCGTCTGAGCGAACAAGCCGCCTGCCTGATGCGTCTGCGGAATGAGTTTACCAGCCTGATCCGCGACAGGGTCGATGGCTTCCGCGCCGGCCTCGCTGCGCAAGAAGCGATGCTCAGCGCGCAGATCGTGTAGGCCCTTGGGCGGCGCGCTCTCTCCGACAATCGCCGACCGGCCACGCGGCCTGTCGCTTCGCGGCCTGATGGCCGGCACCGCCGCGATGTCCACCGCGACAATGGTACGGCTAGTCGTGCAATTCTTTGCGGTGCCGGTGCTGGCCCGCGCGCTGTCGCCCTTCGACTACGGGCTGGTCGGCATGGCGATGCCGCTGGTCGTCTTTGCCATGATGATCGCCGATGCCGGCATCGGCATGTCACTCGTCCGCTCCGCGGAAAGCGAGCGCAGCGTGTGGGCGACATGTTTCTGGCTCTCATCCGGGCTCGGCGCGGTCCTCGCAGTGGGGATGTGCGCGGCCGCACCGATTGCTGCCAGGCTGCTGCACGCGCCCGATCTAACTTTGATCGTTATGGCGATGGCGCTCTACGTGTTTGCCCAGTCCATCTTGATCATCCCGCAGACCATGCTGCAGAAGCAACATCGTTTCCCCACGCTGGCCGCCATCGACATGGTGGCGATCGCCGCCAGCATCGCCGCCGCCGTCGCCATCGCGTTCCACGGCGGTGGCCCCTGGGCGCTCGTCGGCCAGCAACTGGTCTATGCGGGGCTCCGTGTCGCAGCGACACTCGCAGCCTCGCCATTCCGGCCGATGTTGGCATTCGACCTGAACAGCGCCGCCGACCATCTCCGCTTCGGCCGCGACATCCTTGCAGTCAATACCATCCGCTTCTTCACACGCTCGCTCGACAATCTCGTGATCGGCCACCGACTCGGCGCCGCGGCCGTCGGGCTGTATGCGATGACTTGGCAGTTCGTGACACTCCCGGTCATGTTGGTCAGCGGGCCGCTGCAGTACGTGCTCTATGCCCAACTCGGCGCAACCAGCGGAGATCCGCGCACGACCGGACGGCTGTTCCTGATCCTGATCCGCGCGCTTGCCACCCTGGTCTTCCCGGTCATCGCGATCGGCGCGGTCGCACACGCGGCCGTCTTCGGCACGCTGCTGTCATCGAAATGGGATGCGGCCGGATTTCTATATCTGTTGATGGCCCCAGCCAGCGCCATTCAGACACTAACGACGCTGATCGGGGCGATCGTGCTCTCGCTCGGCCGGACCGATATTCAGCGCCGCATGACCACCGAGTTCGGCCTGCTCTGGCTGACGGCGCTATTGGCCTCGGTCTGGTTCGGTCTGGTCGGGGTAGGCTTCGCCTACAGCGTAACAGTGATGGTATACGCACCGCGTCAGATTGGCCTTGTGCTGCCGCTGATCGACTGCACCAAGGCGGCGCTGCTGCGTAGGCTCCTCACACCCTCCGCGTCGGCCGCCGCCGCGGCCCTTGCGTACGTGGCGCTTGACCGCGGCCTTTCCAGCGGAGACGGCGTGGATGGCGGCCCATCCCGGCTGGCGCTGGCGGCGGGTCTGGCGGCCCTGGCGATGCTCGCGGGCGGGCTCGCGCAGCGGCACGCGCTAGCCAACGAGATCGGCCGCTGGCGGCGCGGCGGCGGCCAGCCGACTGCTACGCGGAACCGTCCGGACGTCCCTCTAAGGCCAGGCGCATCGGCAGAAACCGCCGGATGACCCGGCGCGCCGGCCACGCGACCGCGGCAACCGCGTAGTCGCGCCATCTGGGCAGGGCGGCGGCACGGCCAAGAAAATCGATATGCCGCCGCACAATGTCCTCCTCGCCCCGGAGCCGCCACGCTAGCAGGTGGACATAGTAGTGCTGCAGAAACTCGTATCTGCAACGCATATACCCGGTTGCTGAATCGAAGACTGTCGGTCCCAGTCGGTCGATCAGCTGGAGATGGGACCAGATCCCCATCTTCACCGGCAACAGTTCCGCGGCCGTGACCTTGCCCGGCCAGCTCGTCGCGCCGAGCGGTTCGCGGACTAAGGCGCAACGTCCGCGCAGAATCAACCTCATCGCCGCGTCAATGTCGGAGCAGAGCAGAGGCGCGCTGTGATGCGTGGTCGCAAACAGTCCCTCTGGAACGCCATCGTCGGGCACGCGGAACAGGCAATGATGATAGGGAAAGTCGAGGGCCTTGCGCAGGGTGCCGCGCACAATCGCGCCGCCGTCAAACACCGTTCCGGGCGGCATCGACGCGCCGATCACGGTCGTACCGAGTCGCTCGAAACACGCGACAGCACGGATCGAGGTATCAGTTCCAGCGGCCGCAACCAGACTTGAGATGCAGTCCGGCTCGATCGTGTCGTCAGCCGACAGGACACGAAAGAACGCAGCGCCGGACGGTATCAGACAGAGCGCAGCATTCCAATTCGCGATCACCGGCAACGTACTGTCGTTGCGTGCGACGATCAGTGGTACTCGTCCGTTTCTGAAGCGCGCGATGATCTCGGCAGTTCCGTCGTCGCTCGCGTTGTCCAGCATGCAATGGACAATATTGTCGTAGGTCTGCGCCTGCACACAGGCCATCGTTTCTTGAAGCGTAGCAGCGCCGTTGTAGACAGGCGTGACAATGGCAACTAGTGGCTTGATCGGCGCATCGGCCACTTTTGAAAAGTGATGGTACGGATCGGCGGCGAAGTCGCGCCTCATCAGTTTGATCCTGGTTGAATTCGCCGTCATGGCCATGTCTACTCGGTCGGGCGGCAGGTTAGCGCCGCCGCCCGGGCGCAGTAGGACAGAGAGTAATAATGCGTTTCAGTGAAACACCTCTTCCCGGCGTTTGGTTGATTCTGCCGGAACCCACCCACGACGAACGCGGTTCTTTCTCCAGAACATTTTGTGAGCGTGAGTTCGCCGAACACGGCCTTGTGACGCGTTTCGCGCAGCACAGCGTCTCTCGTTCCGTGCGGCAAGGCACCCTGCGGGGGCTTCACTTCCAGCGCCCACCGCATGCGGAAACCAAGGTCGTCGGCTGCGCGCGCGGCGCGATCTGGGACGTGGCAGTCGATCTGCGGTCGCACTCGCCGACCTTCTGCCGATGGCAGGCCTTCGAACTGACCGAGGAAAACCGCCACCGCCTGTACATCCCCGAGGGTTGCGCGCACGGCTTCCAGACCTTGACGGACGATGCCGAGGTTACCTATCTGATCAGCACCTTCTACGCGCCGGAAGCGGCGGCGGGCGTGCGGTTCGACGACCCGACGTTTGGTATCGCATGGCCTTTGCAGCCTATTGCGATATCCGAACGCGACCGCGGCTGGCCAGACTTCGTGCGCGCCGCGGCCGGCACCTGACCGTACGCGCTGCGGCACACGTCTCGCTTCGCTCTCCCGCCGGGTCATGACGGTGCCTCCACCTCCGGGACCGGACACAGCAGCGCGTGCTCAAGAAGCAATGCCGCCGCCGCCCGTATCGAGGCAAGAGGCAGGCCCGCGCGGTCGGCTATGTCGAGCAGCGAGTTGCGACCATCCGACAGGTTCAGGACCCACAGCATGGCGTCCGCGCCGCCCGTATTTCTGCCGCCCAGGCTACCATACAGGCCGCGCCGTCCCAGCTGCGGCTCGCATTTGGGAGACGTGGTGAGGAACCGTTTATCCGATTCGATCACGTCCAGCGCCGCCGAGACGATCGCATAGGATTCCTCCAGGCTGTCCGGCGTGATGAAGGACAGGTCGTCCGCCGAGCTGTGATATTCGGGATAGCTGGCGAACGGGCTGCGCTGCAGAAGCCCGACCGGCAGGTTGAAGCCCGGCGAGCAGTATTGCCTTTCGTCATAGCCATAGGGCGAGAAGGCGACAATCCGACTGGACGGCGCGCAGTGTCGCAGCACATGCGCGATTGCCCGATCGATCGCGGCGTCGCCGCGCCTGCTCTGCTTGTAGGTCAGCGCGCCCCTATCCCCGACCCCGGCAAGAATCAGTCCATGCGCGATGCGCTTCGCAACGGCCTCATTGCGCGACAGCCACACGATCGCGCCGATCGTGCCCGGCGCAAACAGGAACCTGTAGCTGTAGCGCGTGCGCCGCGACACGATGGCGCGCGCCAGTGTTGCCAGCAGCGCAAGTCCCGAGCAGTTGTCGTTCGCCATCGACGGATGGCAGACATGTGCCGTTAGCAGCACCTCCTCGTCGGTCTCGCCCTGATGGCGATACTCGCCATAGGTCAGGCTGCCGGGCGCGAGTGTGGCGTCGATACGCGCCTCGTATTCGCCGTCGGGCAAGGCTTCCAATGCACGATGCGTCATGCAGAAGCCCCAAGTTTCCGCGTAGTAGGACGTGCGATAGGGGATCGCATCCGGCCGGTCCGGCAGCGTGTGGATTCGCGGCTTCAGCGCGTCCAGCCGGAAGCGGCCATACACGGGCGCGCTGTAGCTGACCACATGCAGGTTGTTCGCGCGGAAGTCCAACACGCGCTCGCCCGCGGCATTCTTGATGTAGGCGTCGCGGATCGCCCATTCGCGGGGCACCTCCCAGTCAAAGGCGCGCGTGCCGGTCGGTACCTCATGAAACTGCAACGGCACCCAGTCGGACAGCAGGCGCAACGTCTCGCGCACGCCAGGGCCGGCAATGCTTCGGCAGATCGGGAACAGGCGTGCGGCAAGGTTGTAGATTTCCTCGCCGGCGCAGGGCCGGTTCGGCGGGTCCAGCAGCGCGCCGGGGTCGGTCATCGCCGTATCGGCGGCCTGCGGTTACCTATTCAGCCGCGTAGCGCACGCCAGCGTTGCGGCGCAGCGTCGCATCCAGGACGCCGGTCGCAAGCAATTGCTTCACCTGCGCGACTCGCTGATAGCGCGGTCCCTCCACGTCTGCGGCCGTCAGGCCAGCCGCACGGTAGGACCGGTACAGCTGCTCGGCGCCGGTCCTGACGTCCCAGCTTGTCTGGAACGCCGGCAGCACGCGGGCGATCTTGTCGAAGTTGACGCGATAGGACCGTTTGTCCGGTCCGGCGCCCGGCTCGATATCAATGCGGCATCCCGGCACGACCGACGCCACGGCCTCCGCTATATCGATGATACGATAGTTCTGGTCCGTCCTGCCCACATTGAATGCCTGATTGGCCACATCTTCCGACCGTGCCTGAAGGACCGCCAAGAATGCGCGGGCGATATCCTCGATATGCACGATCGGACGCAGCGGAGACCCGTCCGACTTCAGAAGGATACGGCCGGTCGCCACGGCATGAGCGACGAGGTTGTTAAGAACGATATCGACACGCAGCCGCGGCGACACGCCGTAGGCGGTCGCCGGGCGCAGGAAGGTCGGGAAAAAGCCGTCGCGGGCCAGTGGCACGATGTCGCGCTCGGCCATCACCTTCGACCGGCCATAGGCGGTGACCGGATTCAGCGCGCCCGTCTCGTCGAGCATCGCGTCTCCGGCGGCGCCATAGTTGCTGCACGAGGATGCAAGAACGAAGCGACGCACCCCGGCGGCGGCGGCCATTTCGGCGATCCGGACACTACCCCGGTGATTAATGTCGTAAGTGATGTCCGGATTGAGGTCGCTGAGCGGATCGTTCGACAGCGCGGCAAGGTGGATACAGGCATCGAAGCCGCGCAAATCATCCACCGTCAGGTCGCGCACGTCGCGCGGAAGGGTCGGAACCGTTGCGACGGCTCCACCTCCCGGAAAGTCACAAGCCGAGTAAAGATCCGTATCGCAGCCGGCGACCTCGTGCCCCGCCGCCAGCAACATCGGCACCATCACCGACCCGATATACCCGCGATGTCCAGAAACCAACACCCGCATCGGCCACAATCCTACACGTTCCGCTCCAGTTTCTAGACAAGAAGCCGTGGCAGGTAACGCGACCAATTCGGTCGTATGCGGACTCCCATCACTCGATCGGCGTATCGACCCAGAGGCCGTATCGCAGGACATTAGCGGCGCCGCAGCTAACGTCGACGGAGCCCTGCAGGCTTGGCCACCGGGTCCTGATTGCGGCTGCGTTCGGCGACATAGGCGAGGCGATCGCCGAGTACATGGCCGAGGCGGACATGGCGTACCTCGCGGCGATCGCGCCGGCGGGGGAGGCTGTGGCGGCGGGCGGCGGACTGGGCGTTGCCTAGTATGCGGACACGAAGTATGGCCTGAAGGCCATTGCCAACGGGCTGCCCGACGTCACTCTCATGATGCGTCACGTGACGATGCTGCCGCGCACCGCCGAAATCACCGACTTGGCGCTGCGGCCGATGCGTAAGCGGTAGGTGCGAAGGCGCCGGGCGCACGGGCAGCGGACCGGCGCCGGGCGTGGGCATCGACGCGGATGCGCGCCGCCACCCCCACCACACAGCCGAGCTGAAGGTAGAACTGCAACGACGAGATCATCGGCGCGGACAACAATGCAGCCGCAAGCTGTCCGCACATCGCCGCTGCAAACCCGTCCATCAGGATCTGGCCGCCGTGGTCGACGCACAACCGGCGCGCTCCGCGGATCAGGGCGCTGACGCGGAGCAGCAGCAGAAGCGCCATCGCAAGGCCGAACACCCCGCCATTTGCAGCCAGCCCGGGCACCAGGCTGGAAGCGCGGAAACTACCCCATCCCACGCCCAGGCCGTAGGTCTGCGACAGAGTGCCTAGGGCTGCCTCGTCCAGTCCGGAGCGGTCCTTGTAGGACTCGCTGTCCTGCTTGGTCAGTGTGGAATCCACCACCTCCTGCACCGAGGCGATCAGGCCCGGCTTCATGACCAAAACGGGCACGAGCACCAGCATGCCGCCCAGTATCAGCATACCGAACAGCCGCGCGAGCCTACCGATCACGCGGCGGTCGCCGCCCGCGGTGCCGAACACGACTACCATCGGAAGGCCGGCCACGAGAATGGCGATGCCGGTCGTCGAGGTTGACAGCATCATCGCCGCCATGCCGAGCGCAAGCAGCAGATCGGGGCGCAGCGTGCGGTAGCCCCGCGTGCACAGCCAAAGGCAGCAGAAGGTCAAACCGGCGAGATAGGATGCAAGCGCCGCCGGCTCGCTGAACGGTCCCTGCACCCGCGGCACCGAGCCCATCGCCTGCTCGACGATCGCCCAGCCGGGGTTGGATTGCAAAACCTCGTAGGGAAACGGAACGCCTGCCACCCGGTTGGCGAACTGCCAGAACGTCAAGGCGACCACGACGTAGCCGCCGATGAGATAGGCACGGATGATGCGTTCATAGCGCAGCGCCGCGCGCGACATGAACACTGCCACCGCGATCGTGAAGGCGACGTCGATCAGAAGATAGAGCGTCTGGGTGATATTGCCGGCGGAGAACGCCAGAGGCACATAGCTCGGCGTGATCGGATCAATCTTCTGCGGCCAGACCATTATCTGTCCGGCAAAGGCGGTCGGCAGCAGCCAGATCGACAGCAGCGCGTAGGCCATCAGCGCGACCAGCGGCAGAAGCGAGCGCAGCGCCTGCCCCTCGCCGGGATAGCGCATTCCGAGCGCGTACTGCAGAATGACATACAGCAGGAACAGCAGACCCGGCACCATCGCCGGTTGCAGGCCGAAGCCGCCGAAGATTAGCGCCGCAGCAGCCTCGAATACTGCCGCCAGAAGGGCCAGTTGTAGCAGACGCACCGGGTTGACGGCCCATAACAGGCTGAGTGGCACCAGCACTGCACCGAGTACCGTGATGCTCATCCGTGTGGGTGCCTTATACGCGGCTGAAGCGGCGCGCCGCGCGCGATGCGGCCGATCCGTGCCAACCGGCGGCGCAGTGCAGCCTGCGTGTCGGCATCGAGCAGCAGCGCAGCCGCTGCCGCGGGAATCGCCACGCAGGCCACCGCTGCCGCGCCCGCGCGCGCCGGAACCGGCCCGATGAGTGCGCAGGCGACGATTGCCGCTACGCCCAAGGCGGTGACGACCGCCAGTCCGGGCACCACCGGCGCAGCGCGGGGGCCCAGTCGGCGGCAGATCAGCAGGCGCACCGCGCAGTTCGCCGCCGCGCGGGCCGACCAAGCCAGCGCCGCGCCGCCGATGCCGTAGCGCACTGCCATGATGTAGACAATCGGCGGAAACAGCACGACCTGCGCAAGGATGGTTATGCCGCCCAATTCCGGACGCCCGATCGCATCGGTGAAGGTGCTCGGCAACAGCGCCGCGCAATTCAGGAACATGCCAACCGCCATCACGGTCAGTACGAACGCACTCTGTCCGGCGAAAGGCTTGCCGAGCCACAGCGACAGCAGCGTGTCTGCAAAGGCGGCAAGCAGCACGCAAGGCAGAAATACGACCGACAACGCGACCGCGGACCCGGTGCCCAGAAGCGATGCCGCGCGGTCTGGGCGGTCGCGGTGGCTAGTCGCCACCGCCGGGAATAGTACCGCCGCCACCGATATCGGCACGATCAGAAGGCGCAAAACCAGGTCGAGCGGGGTAGAGTAGTAAGAGACCTCCGCCAAGGTAAGTGCTGCGCCGACGATGAACCGGTCGACGTATAGCATCACCGGCCAGAGCGTGTTCGAGACGGTCACCCACAAGCCGATACGCAACAAGGACCGCAGGCGTCTCAGTTCGATCCGCGGCCGATCGGCAAGCTGTGGCACCAGGCGCAGTACCAGCGCCGCCGACAACATCGTTTGCAACAGCCGCGCCGCTACCAGGGTCGCGATCACGCCGATCAGCCCGCCGCCGATCAGCATCGCGAAGACGGGGCCGACATAGTAGACCGCATTGACCGGAATGTTGATCAGCGTGGCCGCGCGGAAATTCTGATAGGCGGAAAGCACTCCCCATAGCGCGCCGCTGATGACGATAAGAGGGGCCGCAAGCGCAAGTACGCGGAAGGCGGCGATAGCTTCGCTCCGCAGCGCTGTCGGCACAGTCAGCAGATGGTCGATCAGCGTGGGTGCAAACCAGGCGCCGAGCACGGCGCCGGCTAGGCCTACAACCATGAGAACCGTAAGGCCTGCAATGATCAACGGAGCGGCATCGCGCTCCTCACTGGTGCCGATCCGTTCCGCGAGCGCGCGCGTCAGAGCTGCGCTCATCCCTAAGTCGAGAATGCCGAAGCTTCCCGCGATGCTGAGCGCAAGCGTGTAGAGCGCCCACCGGTCGACCTCGAGCCGGTGCAGGAGGAATGGCGTCGTCCCGAGAGCCACAAGAACCGGCAAGCCGCGGCCGATCCCGATCCACGCCATGCCGGAAACGAGAGTGCGCGTGCTGGAGAGAGACTCGATGGGACGGAACGCTGAAATTTGCGTTACTCGATGCAAAGGAATATAAACCGGCGAACCGGTCGGACAAGCGCCCAAAGCGACACGACCGACGTCAGCCACGCCGACTGCGACGCCCCGGCCTTTCCCACAACGAAAAGAACATGGCGGGCGGGCCGCCGCTGGTCCATGACCAAATCGGATTATATATTGTGCAAAGGGATGAGAACTCTCGTCGGTTTGCTGGATTGCTGCGCGCGGGACCTATGCTCGACGATACGAGCGCAACAAACGGTCGAGTTCCGCGTTGTCCATATCCGCACATTCTTCGACCGAACAGCGCGTGGCCAGCGGAGGCAGCGTGGCGAACGGCGCGGATAGCCGCGCGGGCAACATATTTGCCGGACTCTTGGCTGAACGACTGACCTCTGAAATGCCGCGGCTGGCTGCGCAATTCGGCCAGCCCGGCGCGGCACGCGTACGCTGCTGCTGGGTCGACGATGTGCTGCCGCAGTCAGCTTTGACAGCGGTTAGTGGCAGCCTGCCACCGCTGGCCGCCATGTTGCGCCGCGCAGACGACAAGGAACGCAAATACGTCTGCGCCGACCTCGACAGGATGAATCCGTTGTTGCGCGATCTGATCGCCGCCTTCACGCGCGCGCCGATCGTCCAGGCGGTCGCGGCGATCACCGGCAAGGACCGTCTGGAAAGCGACAAACAGCTCTACAATGGTGGGATGACGATGATGTTGACGGGTGATTTCATGCGCCCGCATCTCGACAATTCTCACGATTATGACCGGCAGAGACGGCGCGATCTGGTCCTGCTTTTGTACCTCTCACCCGACTGGCTCCCAGAATATGGCGGACATCTTCAACTGTGGCCTTTGGCCAATCGGGGTGGAGCGCAGACGGTGGAATTCCGGTCGAACCGGCTGGTAATCATGGAAACCACGGGCAACTCCTGGCATTCGGTGCAGCCGGTGGCCGGGCCCAAGCCGCGCGTGAATTTGACGACCTACTTCTACGCTCCGGCCACTGTGAGCGCGCCACTCCGTGTGACCCGCTTCACCGGGTGGCCGGGAGAGCCAGTACGAAGTCTTTGGTTCAGCATGCAGTTCCGAATTCGCAACGCTGCCGCTCGCGCCGCAGGACGGCGGCTGGTGGGTAACCAGCATGTCTATCGCGGAAGTCCCCCGCGTAGCCCGTGACAGAAGACCAATGCAGACAAAGCCAGATGGTCGCGCCAGCCGATGGTGCAGATGATACTCCGCACGAAATCAGGATAAGCGACGATGCCGACCGAGGACCCGACCCGTGTCCGAACCTATTTTGCCTTGCCGGTTGAGTCGCTGGTGCCCCGCGCCCTGCTGCCTTATTATAGGCAAGCACGCTCGGTAATTAAGAACCTGCTGATGGGCTCATCTAACGAGCGCGTCTTTGGTGCCATCTATCGCGAGCGGCTGTGGGGCGAACCGGCGGAGACGGCGCGTCCCTACTACTCGGGCGATGGGTCCTACGATCCGTCGGTCGAAAGCTACGCCGCCCTGGTGTGGCGCGTGATCGCCGAAAACAAGGTCGAGTCAGTGCTGGAAATCGGTTGCGGCGACTTCTCGGTCGCCTCCCGCTACGCAGCCGCCTGCAAGGATTATCTCGGCATCGACGTGGTTGACGAACTGGTCGCCTTCAACCGGGCGCGCCATGGCAGTGGGAAAGTCCGGTTCCTGCACGCGGACGCGACGCGCGCTGAACTTCCGGCCGCCGATCTGTGCATCGTGCGGCAGGTGTTCCAGCACCTGTCCAACCGCGACATCGCGGCGATCCTGCGCAATACGCGCGGGTGCCGCCTGTTGCTCGTGACAGAGCATCTGCCAAGTGTCGCGAAGCTGCGGCGGCCAAACATGGACAAGAGGGCCTGCCCCGACGTACGCGTCACCTTCGGGTCGGGGGTATACCTGGATCGGCCCCCCTTCAATCTGCCAGTCGAGGTGCTGCTCGACGTGCCGATTGCCGAATTCAATGTGTCCGATGGAGAACGCCTCCGTACCGTTCTGATCCGCAATCCGCCTGCCTGACACAGCGGTCGGCGCCATCGCGGCAGAGGTGCATGGCGACACTGCGTCGTGTCCTCACGAATGGAGCGCGCTTTGTCAAGGTCGCGCGCCAATGACTAGTTTGCATCGGTTCGATATGCCTGCCTATCATGCCAATCATGTGCTGGGGGTCGGTCGGGCCACCCGGAGAGGAACGATGCCGCGCCGCATGGCCCCCTCTGCCTATAAGCCAGCCGTCTGTGAGCGAGCCGGCAGCGACCGCGCCGCCTACGCCGTGACCGTCCAGCCGCGCCGCGCTCGCATGATGGTTAGGCCTGCCGTTCTGCTGTCTGGCCTGATCGCCTCGCTGGCTAGCCCGCATCCTGCCACGGCACAGAACATTCCAGTCTATTTCCCCTCCGGGAGCTACGGCTACGACCGGCAACTGGGGGTCACTGTCCTCTCGCGCGCCCGACCACTTTATCAGCAGCAGGGTATCCATGCGGGCGGGTTCACGGTGCTGCCGACGTTCGATGAGGCGCTATTCTACAACTCCGACGTTACTGGGGCGGCCGGCTCGGGCAGCTGGGGCGTTCGCACGTCCGGCAACGTCAGCGCCGAGTCGAATTGGGAACGCAACAGCGCCGCTGCATCGGTGGGCTTTGGCAATAACGTCTTCTTCGCATTGCCGAACGATAGCTACACCGACTGGAACGCGGCGGTCGGCGGCACCTACCAGATCGGTCGCGACCTTCTGGAAGGTGCCTTCTCCCACGTCACGTATCATCAATTCGGGACCTCACTCGCCGCGCTGCAGTCCTCGACCCCGGTTAGCAATCAGACAGACACGGCTCACGCCGCCTACAGCATCGACCTGAATCGCATCTCCATCACGCCCGATTTCAGTTTCAGCGCTTATCGCTACGGTATCGCGACGGTGCAGGGCCAGCAGATCAGCCAGACATCGCTTAACCGCAATGTTTTCGCTGCCAGCTTGATCAGCCGGTATTCCATGAGCGAGGAAGGGGGGCTTTTGCTGGTTCTGCGCGGCATAGCCTCCGACTTCCCAAGCCCAGCGCCCAGCCAGCCGAGCAACAACTCCACGAGCTACGAGGTGCTGACCGGCCTCGACTATCAGGCCAACTCGGTTTGGCGTTACCGCGCGCTGGTCGGCATCGAGGTGCGTGACTTCCAGGCCGCCCAATATAAGACCCATACCGCCCCGGTGCTGGAAGCGAGCGTGATATGGACGCCGACCGGACTAACCACTGTGACCGGCACACTGTCGCGAGAGATCGAGGACCCGACCACCGCCGGCAACAACGGCTACGTACTGACCGCGGCGCGCGGTGTCGTTGATCACGAACTTTTGCGCAACGTGCTCCTGCAAGGTCGCGTGGCAGTCGCGAGTGCCACCTACCTGCAAACCGTGAACGGAACACAGACCAGCTACACGCTTGGCGGCGGCGTCACTTGGCTGATCAACCGGACCGTTCGTCTATCGCTCGACTACGACTTCACGCAGCAGTTGGGCCAGGTCGGCGGGACCAATGCCGCCAATCCGGGAACCATCGCCTCGGCGCCCTTCACCCAGAGCATCGCGATGCTGACGCTGCACATCGCGCTGTAGGCGCCGCCGGGAGCGGCGCCTCGTCCAGTCAGAATAGGCGCTCGAAGATGGTGATGACATCGCCCGGCTCGACATCCGTGCTTGGGGCTACCTTGCCTTCGACCGAGCGCCCGTCCTCTTTGCGCAGGATCGCGGCGGTATCGGTCTGCGCGCGATAGGTGAAGCCGCCGGCAATGGCAACCGCCGTCAACACCGTCATGCCAGGCTGATACGCATACTCGCCGGGCTTGGTCACTTCGCCCAAGATGAAGACCGGCCGGTAGCCCAGCACCTCGACTGCGACGGACGGATCGAGCAGCACCTTCTTCGCCTTTAGCTCCTTCTCGATCCGCCGCTCCAGTTCCGCCGTCGTCAAGCCGCTGGCCGCAATCGGACCAAGCAGCGGGATGGCGATGTTCCCACGGTCGTTAACGCGGAACTGTCCCGTGAGTGAGTCCTGACCGAAGGTGATGATCCGCACCTGATCGCCAACCCCGAGGTGATAGGGACCGGCCGGGGCGGCTGCGAGCGGCGGCATGTCCGAGCCGGGCTGGCAGGCGCTCGTCCCGAGCAAACCAGCGAACAGGAGCGCACCCCAGACAGCGCGAATGCTGCGTCGCAACGGACGGCGGGGGGGCGGGGATTTCAGCGAGTCGTTACGACGGTTGGTCATCATCGTTTCCAGTTAGCCGTGCATCACCTACTGAACAACAAGTTGCACCTGCTGAGCAATCAGTACAAACGCGCGCTCAATGCGATGGAGAAGCAGCGGCAAGCTTCACAGGCTTGGCAGGCGGTTGCGGATGGACCATGACACGCCGAACCGCCCCAGGGAACGTCGCCCGTCGCAGCAGCGTATCCCAGCCGCGCGCGGCGATAGGCAGTCGCAGCGGGACGGCCACGGGCGCCTCCTCGGTCGCGTGCCATGCCTCGGCCAGACTGTCGATTAGGCGCGGCGATGCTGGCTTCAGCGAGGCGATGGGACGCGCACCCAGTATCGATTGAACACGCGCGACGTAGGGACCGGCGAGGGCTTCGGTCTGCGAGTGATACGCGCCCGTGGCAAGCCGCCAGTCGCCCAGTTCGGTGTGCAGCTTCAAGAGAAAGCGGGCGGCATAATCGGCGTTGCGACGCGGGTCGAACGCGTCGGCCAGCGTAGCGAAGGCATCGGGATGGAAAGAGAGGTTAATCTGTAGGCAGCCGGTATCGATCGAAGCGACGCCACGCGCCTGCGCGTCGCGTACCCATTGCACTGCCTGCTCCTTGGTGTCGAAGAACAGGCCGCGCCCCTCTGCCTGGACCGACCAAGGCCACGGGACGAGCGCGCCGGTCGATGGATCTTGCCGCCCGGTCTCAGCCCGACTGATCGCCGCAAGCAGCCCAGCCGGCAGGGCGTAACGCCGTTCCACCGCACGCACGGCGGCCTCGCACTCGGCGGCGGGCAGC
The DNA here is from genome assembly GCA_018240635.1 of Pseudomonadota bacterium. Lineage (GTDB taxonomy): Bacteria > Pseudomonadota > Alphaproteobacteria > Acetobacterales > Acetobacteraceae > JAFEFJ01. The sequence continues at coordinate 15,009 of JAFEFJ010000005.1, read as the reverse complement.
GGGGCCGGCCCGGTAACCTGCGCGCGCGCGCACGGCAGCAGTACCGCTAACGCCACCACAGCGACCGTGACGAGCAGTCCGAGGGAAAGTGGCACACCAGACCGTGCCATGCCGCTGATTCTCTGACCTGCCCTACCGAAGCCGCCGTACGACGTCCCCGAGGGCTCGGGCGGAAGCTTCCCAGCTAAGCGCCGCGGAGCGCGCACGTCCGCGCTCGCGTAGCCGCTCGGCGAGGCCATCCTCATCAAGCAACCGCTCGACCGCCAGCATGATCGAACATGGCTCATCGTTGTCGAAATAGAGCGCGCTGTCGCCGCAGATCTCCTCCACTGCGCCGACCCGGGCAGCGAGCACAGGACAGCCGCAGGCCATCGCCTCCACTGGCGGCAAGCCAAAACCTTCGTAGCGCGATGGAAACAGGAGGCAGGCGGCGCTTTCGTACAGCGCGCGCAACTCGGCATCGCTAATGCGACCGAGACGGCGCTCGCCATGGTTCGCGTCCGCCACGCCGCTGAAGACGCCGGGATCGCCGCCTCCCGCGACCGCGAGGGTCATGCCGCGTCGCGCCAGCGCATCTGCGGCTTTGCGAAGCGCAACGAGGTTTTTGTGCGCCACCCGGCTACCCACCGCCAGCACATAATTCCAGGGTCGCAGGCCGTGGCGTACGAGCGCTGCGGGATCGGCAGGAACGCGCAGGATGTGGTCAGCGCCCTCGTAAACAACCGCGATCCGTGCCGGATCGACGCCAAGGCGCTCCGCGATCCGCCCGCGCGAGAATTCGGAGACGGTGGCGACTTCTACTCCGGTCCGGACTAGCCGGCGCTGCAAAGCCTTGTACCAGGCACGGAAGCGCAGCGAGTAGGATTCGGGGGTATCGAAAACCCCCGCGTCGTGGATCACCACCACCTGCCGCCGCCCGCCCAGGACAGGCGCAGTATTGCCCAGGCTCACCAGCACGCCGCCCCGCGCCGCTCGCGGCAACTCCGCCTGTTCCCACAGATGGCCGTGGAAACGCCCAATGGCCCGCAGCCGCAGGCGGCGGAACGTGTCGGTCATTCCGACGGCGCCCCGTCCTGTGGCGTGCGCCGGCGCGCAGCCCGGCGCCAGTACCTCGGTCTCGCGCCAAATCTCCTGATCGGCCAGCGCGTCGATCGCTCTTGTCAATTCCGAAGCGAAACGCTGGACCCCGGTCACCGGTTGATGCAGGAAGCGCCCATTTAGGAAGATCGTCTCCACCATCACCTGATCGCCCCGCTCTCACCCGACCGGCGCGGGGCCGGTGACAGACGGCGCTACCATGCCAAGCACGGCGGTCCGTTTCACTTTGGCGAAAAGGCTGATGCCGATCTTACTTGCGGGTGCTTCTGACGCGCGTGGTAGCTATCGTAGTAGCCGAGCGCATGCGATATGCGCCCGCCAACGATCTGCGCCGTCCGCATGCTTACCCGGGTCATCACCGTGCCCAGAATCCGTGCGCGGCTGTCGCGCAGCATCCGTACCGCGTCCTGCACTGCGCTGCGCGGCGTCTTTTCCCAGCGCACCAGCATAAGCGTCGCGTCCGCACGGCTGCTCAGCACCAGCGCGTCGGCTACGGGTAGCACCGGCGGCGTGTCGAGCACGACGAGATCGTAACGTTCTCTCGCGGTGGCGAGAAGAGCCTCCATACGCCGCGAGGCAAGCAGCTCTTGCGGGTCACCCTGCACCCAGCCTGCCGGTAGTACGTGCAGGTGCGGCATTGGAGTGTGGAGCACCGCATCTTCGCTGCCGAGCAAGGTCCCGTTAAGTATCTGCGAAAGTCCGGCTCCCGGCGGCAGGCCGAAAGCCCGGGCGATCGATGGGCGGCGGAAGTCGCACTCCACCAGCATCACGCGCCAGCCCGCACGCGCAGCGTTACGGGCAAACCGGGCGGCGAATACGGACTTTCCCTCTTGCGGCAGGGCGGACGTAACCATGACCACGGTCGGACGCTTCTCGCCTAACGCCCTCAACTGACCGCGCAGTTTGTCAAGAGCGGCGTCCAGCATGATCGCCGAGCGCTTCCGCGGTGGACCGGTTTCGGCCTGCGCCTGGCCGGCGGCCGACACGCGAGGCATCACCGCCAACATCGGCAGGCCCAGCGCCGCCTCCAGCACCTCCGGTTCGCCGAAACCAGGACGCAGGCGCTCAATCATCACGGCAAGGGCTATGCCAATCACCATCGAACCCATTGCCGCGAGCACAAGGACCTGCATTGTCTTGGGCGAGGACGGCGTAAGGGGTACCTGCGCCGATGACACGAGCGCGGCATCGGGTTCCTGGATGCCGGCGACGTTCGCGAGCTGCGCCACCCGCGTCAGGAAGCTTTCGTAGATCCCGCGCGTGGCGCGGGCCTTGGCTTGCAGCTCCTGCAATCCGACCTCGGCGGAATTCTCGTCGGCGACCGCACGGCGCAGCTTTTCGAGTTCGGTGCGCAACGACGCCTCTTGCGAGCGTGCGGCCTGCACCGACGCGGTCAGGCTCATGACGATGTTACCCATTTCCTGCTGCAGCTTCGCCTGCAGCCGCGCGACCAGCGCGCGCGTAGCCACCAGCTCCGGATTATTCGCTCCCTGAGCGGTTTCAAGCTGCGCCTCACGTCCCGACGCCGCGGCGATCTGCGATATCAGCCCGGCGACAGCGGTGGAGGTCAACACTTCCGGCAGCGCGCTGGCCGGCATCGCGCCTTTGAGTACCGCCTGCGCCTGCGCGAGTTGGCCTTCCTTCAGCGCCCGCTCGCGAGAGACGTCAGAGAGTTGACGGCTGATCGCGTCCAGCTGTTGCCGGTTTGCCGAGACAGTACGCTCGCCGGTGCCGGTATCGGGTGGCTGCTCCTCCAACCCGTGCTGTCTGCGATAATTCTCCGCCGCTAGATCGGCGGCATGCACCTGATCGCCGAGGGTGCCGAGCTGTTCTTGGAACCAGTCGTGCGCGCGCTGCATGGCCGCGAACTTCTCGTTCCGCTTAAAGTCCAGGAACTGCTTGGCAACCTCGTTGGCGATAGCGGCGCTGAGCGCGGCATTGCCTGTGGTTACCGAGACACCAAGCACGCTTGAATGCGCCTCGTTAGTGAAGCTCAGCATATCCTGCAAAACCAGTGCAGCGACCTGGTCGGCTTGTTGCGGGGTGAGCTGGTCGTGTGGCACAGGATCAGAGAGGCCCACCGCCTGCAATGCGCGGAACAGCATTGCCTTGATCCCGCCACTATGCGGCTGGAAAACCGGTATGCTCGTGAGATCAAGCGCACGCACCACGCCGAGAGCCAGCCGGGTCGAACGAAGTATGTCGATCTGAGTACGCAACAGGCTTGCGACGTCGCCTGGATCGGGTGAGATCGCCTGAAGGTCGCTGACCTGGGTGCGTTGCGGCTCGATAAGGATTGTGGCGCCGGCGGTGTATTGCTTCGGCATGCTCTTCAGGACGACTGCCGCGCCGCCCAGGCCGAGGCCGAGGATCAGGATCACCACCCAAAGGTTGCGGTGGATCAGGGACAGAGCGCGGCCAATCGGTACGCCGATCGGTTCCAGCGCTGGCATCGCGGACACTTGCTGATGGGCGCCCATCAGGACCGGATCGGACGACTTCGCGCCGATAGGTAGATACGGGTCCATCTTGTCATCTTTTCCGTAACGCGTTTGGACGAACGACAGGTTTTAGGAATTCTGATTGATTGCAGCGCGGCGGGGCCGCTGCCGAGGCGTGTAGGCGGCGACCGAGGCCGAATGGAGCAGCCGCATGGCCGATACGATCGTGATTGGCATTCCTACGTTGGGGCGAGCCCCTGTGTTGTGCGCCACGTTGCGAGCACTCTCTGCGCAGACGCGCGCCGCCGACCACATCGTCGTCTGCTCCACTAGCGCGGCGGATGTCGCCGGCGTAACCGATGCCTGCCCGGGAGCGTCGGTACTGATGACCGCACCCGGCCTGCCGAGGCAGCGCAATGCCATCCTGGATGCCAGCGGGGACGCGGAAATCATCCTGTTTTTCGATGACGACTTCCTGCCCGACCCCGGCTATGTGGCGGCAATCGAGCGGCATATGGCGGCTGATCCGAGCATCGTCGTCGCGACGGGGAATGTTCTCGCCGACGGCATCGGCGGGCCGGGCCTGAGCGTCGAGGCGGGAGCGGCGATCCTGCGTGCGTGGTCCGCGGCGCAAGACGGCGTGCACGCCACCTTTGCCGGTTACGGCTGCAACATGGCGCTTCGGCTCGAACCGATGCGGGCGCATGGGCTGCGCTTCGATGAGCGTCTGCCGCTCTATGGCTGGCAGGAGGACGTGGACCTTTCCCGCCGTCTTGCACCCTTCGGCCGGGTGGTGCGGCTTGATGCTGCGCGCGGGGTACACTTGGGCGTGAAATCGGGGCGCGGTTCGGGCGTGCGGCTTGGCTACTCGCAGGTCGCCAATCCGCTCTACTTGGCGGCCAAGCGTCACGGCTATCCGCTGCGCCGAGCGCTGTCGCACATGTCGTGCAACGTGGCGATGAATATCCTCCGCGCAGCATGGCCGGAAGCCCATATCGACCGGCGCGGTCGGTTGCGCGGTAACCTGATCGCGCTCCGTGACCTGTTGACCGGCCGCATGATGCCGGAGCGAGCTTGCGAGCTTTAGCGGCCCCCTCATTCCGCCGCTCTCGAGAAATACCCGCCAAGCGGGAAAGAGGGGACTAACGAGGCCGCGCGGCGATGTGCCGCCGCTGACAGACGGGCGTGCAGGGCCGGGTCCGTCGCCAACCGCCGCAGCGCCGCAGCCGCGGCATCGATATCCGGCTCGGCCCAGGTGCCAGCACGATAGACGCCCGAGGCGTCGCGCACTGGCACCAGCCGGTAGGGCACCAGAATGCTGTCATCATCCGTCATGAAAGCCAGGTTGCCCGACCAGCCGGTAGCGATAACCGGCACGCCTTGCGCCATCGCCTCGTTCATCGGCAGGCCATACCCTTCGGCGCGGTGCAGTGAGAGGAACACATCCGCCGATCGGTAGAGGGCCTGCATCCCAGCCTCGTCCAGCCTGTCGCGCACCACAAATACGTTAGTGGCCTGCAACGCACCGCGGAGCTCAGCCTCAAGTGCCCTCATCTCGACGGGGCGTCCATGGAGCTTTAGGATGAGACGCGCCTCAAACGACTCGCCGAAGGCGGCCCGGAACGCGGCCACCGCGCCCGCGGGGTTCTTCCGCGCCCAACTCGACCGGCCGTCCGCCATCACCAGCACGGTGAAGGGCGCGGATGCATCGCGCGTGCGCGGAGTGGTGGATACGGCAACTGGGTGCGTTACGACCGCCAGCGGCTTCCTTACCAATGTTGCCAAGCTATCCCGGGCGAAGCCGCTCGGCGTCCAGATCTCATTCAGCGTTGCGTCGCAGCCCACCCAGTCTGGGGGCGGTTCGGGCAATTCCCACGCCCAGTATCCGACGCGCCAAGCACCGGCAGCAGCGGGAAGCAAGCTGCCAATCAGCTGCGCAGTCTGCGGACCGGCGGCGTGAACAATGTACGCAGTTGCCGGCTCGTGCACGATACGGAATAGTGGGTTGCGTAGCGCCGGTGTCGCATCCAGAATCGTCACATCGATGCCCTGAGCGGCCAGCGCCGCGGCTTGCAGCAGCGCGCCGCTCGCGATCCCATTATGACGGGCAAGTGCGGCCACGACGGCAACCCGGCGGAAATCGCGCGCGCTGGAACGACCACGTAGTCGTGCGCGAGCCAGAGCGGCAGCACTGGCCAGAACGGGACCCGCAAGCGAGCGGCGCAGGGCAGTGCCCAGCATCGACAGCGGACCTTTTCCCGATGTTGTCAGAACGGACGGATGGATCAGGCAGGCGCCAAGGGAAGCGGCGTGCCGCGCCCGGGCATCAAATCTCTGAAAGCTGTCCCAGTTCGGCGTTATCCCAGAATTTCTGCGCCTTATAGGCGGCCTGGGTGCGATTGGTGGCACCCATTTTGCGCATAATATTGCGCACATGGACCTTCACCGTGCTTTCGCTCATGCCCAACTCGTGCGCGATAATCTTGTTGGCCTTGCCTTGTTGCAGATGGGACAACACGGTCATCTGCCGGGCGGTCAGCCGCATCTGGCGGGACGCATCCGTCTGCTGGGAATGACGCTCCGAGCGGCCCGTCAGGAGCAGATCGAGCGGCGCAAAAGTGCCTCCGGCCTTCACGAACTGGATCGCTGCCACCGCCACAGGAATGCCGGTGGTTCGGGTTGGGATCAGTCCGTGCGCGCCGCTTTTGAGGGTACGACGGATTGTCTTGGGCTGATGCGCGTCCTCCGCATCCGACAAGACAATCAGCGGGATGTCGGGGAAAGCTTCGTGCGCAGACGCGATCCTCTGCGTGAGGACCGCGTCGGAGACGTCCGCGGCATGGGCGTAGTAGATGATCAGGTCCAGTTTAGGCGGCGTACGGTCGATGCATTCCTTCAACGTTGAGAAGGCGGTCACCTTCAGCCGCGGACTGGCCGCGGCGAATGCGCGTATCAGGCATTCCTGGCTGAACTGGTAGCAATCGATGACCGCCAGGCTCAAGTCGGCCGCGCCGGACGCGTCTCCGCGTAGACCGTCCGACTCAAGTTGCATGCCGAAATAGGCAAGCCTCCGGGTATCAAGCCCGATCGACAGTTGATCCTGGTCTGAAAGCGGATCGGACTGCGGTCGCAACGTGGACAGTGGGATTGGGCGCTCAACAGACACGAGACAGCCTCCTCATCCTGAAATTCCAATGGGTCAAGTCAGCCCGGCACCTGACGCGGATTACTTTTTCGACACAAAAACCGTCTTGAGAATGAGATTACTCTTTATTTTGGCTAGATGTCCACTGTCCTTATGATTGAAGATGCAGGGTTGCATTTCGGAACGAAGGACACTCTTAGGTTGCCAGCGGCGTTTGGGTCGCCGCTGCCAGTGCAAGATTTTCCCCATTCAGGTTACGAGTGAGACTGATTCGACAATTCCGTATCGTCTTCTCGCAACCAGCCCTTGCCCAGTCCGCCCACTAATGCTCGGCCTAGTCGGGAAAGCAAGCGTTCCAGCGCCCGAGACTTCCGGATGAAGCGGCATACGCCGCCGGGGGAAGAATGAGCCGCGTGCGATAGTCCGACTAAGCCGGAAGTCCAGGCGGCGCGGCGAGACGAGCTGCGGCACAATCATTCCTATCGTGGATCGCTCTGCGGGGGGAATGCAACGTGTCGTTGGTGTCGGATATCCATCATACAACCGAGACGGTTGCGCCACACCCTGGTGGATTCGTCCCTCGCCAAGCCGAAGCACAACCATTTAGTAGGCACACCGGTCCGCGGTCGGACGTCAGGTGGGCCGGTTCCGCTCAACGGCGCGCTCTGTGCGCCGGCGCACTGATCGCCGCCGACCTTACCGCTTTGGCCGCTGCGGCGATGCTGACGGGACCTCTGGCCTCCACCTTGGCCGGCCAAGACAGCGTTGTGGGTACTGCCGCGGCTCCGCCGACGATCCAGGTCGTCGCAGTCGGCTTGACGCTCGTGGCAGTGCTCGCTGCGAATGGCCGATACCATGACAGCCCAGGCCCGTGGGCCGAGCTACGCCAAGCCACTACGACGGCATTCGCTGGCTGTGCGGCGCTTGGCCTGATCGGCGCCCTGACCGGCGCGCCTACAACTGTCTCGCTGCTCGCGCTCCTCGCCTTTCCCCTTCTCGCGGCAGCTACAACCCAGCTTGCCAAGAGCGTTCTGATCAGGGCAGGGCTATGGGCGGTACCGGTGCTGATATTAGACGACGCCTCCGGCGCCGCAGAATCCGGTACGGTGGCCATCGCCCAGCGGCTACGCGCCTATCGTATTTCCGGACGGGTCACGCCGGACGCGGTGATCGGCTCCAACGAGCCACGTCCGCTGAAGGAATTGTTGAGGCGGCACGGCGCCGAACGCCTGCTGATCGCGGCGGACGGCCATGAGCGCCAGCGCCTGATGGTGGCGCAGGCGTTGCGCGAACGGGTCGACTTCTCCGTGCTGCTTCCCGCCTCAGTAGTTCCGCGATTTGCCGCTGAAACAGTGCAGCCGTTCGGATATGATGGGACGCTGTTGCTACCGCGCCGTGGCCGTCAGCTCCGCGCTGCAAGGGCAGTCAAGGTTGGGCTTGACGTCGCCGTCGCCGCCCTGCTCCTGATCCTTGTCTCGCCCCTGCTCCTGACCTTCGCGATATTGGTGCGCCGCGACGGAGGCCCTGCTCTCTACGCCCATCGCCGCCTCGGAGCGGGGGGACGCAGCTTCGCCTGCCTGAAGTTCCGCACGATGGTCATAAACGGCGACGCGGTCCTGGAGGACGCGCTGAACCGCAGCCCGGCACTCGCGGCAGAGTGGGCGATGACGCGGAAACTTCGCGACGATCCGCGCGTCACGCCGATCGGCCGCTTCCTACGCAGGACGAGCCTCGACGAACTGCCGCAGCTGATCAACGTGCTGCGGATGGACATGAGCTTGGTTGGACCGCGCCCGATCGTGGCTAGCGAGGTGCCGTTCTATGGAGCGGACATCACTCACTACTACGCCGGTCGTCCCGGCCTGACCGGATTGTGGCAAGTAAGCGGTCGCAGCAATACGTCTTATCAGCGTCGCGTCCAAATGGACGTTTGGTATGTGAACAATTGGACGCTTTGGATCGACTTCTTGATATTACTGATGACAATCCCTGCTGTCATTACAGGCGACGGTGCGGCTTGATCTAGACAGAGCGCATCAAACAACCATGAGGCTGGCCTCCTTGGGGGACGATGCGTTTTTCGGAGCACCCTTTCTCCTTCATCGAAGTCGTGGCCTACCTCTGCTATTCCGGCGAGCAGAAATGCTGGGCGACACGAAGCCGAACTATGGCATCAAGCCGGCTAAAATCGGGATGGCAAGGTCAGGCGCCCGCCTCCGAGGCCCACAAACTCGTCAGTGCCTGAAGTGGCGAAGCCCAGTGAAAACCATGGCGATCCCTGCCTCATCCGCAGCGGCTATCACCTCCGCGTCCCGGATTGATCCCCCAGGCTGCACCACCGCAGTTGCACCCGCTGAAATCACCGCTTGGAGTCCGTCCGCAAAGGGAAAGAACGCATCGGACGCCACCACGCTTCCCTCTGCCAAGGGACGCTCCTGCCCAGCGGCTCTCGCGGCCTCGGCGCTCTTCCAAGCGGCAATCCGGGCAGCATCGACTCGGCTCATCTGACCTGCACCGATGCCGACCGTCGCGCCGTTCTTCGCATACACAATGGCGTTCGACTTCACGTGTTTGCAGACCCGGAACGCAAACAGAAGGTCCTCTACCTCCTCTGCCGTCGGAGCGCGCTTCGTCACGACGCGAAGATCAGCCGGCCCGATACGGCCCGTATCGGCGGACTGGGTCAGAAAACCGCCTGATAGGCTGCGGAAGGTTAGGCGCTGCTCCGCCGGACTCGGGACGCCGACGGTAAGCAAGACCCGCAGGTTCCGTCTCTTCGAGAGAATCGAGCGGGCACCTGGGTCGGCGCCAGGCGCGATGATTACCTCTGTGAAAATTGAGGCGATGCGTTCGGCGGCTACCGCGTCAAGTGGGCGGTTCAGCGCGACGATGCCGCCATAGGCGGAAACCGGGTCACATCGCAACGCCCGATCCCAAGCTTCCGCGAGCGACACGCCTACTGCGACGCCGCATGGGTTCGCGTGTTTCACGATCACCACAGCCGGATCGTCGAACTCTGCCACGCATTCGAAAGCAGCATCCGTGTCATTAAGGTTGTTGTACGATAACTCCTTCCCCTGCAGCTTCTCAGCCGTGGCGACACCCAAACGCGCGCCGGTCACGTAAAATCCAGCCTCCTGGTGCGGATTTTCGCCGTAGCGCAGCGTCTGCCGAAGCCGACCCGAAATCGTCATCCGGTCAGGAAATGTCTGCTTGCATTCAGCCGCAAGCCACCCGGCGATTGCGGCGTCGTACGCCGCGGTACGTGCAAATGCAGCAGCGGCCAACGCGCGTCGCGTCTTACATGTCGTTCCACGCAACTCGGCGAGTTCTGCCAGAACGCAGTCGTATTGTCCTGGCTCGGTCAAAACCGTCACGAATTTATGGTTCTTAGCCGCCGAGCGGATCATCGCTGGTCCGCCGATGTCGATGTTTTCAAGACAGTCGGCGAACGCGGCCCCGCGAGCCAGCATCTCTTCGAATGGATAAAGGTTGACGGCCAGCAGGTCTATCGGCGCGATCCCGTGCGCGCGCATCTGTGCTTGGTGGGTCGCCAGGTCCCGGCGAGCCAAAAGGCCGCCGTGGATCTGCGGCACCAGCGTCTTCACCCGCCCGTCGAGGATTTCGGGGAAACCGGTGTGCGCGGACACGTCGGTGACAGCCACGCCGCCCCCGCGCAGGGCTTCCGCGGTACCCCCCGTCGACAAGATTTCGGCCCCCTGAGCGGCCAGCGCGGCGGCGAAAGGCTGCAGTCCAGTCTTGTCGGAGACCGAAATGAGGGCGACGCGGACGGGCACGATGTCAGGCATCAGAGGCGCCTCGCTGTTACGGGCCTTGGGGCCACTAGAGACCGAGCAGATCGAGCACGCCGCCGACCACGCGGGTCTCGTCGAAAAGCCTCATAGCGCGCACCCGGCCCGCCTGCCCCATCGCGGCACGCAGGGCAGCGTCACCGGCAAGGCGCATCAGGGCGCCCGCCAAGGGAGGCGCGGCGCGCGGCGGTACCAGGATGCCGGTCTCGCCGTCCTCCACCTGCTGGCGCGTGCCGGGCAGGTTGCTCGCCACAACGGGAAGGCCAGCCAGCATCGCCTCGATGACCGACATCGGCAGCGCCTCATGATACGACGGCAGGACAAAGATGTCTGCGGCTGCAAGCACGGCGGCGACGTCGTGGCGGTAGCCGAGCAGGCGGAGGCGCGTGCCCAGCCCCGCCTGCTTTAGCAATTCGGCCACGTCCTCGCCCCGGTCGGTGGCGAGGCGTTCCCCGACGACCCATAACTCGGCGTCCGGCACATCGCGCATCGCGGCTGCGAGTTCGGTGTAGCCCTTGTCCATCACGAGGCGCGAGACGGCGACGACGGCGACCGCGCCGGCGGGCACCCCGAGTTCGGCCCGCACACGCCCGCGCGCCGCCGGATCGGGCCGGAACGCCGCCGGGTCGCGTCCATTGCCCACCACGACCGGGTCCCGCCAGATCCGAAGGCGGCGCGCATCGGCGGCATCGGCGGACGAGACGCAGCTCCAGATATCGGTCCAGCGCGCGCCAAGCCGCTCCATCGCGTAGCCCGCGCCGCAGCGCAGCGCGCCGCCGCCTTGGTTGAAGAGGAAACCGTGGCAGGTGTAGGCGACGCAGGGAACCCCGGCGATCGCGGCGGCAAGGCGGGCCAGAAAGCCGCTGATCGGCATGTGTGCATGCACGATGTCGGGCTTCTCCGCCTTGAGGAGCCGCACCAGCGCGGCGAGCGCACGCAGATTGCCGAGCGGCGAGAGGCGGCGCTGGAAGGGCACCGTCTCCACGCGGAAGCCTTCGGCGCGGATGCCGTCCAGCAGCGGCCCGTCGGCGCAGACGCCGATCACGTCGTGGCCCCGCTGCCGAGCGCCCCGCATCAGCGGCAGCAGGAAGTGCCGCAGCGAGAAATCGACGTTGGTGACTTCGATGATTTTCATGGGCGAGGCATCGCGGCCGGCAGCGGTCAGCCGACCTTGGTGATTGCCCACTTCACCTGCTGCGGACCATCTGCGTGACCGGTCAGCACCACCTGCTCGGAACGCCTGGGCTCCGGCCCGCCGAGATAGACGCTTTCCTCGAGCGAGACGCGCGCGCCGTCGGCGCGCAGCCGCCATCCGCCGGCGGTGGGCAGACGCAGAAGCACTGCCTCGCCGTCCTGCTGGAGGCTCGCCGAGACGTTCGGATGCAAATGAAACCGCACCGCGAAGGGCTGCGGCTGCTCGGCTTCCACGGCGTCCTCGCCCCTGATGTCCTCGCCGCTCTCGGCCATGTACAGCCGGCGGCGGTGGATCGCGCCGAACGGCTTCTTCCACCCGTCGTGGCTCGCTTCCAGCCAGTGCGCGCCGTTCGCCTCCTGCCGCTGCACCGCGACCTGCGCCGGACGGCGCCCGAGCCCGTTCGGCTTCAGTTCCGAGGAATTGGTATCCGCGATGGTCAGCGTGGAATGCGCCGCGGTCGAGCGCATCGCGTCGTGCCATTCCGCGCCGGCGGCAGGATAGGACCCGCAATTGACGATCATGCGGTCCTTGCCGACCGACAGCTCCAGCGAGAGCGTTCCCGCATGGGCGAAGCGGTCGATGCCCGCCGCCGCGGGCGCGCCGCAGTCCACGATCAGCGCGCTGCGCCCGGCCTGCAGGCGCTGGAAGCCGCCCTCCGGCAAGGCGGACAAAGCGCGCCCGCCGCGCGGGCATTGCGAAAGCACGCTTTCGATCAGGATGGGAGACAGCTCCTTGCTGCCGTTGAACAGCGCCAGCCCGCCGTCGCCATGGCGGAACAGACGCAGGCCCGGCCCCATCCGCTCGATCGCCTGCGACAGCGAAGGCGGAAGCTGGACCTGCGCGGCCTGAAGCATGGAGCGGATCTCGGCCAGTTCCTGCAACGCCGCCAGTTGCGCGGCGGGACTGCGCTCGGCATGGCAGCCGTCAGGAAGCACCTGCCGCGCGATTTCCTGGGGCAGGAAGCGCAGCGCGCGCGTCAGGAAGGCGGCATGGTCCGGAAGCGCCACCGCCGCCGCGACCAGGCCCTTCAAGGCGGTCAACGCGCGGACATCCAGTTCTTCGGTCGGCAAGGCCGCCGCCAGGCTGCGCGCGTCGGTCACCAGCCGACCCATCAGCTTTTGGCGGAACGCGTCGTCGCCCGAGGCGGCGATGAAGTCGTAATGGCTGAGCCAAGCGGCGATGCGAGCGCCGACCACGTCGGGCCGGTCCACAAGCCGCTCGGAGGGTGCGGCGGCAATCCAGTCTCCCACCAGGGCGCGCGCGCGCAGCAGCGCGGCGGGCGTGCCCAGCGCGCGCAGATCACGCAGCCAACCGAACCCGTGCACCGCGCTGCGCAGGATTTCCGGCGCCCCAGTATCGCTCCAGCCACCGGGGCGCAGTGGGATCACCACGCCAAGATTTTCGAACTCGCCCTTCAGGAACCGCGCGCCGCGCGCGGCGTCGCCGGGCCAGGGATCGCGGACAGGCAGCGCCGGGGCATCGGGGATGCGCGACAGACGAAGCGCGGGCAAGCGGGCGATGGCTCGCCGGGCGTCGCGCAGCCAACGGCGCGGATCGGATCCGCTCATTCGTTTCCGGCGGGAGGTGATGGGCCGCGCAGCGCCGCGATGGCGGCGGCGTAGTCGGCGCTGCCGAAAACGGCGGTTCCGGCCACCAGCGTATCCGCCCCCGCCTCCAGTATCGGCCGGACCGTCCCGGCGGAGACGCCGCCATCCACCTCAAGCGCGATGGGGCGCCCGCCGGCATCGATCATGCCGCGCAGCGTGGCGATCTTCGGCAGCATCGAGGGCAGGAAGCTCTGCCCGCCGAATCCGGGATTGACCGTCATCACCATGATGGCATCGACGATATCGAGCACGCAGGCAACGGATTCGACGGGCGTGGCGGGATTCAGCACCACCCCCGCCTTCTTGCCGCGGGCGCGAATCGATTGCAGCGACCGGTGCAGATGCGGCCCGGCCTCGGGGTGGATCAGGATATGGTCCGCGCCCGCATCGATGAAGTCGTCCAGCAGCGGGTCCACCGGCGCGATCATCAGATGGACATCGAAGGGCAGCGCGGTCAGCCGGCGCAGGCTTTTGATCAGCGGCGGGCCGAAGGTGATGTTCGGGACGAAATGCCCGTCCATCACGTCAAGATGCAGCCAGTCGGCGCCGGCCTTTTCGATCGCCGCCACCTCTTCCCCCAGCCGGGCGAAATCGGCGGCGAGAACGCTGGGCGCGATCACGGGCGGGCGGCGCGGTGCGGTGAGCATAAACGGTTCTAGACAGCGCCCGCCTGCCAGCACAAGCGCTCAGGGCCTGCGCAGCCGGGCGGCAAAGAACCCGTCCACGCCGCCCAGCTCGGAAAGCATTCCGGGGTCGGTGCGGAAAAATCCTTCCGGTGTCAGGGCTTCCGGAAAGGCCGCCAGTTCGCCGGGCAGGAACGGGTCGTGAACCAGCCCGGCCGAGGCACAGGCCTGCGCGACGCGGGGCGCACCTTCCTCAGGCTGCAGGGAGCAGACGGCGTACACGAGTCGGCCGCCCGGCGGAAGCATCCGCGCCGCCGCCTCCAGCAATGCGTCCTGCGCCCGGACCAGGCTGGGAATATCTCCGGCCTTGCGCAGGTGCAGGACGTCGGGATGGCGTCGGATCGTGCCCGTGGAGCTGCACGGCGCGTCGAGCAGGATGGCGTCGAAGGGCTCGGGCGGCGTCCAGGACACGATATCGGCAGCGACGAGCTCTGCAGTCAGGCGTAGACGGTTGAGGTTCTCCCGCAGCCGGTCCAGGCGGGCCGGATTGCGGTCCACCGCGGTCACGGCTGCGCCGGCGGCGGCGAGTTGCGCGGTCTTGCCGCCGGGGGCCGCACACAGATCGGCCACGCGCTCGCCCGGGCGGACGCCGAGCAGCCGCGCCGGGAGCGCGGCGGCGGCGTCCTGCACCCAGAAATCGCCCTCGGCGAAGCCCGGAAGCTCGGCCACCCGCGCGCCGGCAGGCAGGCGCACGGTGCCGCCCCACGGGAGCAGTACCGCGCCGGGCGGCGGCTCGGCCCCCGGCTTCAGAGTCAGGTCGAGCGGCGCCTCGTGCTGGTGGGCGGTTGCGATCGAGCGGGCGCGGGCGCCCCAGGCGGCCCATAGCCAGGCGGGGGTATCGAGCCTCGGGCCGTCCAACCCGTCCAGCGCCGTGGCCGCCGCATCGGCCACGCGGCGCAGCACGGCGTTCACCAGGGGCGCGAACTTGGGCAGGCCCCGCGCGCGCACCAGCGCGACCGCGGTCGCGACCGCGGCGTGCGGTGGCGTGTCCAGCAGCAGCAGCCCGGCGGCGCCGATCCGCAGCACAT
>JAFEFJ010000059.1 GCA_018240635.1 Pseudomonadota bacterium | reverse complement strand
GTCCATCGTGGTGCAGGCGGGTGCGGCGCCGATCATCGACGGCGCGCCCGAGTACCGGATGCGCGTCGGCTGCGGCTCGGCCACCATCGGCATCTTCGCGCAGCAATGGCAGGGCCACGCCGACGAGGTGATCGTGGTGGACGATCACATCACCGGCGTGCTGACCGAGCATCAGGCAGGCCGCTTCCTGGGCATGCGCCCGGCCGGCGTCCGCGTGCGCGGGCGGAAATCGACGCCCGGCCGGTATTTCCAGGTGGCCGAACCGGGGCTCGGCTGGGGCGGGACCGACGTTTCCGATCCGCTGTCGATCATCGAGAAGATCGACCCCAAGACGGCATGGCCGGGGATGCGGCTGCTGATGGTCTCCACCACCGGCGAGCATGCCGCGTGGTTCGTGCTGGACGAGGCGCTGCAGCCTGTCCCGGCCGAGATGCCGCCGGCGATATCGGCGGCGGTCGCGCGCATCGGCGAGAACTGCGAGCCGGCGCTGTGCAGCGTGCTGTTCATGGCTGGCGCCGGCGGCAGCCTGCGCGCGGGGGCGACCGAAAACCCCGTGCTGCTGACACGCAGCGTTCAGCGCGGCCGCACCCGCGTGACCGCCGGCGGCGCGCCCGTGTACGTGTGGCCGGGCGGCGGCATCACCTACATGGTCGATGTGACGACGATGCCCGCCGGGTCCTTCGGCCATGTGCCGACGCCCGCGCTGGTGGGGCCGATCGAGTTCACCATGCCGCGCGCCGACTACGTCGCGCTGGGCGGTTTCGAGTCCCGCATCCGGCGGCTGCCGGACATGCTCGCCGAGGCGCGTCCGCGCGCCGTCACGCTGCCGGACGGCACGCCCTTCCCGGTGAAGTGACACGGCACCCCGCCGTTGCAAAGCGGCGGGGGCGAGGCCACGTTGCCGCCGCAGGTCATGCGCAGGAGCACAGACGATGGCGGCGATCCCCGAAGGCTTCATGGATCTCATCACCACCAAGAAGGCGCTCGCGAACATCGCGACGGTGATGGCGGACGGATCGCCGCAGGTGACGCCCGTGTGGTTCGACTACAAGGACGGCAAACTGCGCGTGAACACGGCGAAGGGCCGGGTGAAGGCGCGCAACATGACCGAGGGCGCGAAGGTTGCCCTGTCCATCGTCGATCCCGACAACGACTACCGCTACATCCAGGTGCGCGGCACCGTCACGAAGGTGACGGAGGAAGGCGGCGACGCGCATATCGACCTGCTCGCCAAGAAATACATGGACAAGGACGTCTATCCCTGGCGCCGCGCGGGCGAGGTGCGGATGGTGTTCGAGATCACGCCGCACGCCGCGCAGACGATGGGCTGACCCATCGGGCACCGGTCGGTCCCGACCTGATCGGTGACGAGCCGGGCGTCGGCTGCATCGAATGGGGCCGACGTGGCAATCCCAGCCGCGATCGCGCGGCCGGAACGGCGACGGGACGCAGCAGCGCCGTCGCGAAACGGCGCACACTATGCCGCAACGAAGGGATTGCATTGTGCATATCAGGGTCGGCTACGAGATCTCGTACCAGTGTCCGCAGGCGACGCCGATGCTGCTGATGCTGAACGTCCATCCTAGCCGCGTGGCCGACCTGTTGCAGCCGGACCCGATCAATACCGACCCGCCGGTACCGGTGCTGACCTACGGCGACCGCTATGGCAATCGCTGCGCCCGCATCATCGCGCCCGCCGGGCGCATCACCCTGCGCGGCGACACGGTGGTGCAGGATGCCGGGTTGCCCGACCCGGTGCATCCCGCCGCAATCCAGCACCCGGTCGAGGACCTGCCATCCGATGCGCTGCTGTATCTGCTCGGGAGCCGCTATTGCGAGACCGATCTGCTGATGGAGACGGCATGGCGACTGTTCGCCAACGCGCCGATGGGTTGGGGGCGCGTGCAGGCAATCTGCGACTTCGTGCATGGCTGGATCAAGTTCGACTACATGCTGGCTCGCGCGACGCGCACCGCGCAGCAGACCTATGCCGAGCGTCAGGGCGTCTGCCGCGACTACGCCCATCTCGCACTCACGCTGTGCCGCTGCATGAACATCCCCGCCCGCTACTGCACGGGCTATCTGGGGGATATCGGCGTGCCTCCGGACCCTAGCCCGATGGACTTCTCCGGCTGGTTCGAGGCGTATCTGGGGGGCCAGTGGCACACCTTCGACGCGCGCCACAATACGCCGCGCATCGGCCGCATCCTGCTGGGCCGCGGACGGGACGCGACGGATGTGGCGATCAGCACCACATTCGGCCCGAACACGCTGGCCGGCTTCAGGGTCTGGACGGACCAGATCGCCTGAATTGCTTGGCGGCGCGCGGCGGGTTCAGGACGGCAGCGTCACCATCGCCCGCGCGCCGCCGCCGGGCCGGTTCGACAGCGTCACGTCGCCGCCATGCGCGCGCAGGATGTTGCGCGCGATCGGCAGGCCGAGACCGACGCCGCCGGTCTCGCGGTTGCGGCTTCCCTCCACGCGGTGGAACGGCTCGAACACGCGCTCCAGTTCCTGCGGCGGGATGCCGGGGCCCGAATCCTCGATCGCGACGCCCACGGTTCCGGCGAGCGGCGGCACGAGGCGCACGGTCGCCGATCCGCCGTAGCTGATGGCGTTGGCGATCAGGTTCGCGAGCGCGCGCTTGAGCGCGAAGGGCCGCGCGCGGATCGTCAGGTGCGGCGGGCCGTCGTAGCTGAGGCTGTCGGCGGCCTCGGGCCGCGCGTCGCCGGCTTCGTCGAGCACGGTCTGCAGCAGTTCCGCGAGGTCGATGGGCGAGACGGGCTCGGTCGCGGTCGCGTCGCGGCCGAAGGCGAGGGTGGCGGAGACCATCGCCTCCAGCTCCTCCAGGTCCGACAGCATCTTGCGGCGCAGCTCGTCGTCCTCGACGAATTCGGCGCGCAGCTTGAGCCGTGTGATCGGCGTGCGCAGGTCGTGGCCGATGGCTGTCAGCATCTCGGTGCGGTCCTGCACGAAGCGGCGGATGCGCGCGGCCATCGTGTTGAAGGCGGCGGCGGCGGTGGCGACTTCGGTGGGACCGTCCTCGGGCAAGGGCGGGGCGTTGACGTCGCGGCCGAGCGTATCGGCGGCGCGCGCCAGCGTGCGCACCGGCGCGGTGAGGCGGCGCACCGCCCATATCGTCAGCACCGCGGCGGTGGCCGTCATCAGCAGGAAGGCGGTGAGGAAGGTGGGCGAGTGCCAGGGCGTCGGCGGCTCCACCTCGGCATGGAAATTCAGCCACTGCCCATCGGGCATCTGCATGCCGACCAGCATCGTTCCCCAGGCGGGATCGCCCAGCATGGAGAATTCGCGCGGGCGGAGCGGCGCGGAAAGCGGAACGAGGTTGAGGTTCACCCGCAGCAGGCGTTGCAGATTGGGCGGCGTTTCCGGCAGCTCCCCGGTGGGCGGCGTGGGCGACAGCATCGCCACCAGGTCGTGCGCGCGGTTCAGCTCCCGCAGCACGTCCTCCCGCTGCTGCGGCGGCGCGAGCGAGACGTTGCGGTAGATCAGCATCAGGCGCACGGCGAGATCGCGCACCTGCGCGAGCCGCTGGATGTCCATGCGGTCGAAGGCATGGATGGTGAGGCCCGCGATCTGCACCACCGCGAGGCCGAGCAGCAGGACGAGCGCCGTCCGCGTGGCAAGGCTTCGGGGGAACAGCCGGAGGGTCATGCGCGATCGACGTTCGCCGCCAATACGTAGCCGCCGCCGCGCACGGTCTTGATGAGCTGGGCGTTGCGGCCGTCGTCCTCCAGCTTGCGGCGCAGGCGGCTGATCGCGACGTCGATGGCGCGGTCGAACGGCCCGGCCTGACGGCCGCGCAGCAGGTCGAGCAGCATGTCGCGCGTCAGCACGCGGTTGGCGCGTTCGACCAGCGCAACCAGCAGATCGTATTCGCCGCCCGTGAGCGGCACTTCCACCGCATCCGGGTTGAGCAGGCGGCGGCGCGCGGGCTCCAGCGTCCAGCCGGCGAAGCGCAGCGCGCGGGCCGCCGGCTCGGTGCGCGGGCTGGTCTCCCCGGCGCGGCGCAGCACGGCGCGGATGCGGGCGAGGAGTTCGCGCGGGTTGAAGGGCTTGGCGACATAGTCGTCGGCGCCGAGTTCGAGGCCGATGATGCGGTCGGTCTCCTCGCCCATCGCGGTCAGCATGACGATGGGGATGTCGGACTGCGTGCGCATCCAGCGGGCGAGATCGAGGCCGGACTCGCCCGGCAGCATCAGGTCCAGGACCACGATGTGGTAGTGGCCGGCGGACCACAGGCGGCGCGCCTCGCGCGCGTCGCGCGCCGAGGTGACGCGCATACGGTGCTTTTCCAGGAACCGCGCCAGCAGATCCCGGATCTCGCGGTCGTCGTCGACGACGAGAATGTGGGGGGTGATTTCCATGGCCTGTTACAATAGGCGCTTCCCGGCGGTTGCGGCAGGGGATGTTGCACTCCGAATAACTTGTTCACCGCTTCGCCGCATCGGCGACATGCCGGAGCCCCATCTGTGGCGATGGCGGCCACCGATGCCCGGCCGCCGGTGAACGAGAGGATCGGAGATGCGCAAACTCATTCTGGCAGGCGTCGCGAGCATCGCCCTGGGCGGGCTGGCGGCCGCCACCGTCTCGCAGCTCGCCTGGGCCCAGCCCGCCCCCGCGGACACCGCGGTGGGCGGGCCCGGCGGCCCGATGGGTGGCCCGATGGGTGGCCCGATGGGTGGCCCTGGGGGCGGGCCGCCGATGCCGCCGCACATGCCTCCGCCGGGCCCGTGGATGCACGGGCCGGAGGGGATGCGCGGCATGCACGGGCGGGGCGGGTTCGGCGGCGGGCCGCTGATCGGCGGGCCGCAGGCGGCGGCGCTGATCTTCCATCCCGCCGACCGCCAGTTGACCGCGCCCGAGGTGCAGAAGATCGCCGAGGCGTTCCTGCTGTGGAACGGCAACCGGGATTGGAAGGTGACGGACGTGGTCGCCGGGCCGGACGGCAAGATCGGCTTCGCCTTCGCCACCAAGGACGGCGGCGTGATCGCCCGCTTCACGATGGACAGCAAGACCGGCCAGGTGGCGCGCATCGGCTGACCGCAAGCGGCAGTCGGCGCAACGCGCGGCGTGGCCCGCACGCGCCAGGGCGGGTACAAGCCGGGGCGTGACCTTCCCGCATCCCCCCGCGCCCGCCCGCGAGGCGATCGCGTGCCTGATCGCGCGCGATCCCTGCCTCGCGGGCATCGAGGCGGCCGCCGGTCCGCTGCCCTGGCGCAGCCGGGCCGGCGGCTTTCCCGGCCTGTTGCAGGCGATCATGGGCCAGCAGATCAGCAACCGCGCCGCCGCGGCGATCTGGGGGCGGCTGCGCGCGCTGCCGGGCGCGACGACGCCAGCGGGATTGCTCGCCCTGCCGGACGAGGCGCTGCGCGGCGCCGGGCTGTCCCGTCCCAAGATCGCGCATGCGCGCTCGCTGGCCGAGGCGTTCCTGGACGGCAGGCTGGACGCCGCGGCCATCGCGGCGATGGGCGACGAGGAGGCGGTGGCCGCCATCGCCGCCGTGCGCGGCCTGGGGCCATGGACCGCCGAGGTGTACCTGCTGTTCGCCCTGGAGCGGCCCGACGTGTTTCCGGCGGGCGACCTTGCGTTGCAGGCGGCTGCCGCGGATCTGCGCGCCCTGCCCGCCCGGCCCTCGGCCAAGGAGCTTCGCGCCATCGCCGAGGCGTGGCGGCCCTGGCGCGGGCTGGCGGCCCGCCTGCTTTGGCACCACTGGCGGCACGTCACGGGGCGGCCCGCGATGGACGACTTTCCCTCCCCGTGAGAGAGAGGGCGGCGCGCAGGAGGTGCCCAGGATGAACGAGACGTCGCCCGATCCCCGGCTGCTGGTGGAACGCCACGGCACGATCGCTGTGGTGAGCTTCAACCGGCCGGAAGCGTTCAACGCCTTCGACCTGGCGATGTGGCGGGGCCTGCAGACCATCATGGAGCGGCTGTCGGAGGACGAGAGCCTGCGCTGCGTGGTGCTGCGCGGCGCCGGCACCAAGGCGTTCAGCGCGGGCGCCGACATCACCGCCTTCCCCGAGGAGCGCGGCACGCGCGAGCGGGAGGAGGAATACGCGCACGTGCTCGACGCCTCGATGCAGTCGATCCGGCTGTGCACGCATCCGGTGGTGGCGATGATCATGGGCCACTGCCTGGGCGGCGGCGCGGGCCTGGCGACGATGTGCGACTTCCGGGTGGGCGGCGAGAGCATCCGTTTCGGCATCACCGCCCGCAACATCGGGCTGTGGTACCCGTATGCCGAGATCGATCCGATCATCCGCATGGTGGGCACCGGCGTGGCGGCCGAAATCCTGATCGAGGGCCGCATCTTCAACGGCCGCGAGGCGTACGAGAAAGGTCTGCTGTCCCGCGTGGTGGCCGACACCGCCGTCGAGCACGAGGCGATGGCGCTCGCGCAGCGGATCAGCGAGGGCGCGCCGCTGTCGGCCCGCTTCCACAAGGCGGCGATCCGGCGGCTGCGCGGCCCGCTGCCCGTGACCGCCGAGGACGAGCGCGCGGCGAGCGACTTCATGGAAACCGAGGACTTCAAGAACGCCTGCCAGGCGTTCATCGCCAAGCGCAAGCCGGTCTTCACCGGCCGCTGACGCGCGGAGCGCCATCGGAGGGGAGCGCTCGCAAGCCTTCCTTCACGATTGCCGGGGCAGCATGGCGGCACAGGTCCGCCAATGACATCCAACGCCCCTTCCCTCGTCCTGGCCGTCCCGCGGACCTTCGCCGAACGCGGGTTGGCGGTGCCGTTCACGACGCCGGCGCTGCGCGGCGCGCGGCTGCGCCGATCGGCGCGCGGGGGCTGCGAACTCGTGGTTCCGGCTCCCCACGGGGCGCGCGGCGACTATGTGCTGGAACCCGACCGGCTGGACACGCTCTGCCGCGCGACGCTGCACGACCGGCGCCTTGCCGCGGCGCTCGCCGCCCTGCCGGCGCTGACGCCGCACGCCGTCCGCGAGTGCGCGTGGCTGGTGGCGGCCGAGGGCTTCGCGGGCCCGGCCGCACGATCCGCCGCCGCCGCGGCCCGGCAGGCGGACAAGGAAGACGCCGCCCGCGCCCGCGCCGTCCTGCTCGATGGGCTGATCGCGCGGACCCACGCCGAGGATGGGTCGGCGGCGCAGATGCTCGCCGATCTGCGCGCGGCCGACCTGCGCCGGCGCTCCCTGGAGGGCGGCACGTCCGGGATCATGGGCGACGGCCTGGCGCGGACGGTGAGCGAGATCGCGGCGGTTCTGAGCCCCGTCGGCATCGGCGCGGAGGCCGAGCGGGCGCGGCTGCCGCGGCTGGCGGGCGCCGTGGAAATGCTCGGCCAGGACGCAAGGGAGTGCGCGGAACGCGGACGGGGCGAGCATCTGGATGTGGTCGAGGGGGTCGCCATCGCCGCCGAAGCGGCAGCCGCGCGCACGCGCCTGCTGCTGGACGCGGCACGGGGGCAGGCCCACTCCTCGGTGGCGCTGATCGGCCAGTGGCTGTCCGCCTCCGAGCAGATCGTGGATCTCGCGCAGCGGCCGGCCTGGGTTCTGGACGGGTGGGAGCAACTGATCCTGCTGTGGAACACCGTCCGCAACGGCGCCGACTGGCTGGATACGGTCGGACAGGTCGCGCCGCTGCTGCCTGTTCTGCCGGAGGAGGCCGATGCCTGGTGCGCGCAATGCGCCGCGGGCCCGCTGCCCGTCGCGCCGCGCAAGCCGATGGCGGCGCAGGTTCCGCCGCGCTCCTCCGGCAAGGCATTCGAGCATGTCGCGCGAAACGAGGAGATGCGGGCGATGGCGGCATGACGGACGCGGGATCGTGACAGGCTTCCTGGCCGCCGAGGCGCGGCCGCATCCGCGTCCGTATTGGCGGGAAGACCCGTCGTGGCCAATCGCGCCGCCCGCCGCCTCGATGCACGAGGAGGAGGCCGTGGAAGCCGCTGCCGGGTTCGACGCTCGCCTGTTCATGCCGCTCGCGCCGGTGCTCGACGCGGCGCCCGATTGGCGGCCGGACGGCTCCGGCATTCCCGCCACCGCCCTGCCCGCGCTGGGCGGCATCGTCCGGGACGCCCTCGGCGGGCAGGAATGGGCGGTTTCCACCCGCGCCGTCCCCTGGGAGACGGCCGCCGCCATCATCGACGCCGCCGAACGCCCGGATGGCTGGGCCGAGACCGGCTTGCCGGCCCGGACATTCGCCCCGATCGCCGCCGGCGCCGCGGGCGTGCTCGCCGCCGCCGCCGGCATCGAGGAGCTTGCCGCATGCGGCGCGGCGGGGCCGCTCATGCCGCATCCGGAGCCGGGGGATGTGCTGGAGCAGGCGGCTTCACGCGGTCCCGATGTTTGGGCACTCGTGCTGCAGGCCCTGCTTGCGCGGATGGACCGGCCGGAGGCCGTGGTGCGGGTGATCGGCTCGGCCCGCGGTATCGCCCACGCCGCGCCGCTGCGCGCGGCCGCCGAGCGCGGGATCGCCGCGCTGCTCGACCGCATGGCGCGGCGCGGCGGGTCCGCGGGACCGCTCGCGGATCTCGGCCTGCGCGAAGCGGGCATGGAATTGCAGCGCGCGGTGCGTCTCCTGGAATGCACGGCGGGGCATGGCGCCGGTCCGGAGCGGCGGCGCCATGCGGACACGCTGCGGCAACGGCTCGCCGCCAGCGCGGAGGAGCGGTTCCGGACCGGGCTGGCCCAGTCGCTCGTCGCACCGCTGCGCGCGCTGGCGCCGCCGGTCGGCTGGGAAACCGTCGCCGCGCTGGAGGAGGCCGCGCGCGATCTGCGGCGGCTGGAGACCGGCGCCCGGTCCGTCGGCGGCTCGGCCCCGCTCGGCGCGCTGCTGCGCGCCGCGGCGGCGATGGTTGCCGAAATGGATGCCGAGAGCCCGCTCGCGCCGGTCGAGCGGGCGAGGCTGATCGAGATCCTGGCGGGCCCGGAAGCGGCGCTGACCCTGCTCGCGGGCGCAGGCCATGCCTGGGCGGCGGCTACCAGAACGGCTTGACGCGCAGGAACCTGTCCCAGACGCGGGCGATATCGGCCCGGCCCTCGGCGGCGCCCGCCGCCACGAACCCGCGCACCACGCCGGCGGCATAGGCGCGCTCGGCGCCTGCCCGCTCGCCCGCCAGCTCCGCCATCAGATGGCCGGTGACCGCCGAGTCGTTCAGCTTGCCGAGATCCTCCTGCAGGTCGGCAAGCCGGCGCAGGAAGCGCTTCACCGGCTTGGCGCCGAACAAGGGCGCGAAGATCTCCGCCGCGTAGCGCAGGCGCTTGCCGTCGAGCCTGACCCTGTGCAGCGCGGCCGCATCGAGTTCGGCGATGTTCTCGCCCGCCTCGACGACGCGCCGCAGCCGGCGATCCATAACGCGGCCGGCGAAGGCCGGAAGGTCGGACGCCAGCATGTCCCGCTGCTCGTCGGACAGCGCCGCGTGCCAGAAGCGGCTACCGGCCAACGCCGCGAGGCGGATGCCGAAGGCGCGGAACTCCGGCCCGTCGAGGAAGGCGCGCAGCGGCTCGTACGCGCCGTCGCGCCGCCGCGCGGCCGAGGCAAGGAGCTTCGAGACCGGCGCGTCATCAGGAAATGCGCGCGCGACCGACGCGCCGGTTTCGGTCACGAACACGTCCCAGTCGCGCGCCGGGCCGAGCAGGCGCGCAAGGTTGCGCGCCGACGACGCGACGGCCTGCACAGGAGGCGAATCGACCGCACGGCGGAATGCCGACAAGGCCGCGCGCAGACGGCGCAGACCGACGCGCATCTGGTGCACGGGCTCGGGATCCTGTCCCGGGCGGGCAAGGCCGGACCAATGAAGGATGACGTCGGTCAGGTGTCCCACGACATGGGCGAACGCGGCGGCAGGATCGGAGCCGGCCGGCATGGAAGGGGCGCCGAGCCGGCGCGGACGCGCAGGGGTTCCGGTGGCGGCGGCGAGCACCTCGGCCGAGAGGCTGTCGCGCGGGATGGCGAGAGGCGACTGCGCGGCGAGCATCAGCGCCGCATCCAGGCAGGCCTGATCATCCTCGCATTCGAGCCAGGCCCGCGCGCATGGCGTGGCGGAGGTAACGCCCCGCGCCTCGGCCTCCAGGACGGCGAGGGACATGTCGGTCTCGCCGACCCGCAGCGCCAGGGTGCGCAGCCTTCCGGCGCAGCTTGCGACCGGCCGGACCGGAAGCTGCACATCGAGCGTGGCCGGGTCGGCGGCCTGCGCCAGAAAGGGCGCCGGGGCGCCGGGCGGCCAATCCAGGCGCCGGCCGTCGGCATCGGGCCACAGCGGCTCCAGCCGCCAGACGCCGCGCTGCTCGGTGAGCGCGAGCCCCCGGCGGGTCAGCGCAAGATCGGCGGTATCGTGCCAGATCGTCCGCCAGGGCTGGGTGCGTATCCGCCCCGTTCTCCAGCCGACGACGATCTTCAGTTGCAGAAGACGCTGCGCCGACCCGGCCGGCAGGCCAAGCTCAAGTCTCAGGACGCAAGCTCCGGCAGGTCGCGCGGCAGCAGCAGGCGCAGCAGACGCCCGCCGCCCGCATCCAGTTGCCACCAGGGCCCGGCGACGCCGAACTCCGCAAGCGCGGCGGTCGGGAAGCCCTCGGCCAGGCGGCGCGCCGAGGGCGTGTCCTGCGCCATCGCATGCGCCCCGGCCAGCGCCATGGCGAATTCGTGCAGGCCGGGATTATGGGCGATCACCAGAACGCTGCGCGCCGTTTCGGCGACGCCACGGACGACCGACATCAGCTGCGCGCTGGTGGCGAGGTAGAGCGAGTCCATGGGCTCGATCAGCGGGGTGTCGTCCCATTGGTCGAGCGCTTCGAGCGTCTGGAGCGTCCGGCGGGCGGAGGACACCAGCACGACATCGGGCGCCAGGCCGAGGCGGCGCATCTCGCGTCCCATCGCCGCCGCCGCATGCCGTCCGCGCGCGTTCAGCGGACGGGCATGATCCGGCAGCTTCGGATCGTCCCAGGAGGACTTGGCGTGGCGCAGGAGCAGCAACTGGTGCATCACGGCGGCGAACGATCCGGTTCATGACGGCGGTCTGACGACGCGATCCTGCCACGGCGCGCCTGCCTGCGAAATGCCCGCCGCGGCCCAGGCGTGGCATCCGCGTCACGCCTGCGCCCGAAATGCCCCTTCGCCCGCCTCCCCGGTCTGCCCGCGCATGACTTCGGCCGATGGTTAAGGTATGGTGACTTTTCGGGGTCGTGAGTGACCGGCCCGGAGAGGAGCGATGACCATCTTCGTTTCGTGCCCATGAGCATCAGCCGTCGCGGCATGCTGTGGGGCGGGGCGGCGCTGGCCGCAGCGCCCTTGGTGTCCGTCCGCTGGGCGGACCAAGCCCTTGCCGCCAACCCCCTGCCGGTTCCCGCGAGCCGGCTTCTGGCGTTCCGCCTGATCCGCCACGGCAGCGACATCGGCTCGCACACGATCCGCTTCGACGAGCAGGGCGATGTCCTGACGGTCCGAGTCGAGGTGGATGTGCTCGTGAAGTTCGGCCCCATCCCGCTGGCCCGGTATTCCCATCGGTCCACCGAAGTGTGGCAGGGGCGGACGCTGAACGAGATATCGGCGACGACCGACAAGAACGGCACCAAGCTGTCGATGTCGGGCCACCGCAGCGCGGAAGGGCTTGCCGTCAGCGGCACCAATGCCGCGCGCTACATCGCGCCCGAAGATGCCTTGCCGACCAGCTACTGGAACCCACGTCTGCTGAACGTTCCGATGATCGGGACGCAGGACGGGATGCTCGTGAGGCCCCTGGTGAAGAACCTGGGCACCGTACCGGTGCCGGTTGCATCCGGCGGGCAGATCCCGGCCACGCGATACGGCCTGCGCGGCGACCTGGATCTCGACCTGTTCTACGACGAGACTCGGACCTGGGCGGGAATGGAGTTCTCGGTGGTGGATGGGTCCACCATCCAGTACGCGCGGGTCTGAGCCGCCATCGGGCGGCAACAGAGACACAACAGGCGGCAATTCCGCGGACGGAGTGCGTGACGACGGCCCCGACCAACACGGACAGCGCGCTGTTCGAGGCGTTGATCGTTCCCCACCGCAGCCTGTCCCGGCGTGGAACGGCGATCCTGTGCGGCGCGATGCTGTGCATCACCGCGGTTCTGTCGCTGCGCTTCTGGCTGATCGGCGCCTGGCCGGTTGCCGGTTTCGCGGTGGTGGAAATCGCGCTCGCGCTCGGGCTGTTCCGGCTGCATGCGCAGCGGGCCCGCCGCAGCGAACTCATCCTGCTGTCGGAAGCGACGCTGCGGGTCATCCGCACGGACTGGCGCGGGCGCCGCACGGAGCAGACGCTGCCGACCGCCTGGCTGAGGGTTCGTCTTGAGGACCGTCCCGCGACGGTCGCGCGGCTGACGGTGGAACACCGTGCCCGCTCGGTCGAGTTGGGCGGCAGCCTGGGCGATGCCGAGAAACGCGACCTCGCGGGGGCTCTCCGTGCCGCCCTGGACCGGGCGCGCAATCCGCGGTTCGAGAATCCTCAGCTGGAAGGCTGAAGCGGGATCAGCCCTCCACCGGCCCCATCGACTTGATGAGGTCGAAGACGCGCTTGCGCACGGCGGGATCGGTGATGCGGTAGTAGGCCCGCACCAGTTCCAGGGTTTCGCGGCGGTTCAGCGTGTCGTCGGCGAAGCCTTCCTGCACCTCGGCGAAGCCGCTGAACCGCTTGCCGGGCTGGCCCGCGACCGCGCCGGCGAGCGAATCGGGCATGTCGTCGAAGAAGAAGCTGATCGGCACGTCGAGCACGCGCGAGAGATCGAACAGGCGCGACGCGCCCACCCGGTTCACGCCGCGTTCGTATTTCTGCACCTGCTGGAAGGTCAGTCCCAGCGCCTCGCCGAGACGTTCCTGCGACATCCCGAGCAGCGTCCGCCGTAGCCGGATCCGGGAGCCGACATGCACGTCGATCGGGCTCGGGCGTCCTTCCCGATCGGACGCAGAGGCTTGGTCAGCGCGCGCCATGCTCCCCTCCCCGCTGGGTGCCGAAAGTGTGGCCGCCTTAAGGTTTGGCTGACTGAACATGATCGCCCCCTTCCGACCGCCGACGCTGACCGGCAGCGAGACATTTCCGTTTAACGTCGTGATGGTCTTAGACACACAACCAAGAATAGTCAACAGATGAGTTAAAACTTGCAGCATCACCCGGGGATGAGGCCAGTCTATTAATAGATGCATTACCTATTAGAGGTATCAGCAACCCGCACGTGTAATCTCCGGCGCGATACGCCTAAGCCAAGGGCGAACAGCGCCATTCCCAGCGGGATCCACAAGCCGAATCGGCTGAAAAGCGTGGGTCCAAGGGGCGCCGGCAACGCGACGGTCAGCGTGCCGGTCTGGTTCAGTCCGATTCGGCCGAGTTCCCGGCCATTGGCGTCGAACCCCGCGGTGATCCCGGTATTGGCCGCGCGCATCAGCGGAAGCCCCTCCTCGACCGCGCGCATCCGTGCGGCCGCGAGGTGCTGCCGCGGGCCGGCCGAATCGCCGAACCACGCATCGTTCGTGACGTTGACCAGCCACTCCGGGCGGGCGGCCTGGTCCACCACCTGGCCCGGAAAAATCGCCTCGTAGCAGATCAGCGCGCCCGCGGGCGGGATGCCGGGGACCGACATCGTCGATGGCCCAGCCCCGGGCGCGAATCCGCCGATCTTGTCGACCGCGAAGGCGAGCGGAAGCCACGAAGGCACGTATTCCCCGAACGGCACGAGATGATGCTTGTCGTAGAGCGCCGCGACCGAGGCATCGGGTTCGACGGCGAACAGGCTGTTGCGGGGGTGGTTGGCACGGTCGAACCGCACCGCTCCGACCAGCGCCACCGCCCCGTCCGCCGCGCGCGCCACCTCCTCCCGCGCCGTCTTGTCGGTCTGGAGCAGGAACGGGCTCGCCGTCTCCGGCCAGACCACGACGGCCCGGCTGCCGGGCGGAAGCTGGCCGACCGCCTGGTGGGTGAGTGCCAGGTAGCGGGCGAAGATCCGCAGCGCGAGCGCCTGGTTCCATTTCAGGCCCTCGGCGATGTCGCCCTGGATCAGCACCACCTGCAGCCCGGTTTCGCGCGGCGGGTCGGCGGCGAGGCGGAAGGCGCCGTATCCGGCCCAGGCCACGAGCAGCGCGGCAATACCGGCGCGACCACGGCGGCCCAGCATGGGGAAGGAAGCGGCCAGCAGGGTCGCGAGGGTCAGTCCGTGCACGCTGGCAAGCGCCGCCGGCTGGATCATCACGTCGCCCGCGAGGCCCGGCATCGCCCAGACGCTGCCCCAGGGGTTCCAGGGAAATCCGGTCAGCACGAATTGCCGCGCGAGGTCCGCGAGGGTCCAGCCGCCGGCGAGCGCGAGAACACGGGGCCAGCCGGGCGCCGCGAACCAGGCGATGGCGGCTGGGATCGCGACGAAGACGGCGAGCACCGCGGCAAGCCCCGGCACCGCGATCGGCACCAGCCACCAGAACTCCGCCGCGCGCACGAGGATCGCTTCGGTGATCCAATAGAGGCCGAGCAGTCCCGCGCCCCAGCCGAACCACCAGCCGCGCCGCGCCGCCATCAGCGGGCCGCGTGCCGCGCCGATCAGCACGAGCAGCCCGGGCACCGCGACCAGCAGGACGGGGATCGCGTGGACCGGCGGCAGGGCGGCGGCCGAGAGCAGGCCGAGCAGCGTCGCCGCGAGATCGGCCCGCCACCCCGCGAGCACGGCGAGGCGGGAGGCGAAGGCGGTCCAGGCGGCGTGCAGCCGGCTCATCGGCGGCGGGCGGGTATCGGCACGGCTGCGATCAGTCGAATGATTCGCGCGGCTGCTGGCGCTCGTAATGGCGATAGTATTTGTCGGTCACGAGATCGGTCTTCACCACGACCGCCACATCGGTGGTGTTGAACTGCCAGTCGATGACGGCGCCGTCGCCGACGAAGCCGCCGAGACGCAGATATCCCTTGATGAGCGGAGGCAGCCGCACGAGCGCCTGGCGCGCATCGAGCAGGGACGGCGCGAGGCGGCGCATGTCCACGTAGCGCTCGGGCAGCGCGCGAGGACGCAGATCCGGCGGCGCGAGATGGTTGTGGTAGAGATACGAGAGTTCGGCGCCCAGCGCGTCCGGATCGGTGCCGGGCAGGCTGGCGCAGCCGAACATGATCTCGATCCGGTGCAGGAAGACGTAGGCGGCGATCCCGCGCCACATGAGCTGCATCGCGGACCGGCCCCGATAGTCGGCATGGACGCAGGAGCGGCCGAGTTCGAGGATACCGCCCGGCTGCGCGATGATCGGTGCGATGTCGTACTCGTCCGCCGAGTAGAACCGGCCGGCCCGAGAGGCCGCTTCCCGCCGGATCAGGCGGTAGGTTCCCACCACCCGCTCCGCGCCCCGCGTATCCCCGTGATCGACGATGAGCATGTGATCCGCCACGCCATCGAACGCATCGCGGTCGAGCCGCTGCGCGGCCATCTCGGGCTCCGCCTTGGCGCCCATCTCGTCGTAGAAGACCTGGAAGCGCAGGGCCTGCGCCGCCGCCACCTCCTCCTCCGACACCGCGAGGCGCACGCCGAGGTTGCCGGCCCGCAGCTCGCCGAATCCGCCGGTCTCCGGGTCGGGCGCGGGCGGGCGGGCGACCGGCGCGGCAACCCGGGCGACATGCGCGCCATGCGCGGTCATCGCGCGCCCTGCGGCCGCTCGGCCCCGTCCTGCTCGGCTTGCTGGCCGCCCGGCCCCCTCGGCCGGCGCCGCGGCGCGGCTTCGCTGCCGGGATCGGCTTCGGGCCGCGCGGCGGCGGGCTCGGCCGCGCGCCGCCGGCCGAAAAGTTCCAGACGCATCGAAACCAGATCGAACCCGAGCCGCTCGGCGACGCGGCGCATCATGCGCTGATGCTCGGCGTCCTCGAACTCGATCACTTTTCCGGTATCGATGTCGATCAGGTGGTAGTGGTGGCCGTGCTCGGTGGGTTCGTAGCGCGCGCGCCCGCCGCCGAAATCGCGCCGTTCCAGGATGCCCTTCTCTTCCAGAAGGCGGACGGTGCGGTACACGGTGGCGATGGAGATGTGCTGATCGAGCGCGCTGGCGCGGCGGTACAGCTCCTCGACATCCGGGTGATCGCCGGCTTCGGAGAGAACGCGGGCGATGACGCGCCGCTGGCCCGTCATCTTCAGCCCCCGTTCGACGCACAAGCGCTCGATGCGCGATTCCATCGGATCCTTTGCGGCCAGGGCCGCCATGCCAGTCAGGCCGTCGCCGTCACGCGCGCCGGTGCGGCGGTTCCGTCGCGGCCGCGTCGCCGATCCGGGCCGGATGTCCGCTGCCCGATGCGGCGGCGCCCGGCCGGGCCCGGATCGTCCGGCGTGGGCGTAGCCGATCCGGGCCACGCCTGTCGACTCGGGCGGGCGGCGGGGCCCGCCCCTACTTGCGCCCGGAGCGCGGCTTGGTGCCAAGCCCGATCTTCTTGGCGAGCGAGGACCGGTGGCGGGCGTAATTCGGCGCCACCATAGGATACTCGGGCGGCAGGCCCCAGCGTTCGCGGTACTGTTCCGGCGTCATGTTGTACGAGGTCTTCAGATGGCGCTTCAACATCTTGAGTTTCTTGCCATCTTCCAGGCAGACGATGTGGTCGGGGAAGACCGATTTCTTCACCGGCACGGCGGGCGCGGGCCGTTCGAGGCTGACCGTTTCCTGCCCGACGCCCGACAGCGTCTTGTAGACTTCCTGAATCAAGGCCGGCAGCGCATCCGTGGGAACCGAGTTGTTGGATACGTGGGCCGAGACGATCTGCGCCGTCAGTCCAAGTATAGTGGAACTTGCCGAGTGCTCGACCATTTCCGCGTCCTTTTGCGTATAGTGTCGCGCTATATAGTGGCGAGCGACACCGTTTCGCAATGGATCGCAAGCGGAGATTGGTAGCTATTCAATGACAAGCAGGACATATCTTCCCGGCGCGAGCCCGCCCGGCGGCGGTTCCGGACAGGCGGCGGCGGCAGTTCAGCCGGACGCTCGTCTGGACATTACTGGCGAGGTCTGTCCGATGACTTTCGTGCGCACGCGCCTCGCGCTCGACCGGCTTTCGCCGGGACAGACTTTGCTTGTGACCCTGCGCGGCGAGGAGCCCCTGCGCAACGTTCCGCGGACGGCCGAGGCGCAGGGCCATGCGGTGCTGGCGCTGGAGACCGGCGCCGACGGCATCGGCCGGCTGCTGCTGCGGCGCGGCCCCTAGCGCGCCGCGAGCGGCGCGCGCAGCACGAGCGCGTCGGCGCCGTCGGGGTAGTAGGCGCGGCGGAGGCCCGCCGGGCGGAACCCGGCGGCGGCATACAGCGCGGCGGCGGGGGCGTTGCCGCGCGCGACTTCGAGGAACATCTCGGCCGCGCCCATTTCCGCCGCCCGGCGCGTCGCCGCCGCCAGCAGCCCCGCCGCGATGCCCTGCCGCCGGGCCTCCGGCGCGACGGCGATGGTGAGGATCTCGGCCTGATCGGCGGCGACACGCGCGAGGACCATGCCGCCCCTGGCGTCGATCAGGCCGAAGCAGCCCGGCAGCGCGAGCTGGGCGGCCATCGTTTCCGCGCCCCACGCCTCGGCGGGCGGGAAGGCGGCGGCGTGGATGGCGGCGAGCGCGGCGGCATGGGCGGCGGTCGCGGGAACGGGCTCGCCCACCGGGCCGCTCATTCCGGCGGCGGCCGCAGCCCGCCGGCGGG
>JAFEFJ010000058.1 GCA_018240635.1 Pseudomonadota bacterium | reverse complement strand
GGGGCGGAGAGGGGTTGAACAATGCGAACGCTACTCCGCCGCCTTCCCCAGATGCTCCTGCAGCCTCGGCATCAATTCCACCAGGTTGCACGGGCGGAAACGATTATCGAGCTGCCACACCAGGATGTCGTCCCACGCATCCTTCACCGCGCCCGTGCTGCCGGGCAGCGCGAACAGGTAGGTGCCGCCCGCCACGCCCGCCAGCGCGCGCGACTGCATGGTGGAGGTGCCGATCTTCTGGTAACTCAGCATACGAAACAATTCGCCGAAGCCCTCGATCCGCTTCTCCAGAACGCGGTCGAAGGCTTCCGGCGTCACGTCGCGGCCGGTGATGCCGGTGCCGCCCGTGGTGATCACCGCATCGATCGCGGGATCGGCGATCCAGCGGCGCAGATGCGCCTCGATCGCGGATGCGTCGTCCTTCTCGATCGCGCGTTCGGCAACCGTGTGCCCGGCGCCGGCGATGCGCTGCGCAAGCGTCCTGCCGGAGGTGTCGTTCTCCAGCGTGCGCGTGTCGGACACCGTCAGCACCGCGATGTTCACGGCGATGAAGGGGCGGCTTTCGTCGATGCGGTTCATGCGTCGCCTCCGAAGGCGGCGCCCGCGCGGCGCCGCGTCAGTGCAGCGCGTCGGACGCCGAAGCCGCCGTCACTGTGGCGCGCGGCGCGCGGTCTGTGAAGCTTGGAAAATTCCCCGCCGCCAGCTCGTCCAGGCTGCGCGCAGGCATCCGCATGCGCGCCGCGTACAGCCACTGATAAGTCAGCGCGTGGCGCACGAAGTTGCGCGTCTCCTGGTTCGGAATCGCCTCGATGAACAGCAGCGGGTCGCCGTTGTCGTGCAGCGAGGCGGACCAGCGCGCGAAGCTGCCGGGACCGGAGTTGTAGGCCGCCAGCATGCGCAGAAGGTTTCCTTCGATACCATATTGCCGCGCCAGATACGCCACGTAGCGCTGACCCAGGTCCAGATTGGTCGCCGGATCGGCCAGATCGCGCCCGCCAAGCGACGGCTGGCCCGCGATGTAGCGCGCCGTCACCGGCATGATCTGCATCAGCCCGTGCGCGCCGGCCGGAGAGATCGCATCGGCGTCGAAGTTCGATTCAAGCCGCGTCAGCGCGTACACGAGCGGCGGGTCGATGCGGAAGCCGCCGCGCGGCGCAAGCCGGGGCAGTTTCACGCGCAACGCCTCGGGCGGCGCGCCGTCGGCGCGGTCCGGCGCAAGCGCCGCAAGCTGCGCGGCAAGATCGGCGAAGCCCGCGCGCGCCGAAACCAGCATCAGCGAATTGATCAGCTGCGCATTGCCCTGCACGGCGGGCCACAACCCACGCAGCTCGGCCTCGGCATGCTCGTTCTCGCCCACCTGCAGCAGCGCGAAGGCGCGGTGCCCGCCCGGCAACGCGTCGATCGCGTCCACATCGGCCTGCGACAGCGTCTCCTGCCCGTCGGCGGCGATGTCGCCGCGCAGCAGCCGCTGCGCCAGCAGGCCGTAGAAGGTGCGCGGCTCCTCGGCCGCCCGGCGCAGCCATTGCCGCCGCGCCGCCTCCTCGCCCAGCCGCCCGCGCGCCCGCCCCGCCCAGAACGCGCCCGCGGCGCGCACGGCGGGCGAGGCCATCGGCGCGCGCGCCGCGTCCTCGAAATACCCCACCGACAATTCCGTGTAGTCGAGCCGCCAGGCCGCGAGCCCGCCCATCAGCGAGGCGTATCCGGAATGCTGGTCGGGCGGGATGCGCGGCCTCTCCGCCGAGGCGAGGTCGAGCACGTCGCCGTCCTTGTTCGCCGCGAACAGCGCCTGCGCCGCGTCGCCGCGCAGCACCGACGCCTGCGCGGGCGCGAGCCCCCGGATGCCGGCGATGGTCCGCAGCGCGGCGGTGGAGCCCGCGGCGCGGGCGCGCTCGGCAACCCACCGGCGCAGCGCCGGGCTTGGCGTCGCCTCGGGCGGGAAGCGGTCGGGCGGGTCGTCGTCCTGCGCCGCTCCGGCCTGCGCCGCGGGCGGCGGCGGATCGGGCAGCGCGGCGGTCTGCGGCGGCGGGGGCGGGGTCTCGCCCTTCGGCAGCTTGCGCAGCAGCAGCGCATGGATGGCGGGCGCGTCCGGCAGGTCGGCGTAGCGGTCGAGCCAGGCGCGCAGTTCGTCCGCCGTGCAGCGCGTGTAGCGGCCCAGATCGCGGTCGGCCAGGATGGTGCCGGTCAGCAGGTCGTCGGACAGCAGCGCCGTCTCGCGCGCGGCGCCCGCGATGTCGCCCCGGTCCTGCATCGCGAAGATGCGGCGGATGCGCGCGGCATCGCTCGGCGCGAGCGGCGCCGGCAAGGCCACGCCGGCAGGGGCGCCGCCCCCGTTTCCACGGGGCGACAGCCTCGGCACGGCCATCGCGGTTTCATCGCCATTCCCCACGGCGTTCGCCTGCGCGCCTGTCTGCGCGGAGGCCGCCGGAGCGGCTGCCCCGGCGAGGAACGCAGCCCCGGCAAGCAGCGCCCGGGCGGCGGGAAGGCGGGAGAGCGTCGAAGCGATCCCTCGCATGCCGGGCGCCCTACACGCTCAGGGAATCCACGGCAACCCCTGTTGGCGAGACACAATTTCATTAATGAGACGGAAACGCCATGAATCAGGCGTTTGCGTGTGACTCTTACCTCACAATTTCGTGAAATCGCCGTCCAGCGCCCGCCGCAGCAGCCGCAGCCCGGCCCATGCCTCCCGCCGTCCGGCGGGCTTGGCGCGCAGCGCCTCGGGGTCGGGCAGCACCAGCGCGGGAACCGGCGCGGCGAGCCCCGGCAGGGTCGCGGACAGCCATTCCGGCGTCTTCCGGCGCGGCGCGGCGCCCAGCAGGGCGCGGGCGGGCAGGGGGCCCAGCAGCACCATCCGGCGCGGCGCGGCCAGCGCCGCCAGCCGTTGCAGGAAGGGCAGGCACACCGCGATCTCGGCCGCCGAGGGCGGGCGGCCGCCCGGCGGGCGCCAGGGGATCAGCGGGGCCAGCAGCGCCTGGCCGCGCGCGATCCCGATGCTGGCCAGCATCTTCGCCAGGTAGTCGCCCGCCGGCCCGCTGAACGGCTTGCCGCTGCGGTCCTCCTCGGCGCCCGGCGCGCCGCCCACGATCAGCAGTCCGGACGCCGGGTCGCCCTCGGCGAAGACGGTGTGGGTCGCGGTGGCGCGCAACGCGCAGCCGGCGAAGGCCGCCACGGTGTCGTGCAGCGCGGCCAGGCTCGGCGCGGCCGCCGCCGCCGCCGCCGCCTGCGCCGCCACCGCTTCCGTCCCGATCAGGGGCCCGGGCAGCGCCGCCGTCCGCGCCGTCGCGGCGCTCCCCGGCGCTGTCCGGGCCGCCGCGCTTGCGGCCGGGGCCGCTCCCTGGGGCTGGGCCGGGCGCGCGGGCCGGGCGGGGACGCGCGCCACCGGCGCGTCCTCCAGGGCCTCGTCCGCCCCCCATTCCACCTGCAGCCGCAGCAGCGCCAGCGCGTCCATGCCGGACTCGTGCCGTTCCGCCGGGCTTTGCGCAACCGCGCATCGCCCCTAGCTTGGCGATGCTGGTCAACAGGAGTGCCGGATGGACGAGGAACTGCCGCCGCGCGAGGCAATGGAGTTCGACGTGGTGATCGTGGGCGCCGGTCCCGCCGGGCTGGCCGCGGCGATCCGCCTCAAGCAGGTCGCGCCCGACGCCTCGGTCTGCGTGGTGGAGAAGGGCGGCGAGGTCGGCGCGCACATCCTTTCGGGCGCGGTGCTGGAGCCGCGCGCGCTCAACGAACTGATCCCCGACTGGCAGGCGCACGGCGCCCCGCTCGAGACCCCCGCGGCCGACGACCGCTTCCTGTACCTGACCGCCTCGCGCGCCTACCGGCTGCCGACGCCGCCGCAGATGCACAACCACGGCAACTACATCGTCTCGCTCGGCAATGTCTGCCGCTGGCTCGGCCAGCAGGCCGAGGCGCTGGGCGTCGAGATCTACCCCGGCTTCGCCGCCGCCGAGGTGCTGGAGGAGGACGGCCGCGTCGTCGGCGTCGCCACCGGCGACATGGGCGTGGGCAAGGACGGCGAGCCCACCGGAAACTATCAGCGCGGCATGGAGCTGCGCGCCGCCTACACGCTGTTCGCCGAAGGCTGCCGCGGCTCGCTCAGCAAGCGGCTGATGCAGCGCTTCAACCTGCGCGACGGGCACGATCCGCAGACCTACGCCATCGGCATCAAGGAACTGTGGGAAATCCCCGCCGCCAACCACAAGCCGGGCCTGGTCGAGCACTCGATCGGCTGGCCGCTGCCGTCCGACGTGTACGGCGGTTCCTTCCTCTACCATTTCGGCAACAACCTGATTTCCTACGGCTTCGTCATCGGGCTCGACTACGCGAACCCCTGGCTGTCGCCGTTCGACGAGATGCAGCGCTTCAAGACGCATCCCGAGATCCGCAAGCATTTCGAGGGCGGCCGCCGCATCGCCTAT
Organism: Pseudomonadota bacterium; assembly: GCA_018240635.1. Lineage (GTDB taxonomy): Bacteria > Pseudomonadota > Alphaproteobacteria > Acetobacterales > Acetobacteraceae > JAFEFJ01. The sequence goes on along the minus strand of JAFEFJ010000058.1, from coordinate 13,222 downwards.
GGCGCCCGCGCGCTGAACGAAGGCGGGCTGCAATCGATCCCGAAGCTCACCTTCCCCGGCGGCGCGCTGATCGGCTGCGCGGCGGGGTTCGTGAACGTGCCGAAGATCAAGGGCACGCACACCGCGATGAAGTCCGGCATGCTCGCCGCCGAGGCGGTGGCCGAGGCCCTCGCCGGCGGCCGTCCCGCCGAGCCCGCCTCCTACGAAGCCAGCCTGCGCAGCAGCTGGGTATGGGAGGAGCTGTCCGCCGTCCGCAACATCCGTCCCTCCTTCGCCAGGTTCGGCATGTGGGGCGGGCTCGCCTATTCCGCGCTCGATACCTACGTGCTGCGCGGCAAGGCGCCCTGGACCTTCCGCCACGCGCACGCCGACAACACCACGCTGACCGACGCCTCCGCGGCGCCCCGCATCGAGTATCCGAAGCCCGACGGCACGCTCACCTTCGACAAGCTCTCCTCGGTGTTCATCAGCAACACCAACCACGAGGAGGACCAGCCCGTGCACCTGCGCCTGCGCGATCCGCAGACCGCGATCGCGGTGAACTGGGAGAAGTACCGCAGCCCGGAGACCCGCTACTGCCCGGCCGGGGTGTACGAGATCGTCGGCGCCGAGGAAGGCGCGCCCGCGCTCCAGATCAACGCGCAGAACTGCGTGCACTGCAAAACCTGCGACATCAAGGACCCGACGCAGAACATCGACTGGGCCACGCCCGAAGGCGGCGGCGGGCCGAGCTATCCGGGCGGCATGTGACCCGCCGGCGCCCGCCGGAGAGCGGCCCGCACATGGAACGACGTTAACGATTGGACCGATGGCGACGCCACGGCCCTGCTGGTAGGATCGCCGGATGCTCACTCGTTCTGCGCGGGGCGCGCTGTCCGCCCTGGCCCTTCTCCTTGCCGGGACCTCGCTCGCCACCGCCTCGCCGGGCGCGGGCGTGCCCGTGCGCTCCGGCGGCGCGCCGCCGCCCGCCGCCGTGGCCGCCCACCCCGCCTACGGCGCCTTTCTCGCCGCCCGCTTCGCCGCCGCGGAAGGCGATGTGGGCTACGCCGCCACCGCCTATCTGAAGGTGTTGGCCAGCGACCCGGCGAACCAGGAACTTGCGCAGCAGGCGTTCATCGTCTCCGTCCTCGCCGGGCGGCCGGAAGCCTCGCGCCTCGCCGCGCAGCTTTCCGGCAATCCGATCGCCCAGCTTCTGCTGGTGGACAACGAGATGAAGGCCGGCAACTGGGACGCCGCCGAGCGCCGCGCCCGCGCGCTGCCCTCCCAGGGGCTCACGCAGATCGTCCAGCCGCTGCTGATCGCCTGGGCGCAGTCCGGCGCCGGCCGCACCGACGCCGCCCTCGCCACGCTCCGCCCGCTGGTGGAGGGCACGCGCTTCCGCGGCGTCTACGCGCTGCATGCCGGGATGATCGCCGATGTCGGCGGCCGCACCGCCGAGGCCGGGCGGCTGTACAAGATCGCGCAGACCAATTTCGACGGCGTCAATCTCCGCCTCGCGCAGATCGTCGCCAGCTGGCAGGCGCGCCAGGGCCATCTGGCGGACGCGCAGCGCATTCTCCAGCAGGCCACCTCCGGCGGCGACGCGATGGCGCTCGCCCAGCCCGCCCTGGTCGCGAGCAGCCTGACGCGCCCGGTCAACCGCCCCACCGACGGCGTCGCCGAGGCGTATCTCGCGCTGGCCGGCGCCCTGCGCCAGCAGGACGCGACCGACCTCTCGCTCCTGCTGCTGCACCTGGCGCTGGAACTGCGGCCCGATTTCACGCCCGCGCGGATGCTGACCGCCGACATCATGGAAGGCACCCACCACCCCGATGGCGCGCTCGCCATGCTCGCCCCGGTGTCCGACCAGGACCCGCTCGCCTCCGTGGTGCGGCTGAACCGCGCGCAGCTTCTCAACGCCACCGGCCACAGCGACGAGGCGGTGCGCCAGCTCGAACGCCTCGCGCACGACTACCCCGCCAGCCCGGCGCCCGATGTCGCGCTGGGCGACATCCTACGGGAGAAGTTCCGCTACCAGGACGCCATCGCCGCCTATACCCGCGCGCTCGCCCGCAAGAAGCCGGGCGCGGACGGCGTCTGGCCGCTGCTCTACGCGCGCGGCGTCGCCTATGAGCGGTCGCACCAGTGGCCGCTCGCGGAAGCGGATTTCCGCAAGGCGCTGGAACTCTCGCCGAACCAGCCGATCGTGCTGAACTATCTCGGCTATTCCTGGGCCGATCAGGGCGTGAACCTGCCCGAGGCGCGCAAGATGATCGAAGCCGCGCTGCGCCAGCGCCCCGACGACGGCGCGATCATCGACAGCCTGGGCTGGGTCACGCTGCGCCAGGGCGACCCGCAGGCGGCGGTGAAGCTGCTGGAGCGCGCGGTCGAGCTGCAGCCCGTCGATCCCACCATCAACGGCCATCTCGGCGATGCCTACTGGGCGGTCGGCCGCAAGCTCGAAGCCACCTACCAGTGGCGGCGTGCGCTGACGCTGCATCCCGAGCCCGAGGACGCCGCCCGCGTGGAGGCCCGCCTTCGCGACAGCGGCGCGCTGGCGGACCAGCCGATGGCCGACAACCACAGCAGTACCATCCAGTAGCACCGTGCCCGGCAAGCCCACGCCGGCGCCGGCGGGGCAGGCGCACGCCTTGCAGGAAACGGCGCGCGCGAAGGTCAACCTATTCCTGCACGTCCTCGGCCGCCGCGCGGACGGCTACCACCTGCTCGACAGCCTCGCGGTGTTCCCCCCGGTGGGCGACCTGCTGGGCGCGGAGGCCGCGGACGCGCTCGCGCTCCACCTCACCGGCCCGTTCGGCGCGATGCTCGCGACCGAGCCCGACAACCTCGTCCTCCGCGCCGCCCGCCTGCTGGCCGAGGCCGCTTGCGTCGCCCCCGCCGCCCGGCTCGTGCTGGACAAGCGCCTGCCCGTTGCCTCCGGCATCGGCGGCGGCTCGGCCGATGCGGCGGCGGCGCTGCGCCTGCTGGCGCGGCTCTGGGGCACCGATGCCGATCTCGCGCCGCTCGCGGCGAAGCTCGGCGCCGACGTGCCGGTCTGCCTCGCCCAGCGTCCCGCGCGCATGGGCGGCATCGGCGGCGACCTGTCGCCCGCGCCCGCGTTGCCCCCGGCGGGGATGGCGCTGGTCAATCCCGGCGGCGCGGTCGCGACGGCGCTCGTGTTCCGCGCCCGCCAGGGCGATTACGGCGCGCCCGCCGCGCTGCCGCAGGGCTGGTCCGGCGCCGCCGCGATGGCGCGCGACCTCGCGGGGCTGCGCAACGATCTCGAAGCCCCCGCCATCGCGCTGCATCCCCCCATCGCCGCCGCGCTTGCCGCGCTGCGCGCCGATCCCGCCTGCCTGCTCGCGCGCATGAGCGGCTCGGGCGCGACCTGCTTCGGGCTCTACGAAAGCGCCGCCGCCGCCTCCCGCGCCGCCTCGGCGCTGGCGCGTCCCGGCTGGTGGTGCTGGGGCGGCGCGCTGGCTTGACAGAACGGGGCGGGCACCCGACACACCGCCCGCCTGGCGCACGGTCTTGGGGCGTCGCCAAGTGGTAAGGCAGCGGATTTTGATTCCGCCATGCGGAGGTTCGAATCCTCCCGCCCCAGCCAGCCTCCCGCTGCGGTATTGACCGGCCGGACCGCGCCTCTAGCCTGCGCCCCGCAAACCGAGGGAGCGCCGCGATGTCCGACGATGCCAAGCTGTTCGACAAGGGAATGCCGATCCGCCGCGAGGTGCTGGGCGCCGACTACGTCGATGCCTCGATGGCCAAGGCCGACGACTTCATGATGGCCTTCCAGCGCGCCACCACCTCCTGGGCCTGGGGCTGGGCCTGGGGCGACCCGACGCTGGACCGGCGCACGCGCAGCCTGGTCAACCTCGCGATGCTGACCGCGCTCAACCGCGCCCCCGAGATCAAGCTGCACGTCAAGGGCGCGCTCAACAACGGCGTCACGGTGGACGAGATCAAGTCCGTCCTGCTGCACGCCACCGCCTATTGCGGCATCCCCGCCGGCCTCGACGCCTTCAAGGCGGCGCACGAGGTGCTGGTGAAGGAAGGCGCGCTTCCTGCCAAGTGACGGTGATCCGATGACCTCGACCGTTCCCGAATACGAAGTCTTCGCGCTCCGCTATGCGCGGCGCGACGCGATGCGTTCGGATCATTTCATCGGCGGCGATCCGCACGATGCGCCGATGCCGATGGACTACTTCGTCTGGCTGATCCGCGGCGGCGGCCGCACCATCGTCGTCGATTCCGGCTTCACCGCCGAGGTCGCGGCGCGGCGCAAGCGCGAATACCTGCGCGATCCCATCGACGCGCTGGCGATGCTCGGCGTCGATGTCGCGGACGTGCACGACGTCGTGCTGACGCATCTGCACTACGACCACGTCGGCAACTTCCACCGCTTCCCGAACGCGCAGTTCCATCTGCAGGAAGCCGAACTGCACTTCGCCTGCGGGCGGCACATCCGCTACCCGGTGCTGCGCCATTCCTTCGAGGTGGACGACATCGTCGGCATCGTGAAGCTGAACTTCGCCGAGCGCGTGCGCCTGTACAACGGCCCGGTGGACCTCGCGCCCGGCATCACGCTGCATCCCGCGCCGGGCCACTCGGCGGGGCTGCAATTCGTCCGCGTCAACACCGCGCGCGGGCTTGTCGTGCTCGCCTCGGACGTGACGCATTTCTACGAGAACATGGAGAAGTACCGGCCGTTCCCCACCTGCGTCAGCGTCGCCGACATGCTGGAAAGCCATGACCGGCTGAAGCAGGCCGCGCCGTCGCCGCAGCACATCGTGCCCGGCCACGATCCGCTGGTGATGCGGCGTTACCCCGCGCCGCGCCCCGACCTGGAGGGCATCGCCGTGCGGCTCGACGTGCCGCCCAGCGAATAGGCCGTCAGCCGCCCGCCTCCTGCGCGATGCGCTGCTTCACCGTGCCCAGCGTCGCCAGCACGCGGTCGCGCCAGGACCGGCGCGCGGGCAGCGCGTCCGCCGGCACGGTCCTGCGCAGTTCGCTCTCCACCCGCGCCACCAGCGCCGCGTTCCATTCCCGCGCATCGGCTTGCTCGCGCGCCAGGTCGTAGTACATCGGCCCCAGGTTGCGGCAGTATTCCGCGACGCCGTCCTTCGCGTTCAGGTCGATGGTCTGGAACGGCCCCAGGAAGAACCAGCGCAGACCCAGCCCGTCGGTCATCGCGCGGTCCACCTCGTCGGCGTCCACCACGCCGTCCTCCACCAGCCGGAACGCCTCGGCCAGCAGCGCGCTCTGCAGGCGGTTGACGACGAAACCATTGATCTCGCGGCGCAGCCGGATCGGCGACTGCCCGATGGCGCGCATCAGCGCGGTGGTGCGCTCCACCGTCTCGGGCGCCGTCCAGGGCGCGGGCACGATCTCCACCAGCGGGACCAGGTGCGGCGGATTGATCGGATGCGCCACCACGCAGCGCGCGCGCCCCGCCAGCCCCTCGGTGAAGGCCGAGGCCGGCAGGCCGGAGGTGGAACTCGCCAGCACCGTCGCCGCGGGCGCCACGGCATCCAGCGTGCGATACAGCGCGCGCTTGATCTCCACGCGCTCGGGTACGCTTTCCTGCACGTGGTCGGCGGTCTCCAGCGCGCGCTCCAGGCTCGGCGCCACCGACAGCCGCGCCAGCACCGCGTCCGCCGGTTCCTTCGCCGCGATGCCCTGCGCCGCCAGGTCGGCCAGCGCCGTGCGCGCGAAGTCGATCACCCGTCCCGCCGCCGCCGCATCCGCGTCGTGGATCGCCACCTCCAGCCCGGCGCGCGCGAACACCAGCGCCCAGGAGCCGCCGACAACGCCCGTGCCGACCAGCGCGACGCGCGTCATGGGACCTGCACGCCGCGCGTGTTGACGGTGATGGAATAGAGCGAGGTGTGCCCGCAGATGAACAGCCTGTCGCGCGCCGGGCCGCCGAAGCAGAGATTGGCGACCTTCTCCGGCACCGGGATCTTGCCGATCAGGTCGCCGCCCTTGGTGAAGCACTGCACGCCGTCGCCGGCGCTGGTCCAGATGTTCTCGTCCACGTCGATGCGGAAGCCGTCGGGGATGCCCGGCGTAATCTCGGCCAGCACCCGGCTGTTGCGCAGTTGCCCGTCATCCGTCACGTCGAAGCAGCGGATATGGTGCGGCGCCTCCGGGTTCGGCCAGAAACCGGAATCGGCGATGTAGAGCCGCTTCTCGTCGGGCGAGAATGCCAGCCCGTTGGGGCGGGAGAAATCGTCCACCGCGATCCGCAGGCTGTTGTCGCGCGGATCGAAGCGATAGACGTTGCAGCTGCCGATCTCGCTTTCCGCCTTGCCGCCCTCGTAGGCGGCGCTGATGCCGTAGCTCGGATCGGTGAACCACACCGTGCCGTCGGACTTCACCACCACGTCGTTCGGCGAATTGAGCCGCTTGCCCTCGTAGCTGTCGGCGATCACGGTGATCTCGCCGTTCAACTCGGTGCGCGTCACGCGCCGCCCGCGATGCTCGCAGGTCAGCAGCCGTCCCTGCCGGTCGCGCGTGTTGCCGTTGGAGAAGTTGGACGGGCTGCGGAAGACGCTGACGGCGCCCGTCATCTCGTCCCAGCGCAGCAGCCGGTTGTTCGGGATGTCGCTGAAGATCAGGCAGCCCATGTCGGCGAAATACACCGGCCCCTCGGCCCAGCGCATCCCGGTGTGCAGCTTCTCCAGGAACACGATGGGGATCGTGTAAGGGCGGAAGCGCGGGTCGATGATCTCGAACGGTTCCATGTGGCGCTCCTGTTCGTTTCGTTTGGGATTGCGGGGCTAGCCGGACCGTCCGTCCGCGCCGCCCGCCAGGCTCTGCCGCTTGCGCGCGGCGTAGATCGACAGCCCGACGGCGACGATCAGGATGCCGCCGTTGAAGAAATACTGGACGTAGAACGGCGCCCCGAGTTGCTGCACGCCGGAGAAGGAGAACGCCAGCACCAGCACCGACAGCAGCGTGCCGATCACGTTCACCCGTCCGGGGCGGATGGATGTCGCGCCCAGCAGCGTGGCCGCGAAGGCGGGCAGCAGGTATTCCGGCCCCACGCTCGGCGTTCCCGTTTGCAGGATGCTGCCCAGCAGGATGCCCGCGACGCCGCTCAGGAAGCCGGAGACGACGAAGGCGCCCAGGATGTGGCGGTTGATCGCGATGCCGGTCAGTTCCGCGGCGCGCGGATTGGCGCCGATCACGTACAGGTTGCGCCCCACCGGCAGCCGCTCGGTCACCGCCCACAGGATGCAGGCCACGACCAGCACGTAGAGCGCCGGCAGCGGAAATCCCCAGACGATGCCGGTCATGTTGGTGAAGCTGTCGGGCAGCGACATCCCCACGATCTGCTCGCCGTTGCTGTACCAGTTGGCGAAGCCGTACAGCAGGGTGCCGGTGCCCATCGTCGCGATGAAGGAGTCGATGCGGAAGCGCGTCACCAGCAGCCCGTTCACCACGCCCACCGCCAGCGACAGCACCAGGATCAGGGCCGCGGCCGCAGGCCAGGGAATGCCCTGGTTCACCTGCAATCCGATGATCAGCACCTGCATCACGCCCAGATGGTAGCCCACCGACAGGTCGAACTGCTTGGTTGCCAGCGGCACCATCTCGGCCAGCGCCAGCAGCGCCGTCACCGACTGGCTCACCATGATGCCGTTCATGTTCATCGCGCTGAAGAAGCTGTCCGGCCGCAGCAGGCCGAACACCAGCAGCACCAGCACGAACACCACCAGAAGCCCGTATGTCGCCGTCAGGTGCGACAGCGTGCGGCCGGTGGCCTGCCCGCGCGTGCGCGGCGTCGGGGCGGTGTCTTGGGTCGTTCGGGCCACGCTCTTCTCCACGGTTACGCGGCTTCGGCGCCCGGCGCGGCGCCGAGCGAAGACCGCGTCAGCAGCGCATCGACCGTCAACGCGGCACCGGACAATTCGGCGGCGATGCGTCCCCGCACCACCACCAGCGCCCGGTCGCACAGCGTGGCGATCTCCTCGAAATCCGACGACACCACCAGCACCGCCGTGCCCTTCGTCACCAGATCGCGCAGCGTGCGGTGGATCAGCGCCTTCGCGCCGATATCCACGCCCGCCGTCGGCTCCTCCATGATGTAGAGCCGCGCATCGGTGGCGAGCCACCGGCCGACGAACACCTTCTGCTGGTTGCCGCCGCTCAGCCATTCGATCTGCGCGTTCGGGTTGCGCGGGCGCACGTCGAAGCGGTCCAGCAGCGCATCCGCCGCCGCCGTCTCGCGGTCGGTCCAGATCGGGCTGAACAGCCCGCCGCGCACGTTCGGCACGTTGGGAAAAAGATTCTCCCGCAACGACATCCCGGCCAGCGCGCTCTCCGCCAGCCGGTCGCCGGCCAGCAGCGCCACGCCCTGCCGGATGCGCGCGGCCACGCTCTCCTGCGGCGGCAGCACCGCGCCGTCCAGCCGGATCGTGCCGCCGTCCTGCGGATGCGCGCCGAACACGGTCCGCCCGATCGCCTCGTGCCCCGCGCCGCGCAGCCCGACCAGCCCCACCACCTCGCCCGCGGCGATGCGGAAACTCAGCGGGCCCTGGCCGCCCGCGCGCAGGTCCGTAATCTCCAGCACGGGTTTGCCGCCGCCCGCGGCGCCCGATGCGGCGTGATGCGCCTCCAGGTCGCGCCCCAGCATGTCGCGCACGATGGCGTCGGGCGTCAGCTCGCCGATGGGCGCGGTGCGCACGCGCCGCCCGTCGCGCAGCGTGGTGACGCGGTCCACCAGGCCGAACAGTTCGTTCAGCCGGTGGCTGACATACAGGATACTGGTGCCCGCGCCGCGCAGCCGGTGCAGCACCTCGAACAGATGCGCCGCATCCGGGCCGGGCAGCGATGCGGTGGGCTCGTCCAGCACCACCACCCGCGCATTGCGCGACAGCGCGCGCACGATGCCCAGCACCGCCTTGCCGGATGCGCCGAGCCTGCCCGCCTGCGTGCGCGGATCGGGCGGATCGACGCCCATCGCGCGGTAGATGCGCTCGGCTTGTTCCCACACCCGGGGCCAGAAGATAAAGCCCGCGCGGCGCGGAAACCCCGCCACCAGGGCGACGTTCTCGCCCACGCTCATCTCGTCCACCAGGCCCAGGTCCTGATGCACGAAGGCGATGGGCACGTGCTCGCTGTGCGGATGCACGATGCGCCCGTCGATGCGGATCTCGCCGTGATCGGCCTGATGGATGCCGGCCAGGATCTTGATCAGGGTCGATTTGCCCGCGCCGTTCTCGCCCACCAGCGCGTGGATCTCGCCCGCCCCGATGGCCAGGTCCACCCCGTCCAGCGCGAGCGTGCCCAGGAACCGCTTGGTCAGCCCGCGAATGTCCACGACCGGCTGCGGCTGGTCCGGCATTGTCGATCTCCTGAGGCAGTCGTCGTAAGCGCCGCGCCCCGCCGCCGGTCGCGGCGGGGCGCGGTTTCGTCGCGGCCGGTCAGCAGGCGTCCTTCGTGCCCTTCCAGATGTTCTTGTAGTGGCAGGCGAAGCCGTTGCTGGGAACGAACTCGTTGTTCGCGCCGCCCTCGGTGTCCACGTTCTCCTTCACGATCAGGAAGACCGGCTGGAGGAACTTCGCCGGGGCCTCCCCCGCCATCGCGCGTATGATCGCGTCCACCGCCTCGTAGCCGAACAGGGAGCTGGGCTCGGGCACGCTCGCCACCTCGAAGCCGCCCTTGCGGATCATGTCGTAGGCCGACGGAGGCGCGTCGGCGCCGACCAGCTTGATCTTGTCGGTCGAAGCGCCCGCCGCGCGCAGCGCGGAGGCGACGTTGGTGTAGTAGCCGTCGCAGCAGGTCGTCATCCACCAGCTGTTGCCGTAGCGCGCCAGCAGGCCGGAGACCACCGACGGCATCCGCGCGCCCGCATCGCCCAGCGGCACGTTCACTTCCTCAAGGAACTTGCAGCCCGGGCAGTTCTTGATCGGCTCGATCGCCGCCTTCGCCTTGAAGCGGGCGATGGCGTAGCTGTTGTCCACCATGTGGATGTCCTGGCCCTTGCCCTCGGACATCGCGATCACGTAGGCGGCCTCGGTCTGTCCGATTTCCGCAGGATTGGACACGATGTTCATGTACAGGCCGAGTTCGGGGCTCGGGCCAGGGAAGGCGGTCGCGTGGATGCCGATCACCGGGATATGCGCGGCGACGGCTTCCTTGATCGGCTTCTGCAGCGCGTTCGCATCCGCCGGCGTCACGATGGCGGCGGGCTTGGCCGCAAGCGCCTGCTGCATCGCCTGCAAGGTGCCGCTCACGGTGCCGCGCCCGTCGAACACGATCACCTTCCAGCCCAGCAGCTGCGCCGCCGATTCCACGCCCTTGCCCCACAGCACGTGCGGCGTATAGGCCTGGTCGGGCGAGACATAGGCGATGGTGTAGTTGCCCGCCGGCGCGCGGGGCCCGGTGGTGGGTCCGCTCCATTGCGTCTGCTTCTTCGTCCGTTCGGCGACGATGGCCTTGGCCTGCGCCACGGTCATCGTCGGCTCGATCACCGGCTCCGGCCATGCCGCGAAGGGCTCGGCCCGCGTCTCCGCCCGTGCCGCGCTGCCAAGGCCGATGGCGCCCATCAGCGCCGCCGCGCCGATCAGAAGTCGCAGGCGCATCCGGGTGCGGATGCGCAGTTGATCTGCAAGTTTCACGTCGTTCCTCCCATTCGGTAACGTCTGCAACCGTGTTGTCCGGCCGTGCGGCGGGCCCGCCTGGCGCGGGCTTGTCCGCCGATCGTCGTTGCGGCGTTCTGATTGTCTGATATTATGTGTCGCCCGTTCGCCCGGCCTGTCAAGCCGCCGCGGCGGGCAAACCAACCACAAGCCGCCCGCAGCGCCGCAGGCAGGAGAGAATGGCAGCACGACGCGCCGCCCGCGCCGACAGCGCCCCGGACGCCACGGCGGAGGATGCGGCGGCGGACGATCTCATCCGTCCGCTCAGCCGCGCCACGCTGCCGCAGGAAATCGTCAAGGCGCTGACCGATCTCATCATGAAGGGCGTCTGGAAACCGGGCGACCTGATCCCGTCGGAGAAGGAACTCGCGCAGCGCTTTCAGGTCGGCCGCTCCACGATCCGCGAAGCGGTGAAGAGCCTCGCCGTGCTGGGCGTTCTCGAAGCCCGAGCGGGGGAGGGCTCGTTCGTCCGCGCGCCCAGCACCGAGCTTCTGTCAGGGGCTTTCCGCTGGGGCGTGCTGCTCAGCGAACGCAACCTCGACGACTTCGTTGATGTCCGTGTGCTGATCGAGATCGAATGCGTCCGCCGCGCCGCCGAACGCCGCACCCCCGAACTGCTCGAACAGCTCGACGCCTCGATGGCCGAGATGGCGGCGAGGCAGACCGATCACGACGCATTCCGCGAATGCGATACGCGCTTTCACATGGCCATCGCCACCGCCGCCCGTAACCCGATCTTCGAGACGATCGGCTTCACGATCCAGTCCATCGTGCGGATCTGGTATCCGAAGACCTATTTCATTCCGGAGACGAAAAGCCGCACGCTCGCCGAGCATCGCGCCATCGCCGACGCTATCGCCGCGGGCGATCCGGATGCAGCGGCGGACGCGATGCGCGCCCATCTGGATGCCGCCGGCACCCGCCTGCGCCGAGTGCTGTCGAAAGGCAAGCGCGCCGGCTAGGGGGAGACGATCAGCCCGTCACGCGCCACTGCACCAGCGTGTATGGCGGATCGGCCTCGTCGTGCGGCTCGAACACCGCCTCCACCGCCGCGCCGATCGTCACCGGCGCATCGGGCGCACAGAGCAGGTTGCCGACCATGCGCACATTGCCCGCATGCGGCAGCTCCACCAGAACGATCGTGTAGGGGCCGAAGCCGTTCAGCGCCGCGTGCACCGGATGGTGCGGCCGCTGCCACGACCAGATGCGCCCCTTGGGCGCCACTTCCTCCCACGCCAGGTCGAAGGAGTGGCAGCGGTGGCAGATCCACTCCGGACCCCATTGGTATCCGCCGCAACCGGTGCAGCGCTGGATCACCAGCTTGCCCGCGCGCGTGCCGTCCCAATACGGCTTGGCGACGGGCTCCTGCGCGGGCGCGGGCAGTCCGGGGGGCAGCGCGTTGCTCACAGGGTCGCCTCCGTGCCAAGGACCAGGCTGCTCACGGGCGTCACCATCGGCCCGCCGAGCACCGCCACCACATCCGCGCCGGGCACCTGGTTGACCGCGTCGCCGCGCAGCTGCCGCACCGCCTCGTTCACCATCTCCAGCCCGTGCATGTAGCACTCCGCCAGATTGCCGCCGCTGGTGTTCATCGGCATCCTGCCCGACGGCGCCAGCAGGTTTTCCAGCACCAGGAATTCGTTCGCGGTCTTCGGATCGACGAAGCCGTGCTCCACGAGCGAAAGCAGAACGCCGCCGGTGAAGTTCTCGTAGGCCTGCACCACGTCCACGTCCGCGGGGCCCAGCTTCGCCATCGCCCACATGTTCCGCGCGACCGTCGGGAAATGCGCCGATGCGTAGTCGGGCGCGTTGTGGACCGGGGCGGCGCTGCGGTGATGCCCGCCCTGCGCCGTGCCCAGCAGATAGGTGGGCTTGTGCGGCAGGTCCTTCGCCCGCTCCGCCGGCACCACCAGCACCGCGCCCGCGCCGTCGTTCTCCTGGCAGCAATCGAACAGCTTGTGGAACGGCTCCACGATCCAGCGCGAGGCGTCGTATTTCTCCTCGCTCAGCGGGCGGCCGTACATCACCGCGCGCGGATTGCTCTGCGCGTGGTGGTAGGACGCCATCGCGATGCTGCGCAGCGCCTCGTGCCGTATGCCGTGCTCGGTCATGAAGCGCGTGATCTTCATCGCGAAGCGCTGCGCGGGCGACATCAGCCCGTAGGGAAACAGGAACGCATCGTCCCCCGCCGCCGCCGCCACGGCGGCGCCGCGCCCGTAGCGCGCGAACTGCCCCTGCGCGAGCGAGCGGAAGGCGATCACGCAGTTCGCCATGCCCGAATGCACCGCCGCCGCCGCGTTGGCGACGGATGCGGCCACGCCGCCGCCGCCGCCGCCCCAATGCATGTTGGAGAAGCGTAGTTCCTTGATGCCCAGCGCCGCCGCCAGCCGCACCGCCTCGGACCGGTCGTTGCCGTAGGAAGCGAACCCGTCCACTTCCTTCGGATCGATCCCGGCGTCGCGGCATGCCGCAAGAACCGCTTGCAGCGCCAGCTTGAACTCGGGATCGGGCGACAGCCCGTGCTTGTAGTAGATCGTCTCGCCGATGCCGGCGATCGCGACCTTGCCGCGCAGCGTCCGCTCGCTCACCGGCGT
>JAFEFJ010000057.1 GCA_018240635.1 Pseudomonadota bacterium | reverse complement strand
TGGTGGGGGACGCGCTGGGGCAGGCGAAGCGGCTCGGGCGGATGGCGCGGGAGATGATTCGCCGCCGCCGGGCCGAGGCGCGGCATAACGTTCCGCCGGACGCGCCGCCCATCTCCGCGGGCGGGATCGGGCATGCCTTCGCGCTGCTGGCCCGTGCGCTCGACTGGGGTTCCTTTGTCGTCAGCAAGCTCTACATGGCCAGGCTGGACCGCTGCACCCCGGCGGGCGTGCGGCGCGCGCCGCACAAGGCGTTCCGGCCGCGGCCGTTGAACTCGTGGCTCGACGCGGCTGCCGACGCGGCGGTGCCCCGGCCGGAGGGGGCGAACGCGGAGCCGGCGCGGCAGGACGATCCGGTGGCGCTGTGGCAGGCGGCGCAGGCGCGGATGCGGGCGCGCAGGCGTGCGGCGGACCGGCGGGCCTTGGCGGCGGTGCTGGACCGTCAGCCGGTGATGTCGGTGATCGCGCAGGTGATGGAGGACATCGCCGAGGCCGGCGCGATCCTGGGGGTCGGCGCGGTGACGGACACGATGGCGACGTTCGTCCGCCGCATCGCCGACGCGCTCGGCGTCGCGCCCGACGGCACCGCGATCCCCGATCCGCCGCCGCCCGACGATCCGTACGATATCGGCGCGATCAGGGTGATGTGCGGCGGGTGGTGGCCCGCGCCCGATACCGGGTGACGCGCACGGCGTGCCGGGCTGCTGCCCCTGCCTTCCTCGTGGAGGCGGGGGTGGGGGTGCGTACGGCGGGCTATTCTAGCCGCTCACCACGTTGCGCGGCGTGCCGTTCCAGAACAGCGCGATGTTCTCCATCAACTGGTCCGTGAGCCCCTGGATCGCCTCGGTGCTCGCCCACGCGACGTGCGGGGTCAGGATGAAGTTGGGGTGCTTCAGGAGGCGCATCATCACGTGGTCGGCGGGCGGCGGCTCGCTGGTCACCACGTCGAAGCCGGCGCCCGAGATCTGGCCGCTTTCCAGCGCCACGGCCAGCGCCTCCTCGTCCACCAGACCGCCGCGCGCGGTGTTGATCAGCAGCGGACGCCGCTCCATCAGCGCGAAATCCGCGGCGGCGATCAGGTTGCGGGTGGAGGGCATGAGCGGCAGGTGCAGCGTGATGATGTCGCTGCGCTTCAGCACCTCCTCGTACGGCGTGTAGAGCGGACCCATGCCCTCGACGCCCTTGTAGGTGGAGAACAGCACCGTCATGCCGAAGGCGCGGGCGATGTCGGCCACCGCCTTGCCCAGCACGCCGTCGCCGATGATGCCCAGCGTCGCGCCCGACAGATTGTGGATCGGATAGTCGAAGTAGCAGAACGTGCCCGCCTGCTGCCACCGCCCGTCCGCCACCGATTGGCGGTACGGGATCAGGCTGCGGCGCAGCGCCAGCATCAGCGCGAAGGTGTGCTCCGGCACCGTGTTGATGGCGTAGTTGCGGATGTTCGAGACCGTGATGCCGCGCGCGGCGCAGGCGGCGATGTCCACCACGTCGTAGCCGGTGGCGGCCACCGCGATCATGCGCAAGCCCGGCGCCGCCGCGATCTGCGCGGCGCGCACCGGCACCTTGTTGGTGATCACCACGTCGGCGTTGGCGATGCGCTCCGCGACCTGATCGGGCGCGGTTTCGTCGTACACCGTCAGCGCGTGCGGGATCGAAGGCGGATTGAGCTTGATCTCGTCCGGGATCGTCTTGCGGTCGAGGAAGACGATCCGCGCCTTGTCGGGAAGCGTGCTCACGAGGCGGGCGGCGCGTTGAGGTTGACGGTGACGTTCTTGCGCTGCGTGAAGCTGTCCAGCATCCCCTCCAGCGAGAACTCGCGCCCGATGCCGCTCTGCTTGTAGCCGCCATAGGAGTGGCCGGGCACCTGGCCGAGCCCCTGGTTCACCTGCACCCATCCCGCCTGGATGCGGTGCGCGGCACGCAGCGCGCGGCCGATGTCGTGCGTGAACACGTACCCCGCGAGGCCGTAATGGCTGTCGTTCGCCATGCGGATCGCGTCCTCCTCGTCGTCCCAGGGGATCGCGACCAGCACGGGGCCGAAGATCTCCTCGCGCGCCAGCCGCCAGTCGTTGGAGGTTTCGGCGAAGATGGTGGGAACGGTGAAGTAGCCTTCGCTGAGCGGGCCGGACGACGGCGGCAGGCCGCCCGTGACCAGCTTCGCGCCGGGCTGCTTCAGCCCTTCGCCGATATAGCCGCACACCTTGTCGAACTGCTTCTTGTTGATGATCGTGCCGACATCGCTCGCCTCGTCCAGCGGATCGCCGATCTTCAGCGCCGAGACCTTTGCGGAAAGCCGGTCGAGGAAGCCGTCGAAGATCTTGCGGTGCAGGAACAGCCGCGATCCCGCCGTGCAGGACTGGCTCTGCCGCGTGAAGCGCATGGCGGACACCACGCCGTCCACCACCCAGTCCGCGTCGGCGTCGGGATAGACGATGCAGGGGCTCTTGCCGCCGAGCTCCAGCGACACCGGAACGATCCGCTCCGCCGCCCAGCCCATGATCAGCTTGCCCACGGCGGTCGAGCCGGTGAAGGACAGCTTGGCGATGTCGGGATGCTGCGCGAGCGGCTGGCCGCATTCGGGGCCGAGGCCGGTGAGCACGTTCACCACGCCGGGCGGGGCGAATTCGTTGCATACCTCGGCGATGAGCAGCACGCCGAACGGCGCGTCCTCGGCCGCCTTCAGCACGATCGTGTTGCCGGCGCACAGCGCGGGCGCGATCTTGAGCGAGGTCAGCAGCACCGGCGCGTTCCACGGCACGATCGCGCCCACCACGCCCAGCGGCTCGCGCCGCGTGTAGCTGAGGACGTGTTCGCCGAGCGGCAGCGTCTCGCCCTTCAGCTCGCTCGCGAGCCCGCTGAAGTAGCGGAAGATGTCGGCCGCGAGCTTCGCCTCGCCGCGCGCCTGGGTGCGGAGCGCGTTGCCCGTCTCGGTCGCGACGATGCGGGCGAGTTCCTCGGCCCGCGCATCCAGCGCCTCCGCGATGCGGGAGAGGATGCGGCCGCGGTCGCGCGGGGCGACGGCGCTCCAGGCCGGGAAAGCGGCCTTCGCGGCGGCGACGGCACGCGCCACATCCTCCGCCCCGCCGCGCGGGATATGGCCGATCGGGAGGCGCTTCGCCGGGTTCTCCACCGCCAGCGTCTCGCCCGACGCCGCGGCCACCCATTGCCCGCCGATCAGCATGACTCCCTGCCGGATGGCGGCCGCCGCCTCGGGCGCGATCTGCTGCGCAGCGCTCATGGCTGTCTCCGTTTGTTGCGTGGGCTTGAGGGGCGGCAGGTTGCAGTCCAGGTGCGGCGGGGTCAATTGGACCTGCGATGATCGCCTTCGCGGACCTGCTGGAACGGCTCGTCTTCACGCCCTCGCGCAACGCCAAGATTGCGCTGCTGCGGCGCTACTTCGCGACCGCGCCCGATCCGGACCGCGGCTGGGGCCTGGCCGCCGTGACCGGGGAGCTTGGCTTCGCCGCCGCCAAGCCCGGCCTGATCCGCGAGCTTGCCGCCGCGCGCACCGATCCGGTGCTGTTCGAATGGTCCTACGACTACGTGGGGGACCTCGCCGAAACGGTCGCGCTGATGTGGCCGGGCAGGCCCACCAACGCCGCCCCGCCGGGCCTGGCGGAGGTGGTGGAGGCGCTGGAGACCACGCCGAAGGCCGAGCTTCCGGCGCTGGTGGCGGGCTGGCTCGATGCGTCCGACGCCTCGGTGCGGCTTGCGATCCTGAAGCTGATCACCGGCGGCCTGCGCGTCGGCGCCTCCGCCCGGCTGGCCAAGACCGCGCTTGCGGAGATCGCAGGCATCGAGGCGGACGAGGTGGAGGAGGTCTGGCACGGGCTGGCGCCGCCCTACGCGCCGCTGTTCGCCTGGATCGAAGGACGCGGCCCGCGCCCCGATCCGGCGGATGCGCCGGTGTTCCGCCCGCCGATGCTGGCGCATCCGCTGGAGGCGGCGGACATCGCCGCACTCGATCCCGCGCAGTTCCGCGCCGAATGGAAATGGGACGGCATCCGCGTGCAGTTGGTGTCTACGCCCGCGGGAAGGCGGCTCTATTCGCGCGGCGCCGAGGACATCTCGGCCGCGTTTCCCGAGATCGT
Source organism: Pseudomonadota bacterium (assembly GCA_018240635.1). Lineage (GTDB taxonomy): Bacteria > Pseudomonadota > Alphaproteobacteria > Acetobacterales > Acetobacteraceae > JAFEFJ01. Next base: position 13,720 of record JAFEFJ010000057.1, on the reverse strand, counting down.
GGAGGCGATGGACTTCCACGCCGTGCTGGACGGCGAGCTGCTGGTGATCCGCGACGGGCAGGTGGCGCCCTTCGCCGACCTGCAGCAGCGGCTGAACCGCAAGACGGTGGGGGCGAAGCTGCTGCGCGAGCAGCCCGCCGGAATCCGCCTGTACGACATGCTGTTCGACGCGCACGAGGACGTGCGCCCGCTTGCCTTCGATGCGCGCCGCGCGCGGCTGGAGGAATGGTACGGGCGCACACGCCCGCCGCGCATGGACCTCTCGCCGCTGGTTCCCTTCGCGGGCCTGCCCGACCTGACCGCGATCCGCGAGGGCGCGCGTGCCGCCTCCATCGAGGGGCTGATGCTGAAGCGCGCCGACAGCGCCTATGTGCCGGGGCGGCCGAAGGGGCTGTGGTGGAAGTGGAAGCGCGATCCGCTGACCATCGACGCGGTGCTGATGTACGCGCAGCGCGGCCACGGCAAGCGGAGTTCGTACTACTCCGACTACACGTTCGGCGTCTGGCGCGAGGATGAGCTGGTGCCGGTGGGCAAGGCGTATTTCGGCTTCACCGACCAGGAGCTGGCGTTCCTGGACCGTTGGATACGCAACAACACGGTGGCGCGCTTCGGCCCGGTGCGGGAGGTGGCGAAGGCGATGGTGCTGGAGGTGGCGTTCGACGCGGCGCAGTTGTCCACGCGGCACAAATCCGGCGTCGCGCTCCGCTTCCCCCGCATCGCCCGCATCCGCACCGACAAGCCCGCCGCCGAGGCCGACCGGCTGGAGACGGTGATGGCGCTGGTGGAGAACAAGGCCGACGCCGCGTTCGGCCACGGGAGCGGAACCGGCTAGGCGGACGCGAAGGCCGGCGCGACTTCCTCCATGAATCGCGCCATCTCGTCCTTTACCTGGCCGTGCGGCTTGCGGCCGACATTGAAGTACAGGATCACCTCCGCGACGCCCGCGGCCTCGACCTTCTTGAGCACCTCGGTGATGCGGGCCGGCGGGCCGATCAGCACCGCGTTCTCGCCCAGGTCCTCGGGGCGTACGTCGCGCAGACGCTCCACCATGCCGATGAAGTAGCGGTAGCTCGGCGGCGCCGTGGCGGGATCGCCCGGGAAGGACGGGATAACGCATTCGCGGTAGTAGCTGATCTGGCGCGCGCGGGCCGCGGCTTCCTGTTCCGCGTCATCGGCGAAATGAATGAAGTAGCTGCACATCAGCCTGCCTGGCGCGCGGCCGTGCGCCGCGCAGGTTCCGGCATACAGCTCCGCCACCTGCTGCAGCCCGCCGAAGCTCATCGCCGCCGCGAACGGCGCCACGATCAGTCCACAGCCCAGCCGCGCGGCGAGTTCGATCGACGGGCGGGAGAATGATGCGACGTAGGCCGGCAGCGGGCGCTGCACCGGATGAGGCGTGATCGCGACGTCGTCGAACCGATAATGCGCGCCGCTGTGCGAGATCGGGCCATCGGCCGCCCATAGCCGCCGGACGATCTCCATGCCTTCCTCGAACACCGACTGGTTGCCATCGAAATCGGCGCCCAGAGGCTCGTACTCGCGCCGGTCGTAGCCGCGCCCGGCGGCGAAATCGACCCGCCCGCCGCTCAGCAGGTCCAGCGTCGCCCATTGCTCGGCGACGCGGATCGGGTGGTGCAGCGGCAGGACCGTGACGGCCGGCGCGAGCCGGATATGCGTGGTGCGCGCCGCGACATGGGCGAGCACCAGATCGGGGCACGACAGCACGCCGAGCGTGCTGAAATGATGCTCCCCGATCCAGGCCGAGTGCATGCCCAGCGCATCGGCATACAGCGCCTCGTCGATGATGTCGGCCACGAACTGGTTGGCTGGACGCGGGTCCTCGCGATAGGCATTGTCGCTGAGGGTGAAATACCCGAAGCGCATCGCCGTCTCCTCCCAACGCACAGCGGTTTGTTGCACCACCGCTTCAAGTCGAAGCTTAGGGACCGGCGCCCGTCCGCACAATTCGAATGTGCCCGCCGCCGGCCCGCCGATTGACCCCGGAGGGGCGGCGTGCTGCCCTCCGCGCAACAATCAGGGGGGATGGGTCCGATGCCGATCGTTGCGAACACCGCGAAGCGCCGCATGGCGGATGGAGGGGTCGCCCTCGGCTTCGGCGTGCACCATCTGCGCACCTCCGCCGTGCCGCTGCTGGCCGCCGCCACGGGCCATGACTGGATCTTCATCGATACCGAGCACGGCGCGTTTTCGGTGCAGGAAGCGACACAGCTCTGCATCGCCGCGCTGTCGTCCGGCATCACGCCCATCGTGCGCGTCTGCGCCGGCGCGCTGGACGAGGGGACGCGGGCGCTGGACAACGGCGCGCTCGGCATCGTGGTGCCGCATGTCGATACGGCGAAGCAGGCCAGGCGCGTGACGGAGGCGTTCCTCTATCCGCCCGACGGCCACCGGAGCTGGGGCGGGCCGCCTGCGGTGTTCGGCTACAGCCCGCCCGCGACGGCCGAGGCGCAGAAGGCGATCAACGCCGAGATCCTGATCTCCGTGATGATCGAAAGCCCCGAGGCGGTGGCGAACGCCGAGGCGATCGCGGCGGTGGACGGCGTCGATGTGCTGCTGATCGGCACCTCCGACCTGACGGCGGAGATGGGCATCTCCGGCCAGCACGGCCATCCCAGGGTGATCGACGCCTATGCGAAGGTGGGCGCGGCCTGCGCCAAGCACGGCAAGGTGCTGGGCCTGGGCGGCGTGTACGACGAGGAGAACGCCGCCCGCTATATCGGCATGGGCGCGCGCTTCGTGCTGGCGGGCGGCGATCACGGCTACATCGTCGCAGGCGGCAAGTCCCGCACGGCGTTCCTGCGCGATCTCCCGACGGCGGCGGGCGAGTTGCCGGGCGCGGGCAAGAAGAAGGGGAAGGGCGGGAAGAAGGGCTGAGCGATCTACTCCGCCGCCTTCTTCCGTTCCGGCCATGCGTCCACCGGGATGCGCGGCAGGTCGAAGCGGTCGGTGGTGCGGGCGTACCAGCCGCCGCCGTGCATGCGGCCGATGAGGTCGAGCTTCGGCGTGTCGATGTAGTGGCGCGCGGGATCGAGCACGCAGTCGTCGCGCACATGAATCGCGACGACGCTGCCCAGGATCACCGAGCGGTCGTTGCCGACATCGACCGTCACCAGCCGCTTGCACTCGAACGACACGGGGCTTTCCGCGATGCGGGGCGGCTTGACGTGGACGGAAGGCACGGTGGTCAGGCCGGCTTCCGCCAGCTCGTTCACCTCGGGGCCGAAGTCGATCGCGGTGACGTTCATCTTCTCGGCCAGTTCGTTGCTGACCAGGTTCACCACGAACTCGCCGGTGCGGCGGATGACGTTGCCGGTGTCCTTCGCATCGCCCGGGCCGCGCCCGCCGATGCCGATGGCGACGACAGGCGGGTTGCCGGAGACCGCGTTGAAAAAGCTGAACGGGGCCGCGTTCAGCGTGCCGTCGACATCCTGCGTGGTGATCCAGGCGATGGGGCGCGGCACCACCGTCGAGATCAGCACCTTGTAGGTATCCTGCGCGTTCATCGTCGCGACATCGAACAGCATGGCGGCCCCCATCTGGCGGAGCCGGGAAACTGGCCCGCGGTCCGGGCTTTGTCCAGCCGCGCGGCGGCCGGTCTAGACGAATGTCAGCAGGCGCCGCGGGTTCGCGACCGTGATGGCGTCGATCTCGGCTGCGCTGAAGCCGCGTGCCTGCATCATCGGGACCACGTTGGCGAAGATATGCGCGTAGCCGTGGCCGCCGAAGCGGGTCAGGCGGGTGCGGTAGCAGATGTCGTGGCTGATCACGATGCGGTCCAGGTGGCCGTGGCCGATCAGCGCGCGGATCAGGCGCAGGCGCACCGCGTCGTTCGGCATGTCGATGTCGGAGAGCGCGTAATAGCTCTGCTCCTGGCCGAACAGGTCGAACTCGATCACGACGCCGCTGTCGGCGAGCCGCAGCAGGCGGTCCTGGTCGAAGATCGTGCGGTCGATATGGCTGATGATGACGCGCGCGGGCTCGGCGCCCGGATGGGCGCGCACGAAGTCCGCCACTTCCTGCGGCTGGTCTTGGTGGCGGCCGGGATGCACGTTCAGCGCCGCCCCGGTATGCGCCATCGCCTCCAGCGCGCCGGCCATCACCGTCTTCTCTAGATCGGTCCACGGCGCCTGGCAGCCGATCTCGCCAAGGATGCCGGCGCGCACATCGGTGTTCCAGGCGCCGAGCTCGATCTGGTCGATCATCTCGGAGGCGAACGAATCCGCCGACCGGCCGCGATTGGCGTCGGGCTGATACTCGTCCACGTAATGGCCCGATCCCATCACGATGTTCATGCCGGTGTCGCGCGCGACCGCGGCCAGCCCGTTCGGCCGCGGGTCGAGCCCGCCGACGGTCAGCTCCACCACCGTGCGCCCGCCCGCCGCGGCCGCCAGGCGCAGCTCCTCGGCGGCGGTCGTTTCGCAGGTCAGCCGGTAATTGGCCGGCGCCTTGCGCCTGCCGTAGTTGATGGCGAAGCAGTTGCAGAGCGTGATCTCCGGGCCCTGATCGGGATCGGCGCGCATCGCCGGGGTGCGGATGTCCCACAGCAGATGCTCGTGCATCAGCGTCGGCCCCAGCGCCTGCGGGTCGATCAGGCCGAGCACGGTCTGCGCCTTCCCGCGCCGGTCGGCGCGGCTCAGCCGGGTCATGTCAGCGCCCGGATATAGGCGCTGGCGCGCGGCTCGCCGGGCGTGCCGCCATAGAGCCTGCCGTCGGGATAGTATTCGGCGTTGAGCTGAACCGCGGCGGCCGCCGCTTCCCCCGCTTCCGCGGCGATGAAGGCGAGCAGCAGGTCCATCCCGGCCGAGACGCCCGCGCTGGACCACACCTGCCCGTCGCGCGTCCACCGATCCTCGGCCACGTCCACGCCGAGGGCGCGCAACTCCCGCGTCGCCTTCCAGTGCGTGGCGCCACGCATACCGGGCTTCAGGACGCCCGCGGCGGCGAGGATGAAGCTGCCCGTGCAGACCGACAGGACCGCCTTGGCCGAGGCCGCACGCGTGCGGACGAAGTCGAGCGTCGCGCTGTCCTTCATCGCATCGAACGCGGCGAAGCCGCCGGGCACCAGCAGGTAATCGAGCGGCGGACAGTCCGCGTAGCCATGCGCGGCGATCACCTGCAGGCCCTTCGCGCAGGGAACGGGGCCGGCCGCTACCGAAACGATCGCGCAGGCGGGGCCGTCCGCATAGGCCCGCCACATGGTCGCCATTTCCCAGGGGCCGATCAGGTCCAGCTCCTCGAACCCAGGAAAGGCAAGAAAGCCGAACGCGCCCATGCTGCGACCCTTTCGGTGCGGATGCCGCCCGAACGGTGGACGGCGCCGCCGGGCGCTGTCCAGCCCCGGGGAGGCGCGGATTTGACTTCCCGGCCGGGCATGGGACGATCCCGGCATAAGCCGGAAAACAGGATAATCCCTAGGGAGGGGTACGATGGACGTCGGCGTTCAGATGATCTTCGCGACCTTCGGCTGGACCGGGATGCCGGACGACCAGGCGTGGGACGAGGAGCTGCGGCTCGCGAAACTGGCGGACGAGCTGGGCTTCGATGCGCTGTGGGCCGTCGAGCATCACTTCAACGACTACTCGTTCTGCCCCGACAATCTGCAGGTGATGGCCTATCTCGCCGCCGCCTGCCCGAACATCGACCTGGGCACCGCCGCCGTCATCCTGCCGTGGAACGACCCGCTGCGCGTGGCGGAGAAGGTCATCGCGCTGGATATCCTGAGCAAGGGACGGCTGCGCTTCGGCATGGGGCGCGGGCTGGCGCGGCGCGAGTTCGCGGCCTTCCGGCAGACGATGGACCAGTCGCGCGAACGCTTCGACGAGGCGGCGGCGATGATCCTGTCGGCGCTGAAGACGGGCTTCATCGAAGGGGACGGAAAATACTATCCGCAGCCCCGCGTCGAGCTGCGCCCGCGCCCGAAATACGACATGTCGGACCGCATCTATGCGGTGGCGTCCAGCGACGACTCCGTCGCGGCGGCGGCGAAGATCAACGCGCGGATGGTGATGTTCGCCGACCGGCCGTGGCATCTGCGCATGGACGCGATCAACCGCTACCGCGACCTCGTGCGCACGCAGCACGACGTCGCGCCGAAGCCGATCCTGATCGCCGACTTCACGGTGTGCTGGCCGGATCTGGCGGAAGCCGAGCAGCTGGCGCGCAAGCACATGGGCTCGTTCGTGCTCAGCAACATCGAGCATTACGAGCTGATGAGCGATCATTTCGCCAGCGCGAAGGGCTACAACGCCTATGCGCAGAAATCCGAGATCGCGCGCAAGACGGGCGTGGAGGGCATGACCGAGGGCTTCATGAAGGCGGCGATCTGGGGGCCGCCCGACCGGATGCTGCGCGAGCTGGAAGCCCGCCGCGGCACGGTCGGCGCGTTCGAACTGGCGACCTCGTTCCGCTTCGGTGGCATTCCCTACGCGGTGGCGGAGAAGTCGATGCGCCTGTTCGCCAAGGAAGTGCTGCCGGTGCTCAAGACCTGGGAGTACGAGGCGATGTCGCTGGCCGCGGCAGCGGAGTAGGGGCCCTCACCCTCCCGCAATGCGGGAGAGGGAGGGGCCCACGGCGATCGCCCTGGGAGGGTGAGGGGCTTATTCGTCAGAGGTCTTCTGGGGCTCGGCCTTCGGGGCGGGCGCTGCGTCGCTCACCCGGGACGCTCCGCCCTGGGGATGCGGCGCCTTCATCATCTGGCCGGTCATCGGGATGAAGAACACGCCCATGTCGCGCCTGGAATGGATCTTGCCCTCGGCGTCCTTCGTGTAGACGTACAGCACCTGCCCGCGCTTGAAGGGCTGGCCGATGGGAATGACCATCCGCCCGCCCGGCTTCATCTGCTTGAAAAGGTCGGGCGGCGCGTACTGCGCGGCGCAGGTCACGATGACGATGTCGAACCCGCCATCCACCTCGGGCCAGCCGTAATAGCCGTCGCCCACGCGGGTGTGCACGTTGTCGTAGCCGAGCGGGGCGAAGATCTTGCTCACCGCATGGCCCAGCGGCTCGATGATCTCGATCGAGTAGGCCTGCTTCACGATCCGTGACAGCAGCGAGCTTTGGAAGCCGCTGCCGGTGCCGATTTCCAGCGTCGTGTCGCCCGGCTGCGGCTTGCAGATCTGGGTCATGTAGGCCTGGCCCAGATAGTCCGACAGGGCCGAGCCGTAGCCGATCGCCCAGGGCTTCGGCGTTTCCTCGTACGCCTCGCCCGGCGTCGCGCGGTGCTCGGAGTAGATGTAGTGGAAATACTCGCGCGGCACCGCCTGGAAGGCCGCCATCACGGCGGGGTCGGCGCTGCCCAGGCGTTCCTTCAGGTAGGCCTCGATGCGGTGCATGGCGGCGGGCTTGCGGGCCTGGATCGCCTGGAACTGCGCTTCCGTGAGGCTGACCGGACGGCCGGACTGCGCCATCGCGGCCTCGTAGGCCTCGCGCGTCCAGGCGCCGCCCGCCGCCGGGGCCGCGTCGGCGCGGGCCAGCAGGCGTGGCGCCGCCGCCGCGGCTGCCGCCGCCGTCATCAGTCCGCGGCGTGTGATTCGGCCGGTTGATGCTGCCACTGCATGCTCTTTCGCGTTGCCGGAAATGCCAATGCGGCGAGCACATACAACAGCGCGCCGCCCACTAGAACCCTGCTGAACCCGAACTCCCGCGCCGCCAGGTTCGCAAGCGGCGTGGACAGCACCGAGAACGCGCCGTTCAGCCCCCACGCCCAGGGCAGCATCGAGGCCGAGCGCTCGCCCACCGCGCCGAGCCCCAGCGGGAAGGGCAGGCCGAGCGCGAAGGACAGCGGCGCCGCCGCGACCAGCACGAGCGCCGCCCGCACCGCCCAGGGCCAATCCAGGCTGCCCAGCATCGCCGGCTGCAACAGCGCCGCCACCGCCACGGTCCAGCCCACCACCACCGCCACCGCAACGCCCATCGCGCGGCGCGGTTGCCCGCCCAGCCGGTCCGCCAGCAGGCTGCCCAGGCCCGAGAACACCAGCATCCCGGTGATGACCAGCGCGAAGCCGCTGGTGCGGTCGGCCAGGTAGAACGAGGCCTTCTCGATCAGGTACAGCTCCAGCCACAGGAAGCCGAGGCCGAGGGCGGGGAAGTAGACCACCGCCCGCAGCACGGTGCCTGCCGGCGCGCGGGCGCCGCCCGCGCCTCGCAGCCGCCCCGGCGCGACGACCGGCACCGCGAGCACCAGCACCGCCAGCACCGCCGCCTGCGCCAGCACCGCGAGGTTGACCAGCGCGCCGATCTCCTGCTGCGGCAGCACCTCCAGCCGCTGGAGCAGCGTGCCGAGCTGCGACAGGCGCAGCACGGCGTAGAAGAACGGCCGGTCGAAGGTGGCGGGCGTCAGGCGGAAGGCGTCGGCCGAGGGCGTGGGCTCGCCGCGCAGCACGGCCAGCGCCTCGTCGGCGATGGAATCGTCGGGGCCGTTGCTCTGCACCTCGCCTTCCGCGAAAGAAACCGCCGGCAAGTCGTTGTAGATCTTGTCCCGCGCCGCCACGGGATCCATGCCGGGGTAGTAGGACAGATCGAAGGACCGCGCGTCCGCCCAGGCGCGCAGCGTGGCGATGCGGTCGGGCGCGAAGGGCGCGCGGGAGACCAGGATGCGCACATTCCAGGCCGAGCGGACGATGGCGACATGCGCGGTCGGGTCCGAAATGCCCGCCTGAACCATCCCGGCCCGCGCGGTCGCCAGCATCCGCAGCGCATAGACCGGGAAGTCGCGGATCGAGACCGGCAGCGACAGCAGCCCCTGCGGCGAGAGCGCGGCGAGGTAGAGCGCGACGGCGTCGGCGGTCAGCCCGGCGGCATTGGCGTCGGCGGCATCCAGATAGTCGGCCGAGATGTCGATCAGGTCGAACTTTCCGCCGGCGCCGCCGGCGTCGCGGGCGGCGGCGACGGGGCTCGCGCCCGACAGGCGCACGCGGGGATCGGTTTTCCATGCCGGCGCCTCGCCCATGCCGTTGCGGACGGCGGCGAGCAGCGTGGGTTCGGGCTCCAACGCCTCCACGCTCGCCGCGCCGAGGCGCAGCACCGCGCCGATGCGGAACCCGCCGGAGACGCCCGCGAGCAGCACGCGCGGGTGCGTCAGAAGGGCATAGGGCGCGGCGTCCAGCGCGGCGGGGGCGTAGCGCGTGTCGGGCGCGCCCGAGGCGGCGCCGGGGCGCGGCAGGGCGGCGATGCGGGTGCCGTCGCGGTACAGGCCGAAGGTGGTCGGCGGGCCGGGCAGGCCGAGCATCCCGGCATCGTTGGAAACGTCGGTGTCCACCCGCTCGGTGAAGTCGTCGAGCAGCATGTAGTCCCCGGCGGGCGAGCGGGATTCCGCCACGATGCGCGCATTCGGCGTGTGAAGCGGGGCGTATATTGCCTTGAAGTCGTTGAATTCCGCCTGCGGGCCCAGGAACAGCAGCGCCTCGCCCGCGAGCAGCGCGGCCAGCGCGGCGGCGATGCCCGCGCCGCGGCGGCCGGGCAGGCAGAAGGCGGCGGCGGCGAGCGGGGCGAGCAGGGCGGGCACCAGCCGGAAGGGCGGCAGCGCGAACATCAGGGCGAGCGCCACGCCCGCGCCGAGCCCCGCGCCGGTCAGGTCGAAGGCGTACACCAGGCCGGTGCGGCGGGGATGCAGCACGAAGCTCAGGCCGATGAACAGGCCCGCCAGGAAGAAGAACGGCAGCAGCCCGGCGTAGTACAGCGCGATGTTGCCGATCTGCGGCTGCCACGTCGCGGTGTTCTGCAATTGCAGCGGATTGAACGGGTTGACGATGGTTGCGAAGTAACCGAGCGCGCCGGCGGCGATCATCGCCGCGGGCAGGGCCGGCATCAGCCAACGCGCGTGCCGGGCGAAGGCGTCGCGGGCCAGGGCCAGCACCACGCCCGACAAGGCGAAGCCCGCCATCACGATGGAGATCACCCAGTACCCGTATTCGGACCACTTCGCGACGGCGAAGTAGCGGGTCAGCGCGATCTCCATGCCGACGGCGGCGGCGGACACCAGGAAGAGGGCCAGCATGGGGAACGGCGCCAGTCTCGGGCGCCGCCCCGTGGTCGGTGCGGATACGGTCATCGCGCCGGCGGGGCGTGGAGTGTCATCGCGCCGGCGGGGCGTGGGGTGTCATCGCGCCGGCCAGACCTGCCGGCGCAGGAACCCGTCGAGCAGCGAGTCGAAACGCTGCGCGTCGTCCACGAACAGCGCGTGCCCGGCATCGGCGAAGATCGCCGTCTCGGCGTCCGGGTGGTTGCGGGCGAGGTTGCCCGCCTGCCCGCTGAGCCAGGGCCGCACGACGTACAGCACCGGCTTGCCGGTGGCGTACACCGCCTCGCGCCAATAGGTGCGGGGCACCGGGTAGTTCAGCAGCTTGGCGGCATCGGCCTGCGGCAGGCGCATCGCGTCCTCGGTCAGCCGCTGCAGGTAATCCGGGCTCTGCGGCGTGTGGAACATCGAGCGGACGAACCGCGCCATGAACACCGCATGCGGCGGCGGCTTCTGCTTGCTGGGCTTGCGGGGCGGCGGCGCGGGCTCCTCGCCCACCGAGTTGTCCACCAGCACCAGGCCCGCGATCCGTGCGTCTCCATGCGTATGGACATAGGCGAGCGTGTCCAGCACGCCGAGCGACCAGCCGACCACGACCGCGGGAGCGGGCGAAACGCGGGCGATCAATTCGGCGATATCCTGGCCGCGCCGGTTCGGCTCATAGCCGGTGGGGGGGATGTCCGACTGGCCCTGGCCGCGCGGATCGAAGGCGACGACGTGGTAGCCGTGGGCGAAGGCCTGGATCTGCGCCGCCCAGATCCAGGCGGGCATCGCCCAGCCGGGCACGAAGATCAGCGTGTGCGCCGTGGGCGGCCCGGCTTCCAGGTAGTGCAGGCGCACCCCGTCGCTGGTGACGAAGTAGCGGCTCTGCGCCGCCGGCGCGTCCGGCGCGGCCGCCCACGCCGCGCCCGCCCCTGCCGTGCCCGACCACGCCGCGCCCGACCACGGGGCGCCCGGCCACGGGGTCGCGGCCAGCGCGAGCAGCAGCGCCGCCGCCAGCAACCGGCGACGCGGCGCCGCGCGGCTCACCCGACCAGGCGCTGCAACTCGTCCGGCCGGCATAGCACCAGATAGCCTTCGTCCAGTTCCAGCACGCCGTCGTCGCGCCAGACGCGGAGCTGCTTGTTCACGCTCTCGCGCGAGGAGGCGACGAGGTTGCTCAGGTCGCGCTGCGACAGCTTCATGTCGATGCGCGTGCCGCCATCCACCGGGCGGCCGTAATCCTCGGACAGTTTCAGCAACAGCCGCGCGAGCCGGCCCGGCAGGTCGAACAGCGCGAGCCCCTCCAGCGCCAGGCTGGTGCGCCGCAGCCGGTCGCACAGCACCGCGAGAAGGCGCCAGTACAGGTCCTCGTTCTGCCGGACGAACGGCATGAAGTGCTTGCGCTCCAGCACCAGCAGCGTGGTCTCCTCCACCGCCGTGGCATCGGCCGAGCGGGGCTTGCCGTCCAGGAAGGCGATTTCGCCGAACACCGTGCCCGGCGTGAACTCGTTGAGCGTGATCTCCCGCCCGTCGGCGGAGACGGCGCTGACGCGCACCCGGCCGCGCAGCACCACCATCATGCTGCTGCCCGCGTCGCCCTTCTGGAAGATCGTCGCACCGCGCGGCCAGCGCTGTTCGGTGGCCATCTTCAGCACCTCGGCCAGCTCCTCGGGCTTCAGCGCCTGGAACAGCGCGAATCCCTGCAGCGCCGCGAGTTTCGCCTCCTGACCGAGCTTGGTCACGCAATGCCCCCGAACCGGCCGATTCGCGTCTGGGTCCGCGATTGGCGGGCGAGCATAGTCCGACTTGCCGGGAATGCGAGCGGGCCGCCGCCGTGGACCGGGCACGCGCCGGTTGATAGCGTCCGCGCAAGAACCACGCGGGGGAGCGGGCGATGGACACGGTGACGGAAATCGTGCCGGCCGGGATGGCGGAGACCGGCGCGGGGCTGACGCGCCACCTCGCCGCCCGCGCGGCGGCGACGACGCTGGATGCGCTCACGCCCGACGCGCGCGCCGTGGTGCGCCACTGCGTGCTCGATTACCTGGGCTGCGCCCTGGCCGGCGCGTCCGAGCCGCTGGCGCTGATGCTGCTGGACGAGATGCAGGAGCAGGGCGGGGCGGCGCAGGCGAGCGTGATCGGCCATCGCGCGCGGCTGCCGGCGGCCTCGGCCGCGCTGGTGAACGGGGCGGCGTCCCACGCGCTCGACTACGACGACGTGAACATGGCGATGCCGGGCCATCCGACGGTCGCGATCCTGCCGGCGCTGCTGGCGCTGGCGGAGGCGCGGGGGGCGGGCGGCGCGGCGGTCGCCGCGGCCTTCGCCGCCGGCTACGAGCTGCAATGCCGGGTCGGTCGGCTGGTCGCGCCGGGCCATTACGACGGCCTGGGGTTCCACGCGACCGCCACCATCGGCAGCTTCGGCGCGGCGGCGGCGTGCGCGCATCTGCTGGGGCTGGACGCCGAGCGCACGGCGACGGCGCTGGGCATCGCGGCGACGCAGGCGGCGGGGCTCAAGTCGATGTTCGGCACGATGTGCAAGCCGCTGCATGCCGGGAAGGCATCGTATCACGGGCTGCTGGCGGCCCGGCTCGCCGCGCGGGGCTTCACCAGCCGGACCGATGCGCTGGAATGCGCGCAGGGCTTCGCGCGCACCCACGGCCCCGACTTCAAGCCGGCGGCGGCGCTCGCCGATCCCGGCCCGGACGGCTACCTGCGCGCCAACCTCTTCAAGTATCACGCCGCCTGCTATCTGACGCACGCGCCGATCGAGGCGGCGCGGTCGCTGCGCCTGGCGCATGGCGTCACGCCCGAGCGGGTCGCGCGGATCGTGCTGCGGATCGACGACGCGGCCGACCGCATCTGCAACATCGCCGCGCCGCGCACCGGGCTTGAGAGCAAGTTCAGCCTGCGCCAGACCATCGCGATGGCGCTGGCGGGCGTGGAGACCGGGGCGCTTGCGTCCTATTCCGAGGAACTGGCCGCCGATCCGGTGCTGGCGGCGCTGCGGGAGAAGGTTTCGATCGACTTCCAGACCGGCTGGCCGCACCCGAAGGCGGCGCTCGATCTCCACCTGACGGACGGGACGGTGCTGACGGCGGCGCACGATGCCGGCGTGCCGGCGGCGGACCTGGACGAGCAGGGCATGCGGCTGGAGGCGAAGTTCGCGGCGCTCGCCGTTCCGGCGATCGGCGAGGCCCGCGCGGCCGACGCGGCGGCGCTGGTCCGGCGGTTCGACAGCCTCGGCGAGGTTGGCACGCTGCTTGGGCTGTGCGCGCCGCCGCCCGGCTGACCGGCCGGACGGGGCGCGCCGGCCAGCGGAATCGGCGCCTAGTGCAGCGTCATGAAGGCGCCGGGGGCGCGGTATCGGGGCGGGGCGATGAGGCTGGCCGAGCCGACGCGGACGGAGTGCAGCTTGCCTTCCAGTTCCCGGTTCCAGAAATCGAGGAATTTCCGCAACACCGGGTAGCGGGGCGCGAGGTCCATGTCCTGCCATACATAGGTCTGCAGGATTTCCGGATGGTCGGGCAGGCGGTAGAGGATTTCGGCGGTGGTCAGGCGGTAGTCCTTGAGCTGCAGTCCGAGGCTCATGCGTTCCGGGCTCCGTTCGATGGCTGCAACGGCCGTGTCACGCGGGCGGCGTCCCTCCGACGCACCCTTGGTTTGACCGGCTTCTCGCGCGCCGGCTTCATCATCCGGTCA
>JAFEFJ010000056.1 GCA_018240635.1 Pseudomonadota bacterium | reverse complement strand
GCCAGTGCTGCACAGTCATTCGCACGATCATGACGATGACGGCCATCACCACCATGGCCAAGACGGGCACGACGCCGACTCCGCGACCGCCGGCATCGGGGTTCGCCGGGCGGTGCGGTTCGCCCTGGCGGGCATCGTGCTGGCCGGCGCGGTGCTGGCCGCCTGCGCGATCATGGTGAGCACTGGCGAGGCTGTCGTGGTCACCCAGTTCGGCGACCCTGTCCGGGTTCTCACGGCTCCCGGTCTCGCGTGGAAGGCACCCGCGCCGGTTCAGACCACCATGCAAGTCGATCTGCGGCTGCGCACAACATCGACCGGCATGCAGGATGTCGGCACGCGCGACGGGCTGCGCATTCTCGTGCAGGCCTATGTCGCGTGGCAGGTGGCGCCTGACCCGGATCATGTCCGCCAATTCGTTCGTGCCGTCCGCAACGATCCTGACGAGGCCGCGCAGCAAATTCGGAGTCTTGTCGGCGCCGGCTTGCAGATCACGGCAAGCAGTTTCGATCTGGCCGATCTGGTCAACACCGATGCCGGCCGCGGCAGAATAGGGGAATTCGAGGCTCGCCTGCTTAGCCAAATCGCGCGGCAGCTACGCGATGCCTACGGGATCGAGGTGCAGCAGGTTGGCTTGGAGCGGCTCAGCTTGCCGGCCACGACACTCGACGCGACGGTTGCACGGATGCGGTCCGAACGCGAAACCGTCGCTGCGGAGCGCACGGCGGAAGGGCTGCGGGCCGCCGCGGAAATCCGATCGGGCTCGGCGCGCGACAGCCGGATCACAGTAGCACGCGCAAAAACCGAGGCCGCGGAGATCGAGGCGGCGTCTCGGCGCGAGTCCGCCGCGATCCATGCGAAGGCCTATGCCGGTGACCCGGAGCTTTACCTGATGCTGCGGTCGCTCGATGCGCTTACCGAGATCGTGGGGCCCAACACGCGCCTTGTCCTACGGACCGATGCCGCTCCGTTCGACATGCTCGTGCACGCGCGGGTGCAGGACACCGCCGCGCCGCCGGCACCCGGCGCCGCGGGCTCGGAGGCGAAGAAGTGAACAGCGCCAGCGCCGCGCGCACGGTCCACCGAGCCGATGGCCCGGTGGCGCAGTCGGTCCGAATCGGCTTCGTCGCGTTGCGCGTGGGCATGGTGGTGCTGGCGCTTGCCTGGGCGGTTTCCGGAGTGCGGGAGGTGCCTGCCGACCAGCAAGCGGTGGTGCTGCGCTTTGGCCGCATCGTCCGCGTGCAGCCCGCCGGGCTGGTCATTGCGCTGCCGGAGCCCATCGAACAGATCGTATTGCTGCCGAGCGCGGATCGGCAAATGGTTCTCAGGCCGGGCGCAGCCACCCGGTGGGAGCCCGCGCTTCTCGATCTGGAAGCGACCGGTCCACCAATTACCGTGCCGGACACCGCAAGCCTGTACCTTACCGGCGATGGCGGCGTCGTGCTGATCGATGCGGCGCTGACATACAGGATCGACGATGCGGCGGCCTATTTCATTGCCCAGCAGCACGTTCAGCCCGCGCTGGAGCGGATGTTCCGTGCTGCCGCGATCAGGCTCGCCGCCGAGCGGTCGCTCGACGACTTCCTGGTGGCCCGGCCGGATGGATCGACCGTGGATGCGCAAGCCAATGCCCAACGCCGCCGCGAGGCCGTTGGCGGGGAATTGGCTCGCGCGATGAACATGCGGCTCCAGGACTTGACCGCCAAGGGCGCCGGTCTGGGTGTCACCGTCAGCCGTGTCGATGCCACCGCGCTGCTGCCGCCTTCGGCCAAGCGGGCATTCGACGCGGTGCTGGACGCCGCGCAGACGGCCGAGCGGGCCATCGCAGCCTCCACCACCGACGCAGCGCGTGACGCGCAGTTAGCCGATCAGGCGTCCGACCGGATCCTTGCAGGCGCGCATGCCTCGGCGGAGGAGCGCGTCCGCGGCGCACAGGCCCAGGTCGCCACGATTGCTTCGATGGAACAGCAGATGAACGCTGCGAGCCGTCCCAGCGTGCTGGACCAGGTCTACCGCGAGCGCATCGGCGCTATACTTCGAGCGGCAGGCAGCGTGACCACGGTCGATGCGGATAGCGGTCGCCTGATTCTGCCCGGCGCGAAGCCGTGAGCGCCTCGCTCGCCGAACGGTCTGCTCCTGCAGGCGTGCAGCGAGGTGAAACGTCCGGGTTGTTGGCCCGTGGTGAGCGTCTGATCCTGGGCCTGCAATTGACCGTGGCCATGCTGGCGGCTGGCTTGCTGGTGATTGCGGTGGCGTGGGAATTCGTGTTTCCCGAGCGTGCCGCTGTCGCCCAACTGGTCGCCGGAGCCGCGGCGATCTTGGTTGCCATCCCGGTGATCGCATCGGCTTGGCACAGCCTTCTGCACCCGAGCCTGCACGGCGTCACAGACCTTCTGATCGCCGTTGCGGTGGTGGTGCTTGGGCGAGTGGCGATTTGCTGACGGCGGCACTTCTGCCGATCGTCATGATCCTCGGCCACGTGCTTGAAGAGCGCAGCCTGCTGGGTTCCCGCGAGGCGATCCGCGCGCTGACCAGGCTTGCCGAGACATCCGCGCGCCGCAAGGATTCCGACGGGACCATCACGGAGATCCGCACGCAGGATCTCGTTATCGGCGATACGATCGTAATTCGCGCCGGGGATCGTCTGCCGGTCGATGGCATCGTGAGTCGTGGTGCGGCCAGCCTCGATATGGCGTCGCTGACCGGCGAGTCGGTGCCGGTGGAAGTCGGAGCGGGGGATAACGTGCTCGCCGGCTCAATCGACGTCGATGGCCATCTCGATGTCGTTGTCACGCGCGTCGGCGGGGATACGACGCTCGGCAAGATCATTGCGCTGGTGCGATCGGCCGAGCGCGCGAAGCCTCCGCCGACGCGGCTGCTGGAACGCTACGCCACGCAGTACCTGGCCCTGGTTCTGATGATCTCGGCCGGTACCTGGCTCGCCACCGGACGCACTGACACGATGCTGGCCGTACTGGTCGCGTCTTGCCCTTGCGCGTTGGTGATCGCTGCACCGTCAGCCGCGATTGCCGCGATCGCTGTCGCGGCGCGGCACGGCATACTGATCAAGGGAACTGCCTTTCTGGAGAGCCTCGCCGATGTGGATTCAGCGGTATTCGACAAAACGGGCACGCTCACGCTGGGAGAACTGACGATTGCGCGCATCGTGCCGGCAGAGCCGGATGGCGAGGCCGAACTGACGGCGCTGGCTGCCGGCTTGGGGAGCGCGAGCACGCACCCGGTAAGCCGGGCAGCCGCTCGTGCGTGTCCCGAGGAAGCGCGCCAGGTCATCGAAAACGCCAGAGAGGCTGGTGGGTTCGGGGTGACGGGCATCTGCAACGGTCAGTCGGTCGCGCTGGGCCGGCCTGATCTCTTTGCCCGCCTCGGCATCGAACCGCCCCCGGTTCCAGTGCATGAAGGACCGGTTGTCGGTGTCAGCATGGGGAGCAGGTTCCTGGGCTGGCTGCTGTTCGCCGACAGCCCACGCCCCGAGGCTGCGGCAGCGCTGGAGGAGCTCCGGGCGCTTGGGCTCAGCCGGCAAATTCTGCTGACTGGCGACCGTCTATTGGTTGCGAAACGGATCGCCGCGCTGCTGAAAATCGATGATGTCTGCGCCGAGGCGCTTCCCGAACAGAAGATGCTGCGCGTTCAGGAGGAGATTGCCGCCGGTCATCTTCCGCTCGTTGTCGGCGACGGCATCAATGACACGCTGGCACTGAAGGCCGGCGCGATCGGTATCGCGATGGGCGCGCAAGGAACAGACGTCGCGCTGGCATCCGCGGATCTGGTGCTGATGACCAGCGATCTAAACCGGATCGGCACTGCAATCCGCCTGAGCAGGCGGTGTCGGAGCACCATTCAGATCAACGTCGTGATTGGCCTTGGATGGACGGCGGTCCTGGTGGCCCTTGCCGCGGCTGGCCTGCTTGGGGCGCAAGGGGCGATCGTTGCGGCGCTGCTGCACAACCTCGCCACGCTCATCGGCATTGCGAACTCAGGCCGGCTGCTGCGCTTCGATGAATTGTCGGACGGCGATTAGCCGGCCGTGAGTTAGGGCGATATTTGCCGTAAATCGGGCGGCCGGCGGCGGCGGCTGACGTGCTGACACCGGACCCGTCGGGGACGTGTGTTCTTGCGGGTCAACGGCCGGTGGCCGTGGGAGGCAGGAAACCACCGACAGTTGGCATTATGCGCGATTTGCTGAGGACCGTCAGAGCTACGCCACCCTCTCCCTGGAGGCCCACCGCCGCTGCGTCACGCGGCGCACCTCCTTGAGGTCGCCACTTCGTAGCGCAGCACTGTGACGCCAGCGGCCAAATGCGGCAGCACGTCGCCGTGCTGTTGTGCGTAACAATCGGCGAAGGCGCGCCGTTCGAGGCGCTCGCAGAAGTCGAGGTAGCGCAACAATGCGCGCTGAGCCTTCTCGGTAGTCGGGTGCAGCCCACGATAGTGGCGCCACAGGATGAGGGCGTTGACCGACCAGGTGTCGTAAGCATGCACGCCGAGACGCCGGCGAATGGCGGCCGGCAGTTGATCGAACGCAGCCCAGTCATCGCCGATGTAGCGACGCCAGATGGCATCGCGGATCGTCCCGTCATTCGTGCAGAGATCAGACTTCAGGGAGACACCAACGCTCATGCCGCCTCGCTCCAGCGCGGGAACGGATCGGGCAGTCGTGCCCAGGCACGCACGCCGGCACGCCACTCTTCGTCGGTGAGAAGGCAGGCATCCAACGCCGCACGCACACGCGTCTCGTCCATGCCGATGCCGATGAACACGAGTTCCTGGCGCCGGTCGCCATACTCGCCCTGCCACTGCTTACGGATTCCTTCCCGCCATTGCGGGTCGGCCGGCCAGCGTTCTTCGGGCACCGCAGCAAACCAGAAGCCGGCAGCCTCAAATCGCCCGATGCTGCCCGCGAGATGCCATGACCCAGCCCAGGGCATACGGGTGGCGAGCCAGAAATAGCCCTTCGCACGGATCACGCCGGGCAGATCGCTGTTGATGAACGCGTGGAAACGAGCGGGGTGGAACGGCCTTCGCGCACGATAGACGAAATTGGTGATCCCGAATTCGACACTCTCCGGCAAATGTTCACCGGCCAGCGCTTGCGCCCATCCGGCCGCCTGTTGCGCGCGGGCAAAATCGAAATACCCCGTGTTGAGCACGGCATCCAACGCCACACGGCCATGCGCGGCCGCCACAATCTTGGCACCCGGGTTGAACGTGGCCAGGATGCCCGCCAGCCGATCCAGATCTGTCCGCGGCAGTAGATCTGCCTTGTTCAGCACCAGCACATCCGCGAATTCAACCTGCTCGACCAGCAGCTCAACCAGCATGCGGCCGTCGCCCTCACCGGCGACCTCTCCGCGCGCGGCGAGGCTGTCCTGACTTGCGTAGTCCCGCAGGAAAGCGGGCGCATCCACCACCGTGACCATCGTATCCAGCCGCGCGACGTCCGAGAGAGAGGTGCCGTCCTCGGCGCGGAAGTCGAATGTGGCGGCCACCGGCATCGGCTCGCTGATGCCGGTGCTTTCAATAAGCAGCGCATCGAAGCGGCCTTCGCGCGCCAGCCTGCCGACCTCCAGCATCAGATCCTCACGCAATGTGCAGCAGATGCAGCCATTGCTCATCTCGACCAGACGCTCATCGGTGCGCGACAGATTCGCACCTTGCGCCACGAGCGAGGCATCGATGTTCACCTCGCTCATGTCGTTGACGATGACGGCGACGCGCCGCCCTTCGCGGTTTGCCAAAATATGGTTCAGCAAGGTGGTCTTGCCGGCACCAAGAAAGCCCGACAGTACGGTGACGGGGAGACGCGTATCAGTGTTCATTCGTCGGAATCCCAATCAGGTTGATCGATACGCAACACCAAGCGGGCCCCCATGCCCGAGCACCCCGATGGGGATCGGTGGATGCACGCAGCCCCTTTGGCGTCGGGGTGCCCTTCGCCCTTCAAGACGGCCCCGGCGCCTATCGGGATTTGGCCTATCGGTACCGGCGGGTTGACGCTTGAGAGTTTCTCGGCCGCTGCCGCTCCGCCCGGGAGTGACAGCCACTCCGTTCCCAGACCGCGGTAGGTGCACAACATCCGCAACCCGAAGGAACCTGTGCGCCAACTGGGATCGTCTGTGTGCGAGAACACCTGGAGGCGCACACGAACAATGCCCCGCCACAGGTCGATCATCGAAAACAGCCCGGCGAGGTCCTCGATGTCCTGGAGAAATTCGCCTGGAACGAGCGCAGGCAAGCGCCGAGCCAATTGGATCGGGATCGAGCTTGGCTTACCCTTTGCGGTGGCGATGAATGGGCCTGCGGCCAATAATGGTGCCAAGCCCGGACCGGTCAGATCGTCTGGAACATCCCGGTGCAGGATCGCGAGGTTCACGTCCCTTCTGTCGAGCGCAAGAATAATTCCCGGATGCGTTCCCGAAACGGTGATGCAACCCTCTGACTGCACGGCCGGATCTGAGACTGGCCACGATTCGATCGTCAGTCGGCTGGTATTGTCGTATCCGGCAACGGTGCGCGGCACGGACGGCAAGGGGGTTTCCGTAAGGCTCACCCTGTGATCGCCTGCCCGTGCGGGCCGCCGACCACCGCGGCGGAAAGCTCTGATCCCTTCTTCCTAGCCGCAGCAACTCCGGTCCCAATAAGGCGCGAGACCTTGTTGATGGCTAGGCGCGGATCAGTCGCAGTCATCAGAAGACGCCGGGCTGGTCGATGCACAGGAGGAGCCGGGAGCGGCGCCAGCGCGGCAGATGCTCGACGGGAGGCGAGCGGTGCAGGATGCGGGGCGCGGTGTCCGGGAATTTCGACCCCTTAAGCACGGCGACATCGCCGACGGAAAGACGCCGGGACGTGCCATCGGCGGCGATCCATTCCGTTCCGACCCCCGCATAGGTGCAGAGCAGGCGCAGCTCAACGGAATCGATATGAAACTGACGGCAGGCATCGTCGGTGACATGTTCAAGCCTCAACCGCACCACCGGATCGCCGCTCAGCGTCGCAAATAGGCGGCCGAGCATGGCAAGCTCCGCGCGGAGCGGTCGCATCATGGCGGGCATCCGGCGCAACAATGCGTGCGCTGCTTCGTCCGGGACGCCTTCTGCCACTTCGCCGAATGGCGGCAGAGCGAGCGCTGACTCGATAGCCGGGCGCAGCCCGGCACGCCCCGGCCGTCGCCAAAAGGCCATCCCGACAGTCGGCTCGCGCACGGCCAGCAGTGCTGTGGGCGACAGGCACGCCACGACCGCCCGGATATACCCGTCAGGCGCCTGGTGCCCGTCAGGGGTCGCCCTTCCCCGCCGACTGAGACCGTGCAGTTGCGGCAATGGCGGGGAAGCCGGTGCGACGGACATGAGGTGAGCCTTGGAGGGTACAGTTCGATATATTGTATCAATCCCTACATCAGCCTCGGCACCGCAGGCAAGATCTGATATAATGTATCAGTGCGTGCCACTCACACGGCCCATAGCCACGGAGGCCACCATGTCCGAGACCCGTTTGCCCGAAGCCCCCCAGATTCCCGTGACGGTGCTGACCGGCTATCTTGGGGCCGGCAAGACGACCTTGCTCAACCGCATCCTCTCCGAGAAGCACGGCAAGAAATATGCCGTGGTGATCAACGAATTCGGTGCACTCGGTGTGGACAACGACCTCGTTATCGATGCTGACGAGGAAGTCTTCGAGATGAACAACGGCTGCATCTGCTGCACCGTGCGGGGCGACCTGATCCGAATTGTCAGCCAGCTGGTCAGGCGCAAGGGCCAGCTCGACGGCATCATTATCGAGACCACGGGCCTCGCCGATCCCTCCCCGGTCGCGCAGACCTTCTTTGTGGATGATCAGGTCAAGATCCGTTCCCGGCTCGATGCAATCATCACCGTGGTGGACGCCAAGCACCTGCTCGCGCGGCTGGAAGACAGCCACGAGGCCGAAGAGCAGGTCGCATTCGCTGATGTGATCGTGCTGAACAAGACCGACCTGGTGACGCCGGAAGAGCTCGCGGCCGTCGAGGATCGAATCCGCAGCATCAATCGCTCAGCGCGCATATTGCATGCGGAAAAGGCCAACGTGCCCTTGTCGGAGCTGCTTGATCGCGGCTCTTTCGACCTCAACCGCATTCTGGAGATGGAGCCTGATTTCCTGACCGGGGACGATGATCACGAACATGACGATGGCGTGACGTCAATCAGCCTGACGGCCGATGCGCCGTTGAACATGGAACGATTCAACGAATGGATTGGCAACGTGCTTATGGAGCGGGGCCAGGACCTGTTGCGTACGAAGGGTATCCTCAACTTCCGAGGTGCGGATGAAAGGTTTGCCTTTCAGGCGGTGCACATGATCGCGGACGGCGCCTTCATTGGGCCCTGGAAGGCCTCCGACACAAGGCAGAGCCGGATCGTGTTCATCGGGCGCAATCTGAACCGTCCGCAGCTTCGGCGCGGTTTCGAAGCCTGCGTGGGCTCTTAGAGCGCGGGTATGGCGGTGTTGCAGGCCCGGACCTGGACAGGGCTGACCCGACGCATCCTTTGTTCTACGATGGGCGTAAGACGCGTGCGGAAGGCTTTGAATGGCGGAACGACAAATCCGTGCCGCTAAGCGGCGTGGGGAGACTGTAAGCGGAGCAAGGACCCGGGCGGACCCGTGTCGCCCGGTGACTTGGGATGAGCTTGAGTCCATCTGCCGCGAACGTGGTGGCCGGCTGACCAAACAACGACGGGCCGTTCTGGCAGCCCTGACGGCGGCGGCGCGACCGCTGACGGCCTATGAACTTCTCGAGGTGCTGAAGCAGGAGGATCGCTCAGCGACGCCAGCGAGCACGTATCGGTGCCTGGAGTTCCTGGTGGGGCTCGGCTTGGCGCACCGACTTGAGACAACACGATCATTCTTGGCCTGTGGGCACCCTAAGCATCCGCATGCCGTACAGTTCCTGATATGTCGCGCCTGCGGGACGGTGGTCGAGGCCGAGGACCACCGGATCGAGGAGGCGGCGGATGACCTAGGCAAACGACACGGCTTTGCGCTGGATCACCGTACCGTGGAGTTGATGGGGGTGTGCGGCACATGTCGCAAAGAGGACCTGACACCGACGCCGAGTTGAACCGGCCGCAGGACGCGACCATTTCGTACGCCAGTTGCGGCCGGTGCAGCCAACGTGGTCCCACCCCGACCCGCTCTCGTGATCGTCGGCACAAGCGTGACAGAAGTAGATACGGCCGTGTCGCTTGATCCCCTCCTTGAACTCGACGACGCAAGTGCAGTCGCTGCGTACGCATTCCACTCGACCAATCGTCATGTTCATTGGGTCCCTCCTGATTCGATGTTGGCGTTTTCGTCATGTTCATGGGGCTCCGTCATTTGATCGTTCATGTCGATTGGCCTGCCGCCGGCGTGATGCACACGACGTTCAGGTCGTGGCGTTAATCGAGCCGGACTCCGTAGGCTAGATGGCCGACGGCTCTTCATCGCTGCATTGTCCCAGACATTCCCAGAGCTGCTCATGCCGACAGCCCACGCCGTTATCGGCAAGCAGGCGCTGGAAACGCTCGCGAGTATATTGGCTGCCACGATCTGAACGGTGCAGAAGCGCTCGTTGCTTTCCACGGCGCCAGATTGCCATCATGGGCGCATCGGTAACCCGCTGCGCCTTCATCGCGGCATTGATCGACCAGCCGATCTGAATACACGGCGCTGTATAGGAACCTCCGAGCAAGGGAAAACCTTGCCTCAATGTCCTCAGCAGGCCAGAAGCGCAGCGCAAATATTGTGAAATCCAGGGGGGAACGCTTACGGCATGGGCCGCGAGCTTGCTATAGGGATCCCCCCTATACTATCATAAATGCTGATGGCCCATACGATCCGTGAAAAGCAGAAGCTACTGAGCCGTGCGCGCCGGATGAAGGGGCAGGTCGAGGCGATTGAGCGTGCCCTCGAAAACGAGGCTGGCTGCGAGCGGGTTCTGCATCTCATCGCTGCTGCGCGCGGCGCGATGGCTGGCCTCATGGCAGAAGTCGTCGAGGACCACGTCCGAAACCATCTGGTCGATGCCGAGAAACATCCGAGGGCGCTCAATGCGGAAGCGGCGGAACAACTTTTGGATGTCATCCGAACTTACCTGAAATAGGAGGCCGCGGTGAGTGAAGCCGAGGTGTTCACGCCTCCGTCAGGTCATAGTCACGTGTATCTGGGCGAAGGCCACGAACGCGCCGAACGGCGTAGTTGGGCGGTCATCTGGCTCTGCGGCGCGATGATGATATTGGAGATTGCCGGTGGCCTCATGTTCGGCTCGATCGCCCTCGTGGCGGACGGCCTTCACATGTCCACCCACGCGAGTGCCCTGCTGTTGGCAGCGCTCGCCTACAGCTACGCCCGCAAGCATGCACATGATCCGCGCTTCACATTCGGTACCGGAAAGCTGGGCGATCTGGCGGGATTCACCAGCGCTATTGCGCTGGCGATGATTGCCTTGCTGATCGGCTACGAGGCCACCTCTCGCCTGTTTGCTCCCATCCCAATCCACTTCAACGAGGCCATTCCGATTGCCGTTCTAGGGTTGCTGGTAAACATCGGATCCGTGTGGCTGCTGAGCGGCGGACAGCACCATCATCATGATCATGATCACGCCCATCGCGACGATGAGGCCGAGCATCGGGTCGAGACGAGCACCGGTCGATTGATGCTGTCAATTTTCGAGCACGGCGCGCCGCCACGCTTTCGACTCCGGGCGACCCAGGGTTACCTGCCGAAGGTGGCAACGATCGAGACCGTTCGGGCCGATGGCACACGCCAGGTCTTCGACATGTCTGCGCGGGACGGTTACCTCGAATCGGCCGACGAAGTCCCCGAACCGCATGCCTTCGCGGCCCATCTCCTGCTCGCTGGCGGTGAGGCACATGCCATCACGTTCGAGGAGCACGCGCACGCTGCCGACAAGGCGAGCCGCGACAATAATCTGCGCGCCGCGATCATCCACGTCACTGCGGATGCGACAGTCTCGATTTTGACGATCGTCGGGTTGTTGCTGGCTCGGGCGTTCGGCTGGCTGTGGATGGACCCGGTTGCCGGAATCGTCGGCGCCTTGGTTATCGCCACCTGGGCTTACAACCTCGTGCGCGATACCGGAGCCATCCTGCTGGACATGAACCCCGACCTCAGCATGGCGGCGACAGTGCGGCAGACGATCGAGGCGGATGGGGATTGTTTGTCGGACCTGCATCTGTGGCGACTTGGTCCCGGGCATCTTGGCGCCATAGTCGCGGTGACGACAACGAGGCCGCGCGGGCCGGAGTTTTATCGGGCTCGTCTCTCCCGCTTTCGATCACTGTCGCATCTCACGGTGGAAGTGCAGAGATCCGTCTGAGGCGAGGGCGGCGATCAGGGGCAAGGAATTGTTTGATATGTGACTCCCGCGAGTATGGGTGCCATCCAGGTGGCCTGCACCGTGCCCCTGGAGAATGCCATTTCCGGGACGGTTCAGGCTCCGGCTACCCGCCCCCCAATCCCCGTGACCGTGCTGACCGGCTATTTTCGACCAGTGGATTGGTGCCTCGTTGCTGGAAAGGGCCTGCCGATCCTGCGCTGAAAGCGCAATATCTAACTGAAGAGCAGCCCCCAACCGCTTCATCTTCCAAGGTGTCCACATGTTGATGGAAGGCGGTGATGGCAAGCCGTGGGGCCGCAGCGAGGTCCAGGATTCGAAGCCTGCCCTCGTTGGCCAGGCCCCCGATGCGGACGAACTTGGGGTAGGTTTCGCTGCCTGCGTCGCCTGACGGAGCGAGGCCGTGTCGCTTGCCTAGCCGCGCGTTCAGGTTCCACCCACCATCGAGGTAGAGTTCGAGGCGGAAGACAAGCCGATCACCCGGGCGGCCGAGGATCTCGGCGAGTGCCACGGTTTTACGCTCGCGCACCGCGGCGTCGAGTTAAATGGGGTATGCGGTGCGTGCCGGGCGGCCGATGAGAGCGCGGCAGGAGCGGGCGCGGTATCCCGCTCCTGACCGGGCCGCCCGGTCACCGGAGAACGTCAGCCGTGGCAGGTGCAGCCGGCATGTTCGCAGCCGGCACCGGTCTTGTGATGATCCGCGCACGCCTCGCCGCAGTAGATGCGCCCCTCTCGCTTTACGCCCTTATCCACGCTCACGATGCAAACGCAGTCGCTGCACGCGCACTTAACTTGGTCGATGGTCACGCTCATGGTGTCACTCCTATCTAGGCGTTGATGTCGTCATCCTGTTCATGCGGCTCGATCAGATGCTCGATCATGTTGGTCAGCATCTCCCTGACGTGGCAGTCGGGAATGCTGTAGAAAATCTGCTTGCCCCTTCTTCCTGCTTTCAGCAGCCGGGCTGCGCGCAACAGGCGCAGGTGGTGCGATACCAGCGACTGGCTGAGCGACAGACGTGAAGTGATCTCGCCGACACTGAGTGGTTCGTCGAGGCAACTCGTCACGATCCCGAGGCGGTTGGGTTCGCCAAGGAGGCGGAACAGTTCGGCAAGTTCCGTGGTCTGGTCGGCGTTGAGCATCGGCCACTCGCATGAACACGTGTTCATATATATCAGGGAGGGCACCGGTCAAGTGTGGGCGCGTGCGAAAGAGGACTTGATACTTTATATCATATCATGCTGCTCTCTTCGCAGAGATTGCCGGGACGCCAATGACCGAGCCCACCCACCCTGTTGGCCCAATTGGACACGACGCAAATGCCACCTGTGCATTCGCCACGTTCAGGCAGCAATGAGCACGCCTATGGACGATCTCCTCCCGATCACGGTGCTGACCGGCTTCCTCGGTGCCGGCAAAACGACAATGCTCAACTGCCTTCTGAAGCAGCCGGAATTTGCCAACACGGCTGTGCTGATCAACGAGTTCGGTGAAGTCGGGCTGGATCATCTGCTCGTTGAAGTGTTGAAGGACGATGTCGTGCTGCTGAACGCCGGGTGCCTATGCTGCACCGTTCGGGGCGATCTGGTGAAAGCCTTGCGAGGCTTGTTCCTCCGGCGGGTTCGCGCTGAGATCCCAACATTTGAACGCGTGATCATCGAGACAACCGGTTTGGCGGATCCGGCGCCAATCCTGCATACACTGATGTCAGATCCGCTGATTGGCGCGCGGTATCGACTCGACGGCGTTGTGACACTGGTGGATGCCGCCAACGGCGAAGCGACGTTGGATGCCCAATCAGAGGCCGTAAAACAGGCCGCAGTCGCCGACCGGATCGTGCTTACCAAGTCGGATTTAGCATCACCGCAGCGACTCGCTGCGCTTTGGGAGCGGCTGCGCGGCCTCAACCCAGGTGCGCTGATCATCCCGGCGAGGGATGGCGTCATCGACCCAAAGCTGCTGCTCGACCTCGGCCCATTCAGCCCAGACGCCAAGATCGGAGCAGTGCTCGGCTGGCCGAACGAGGAGGCCTATGCCCACGATCACAGTCATCGTCATGAGGGTCGTGACCATCACGAGCTTGACCATCACAAGCATGACCGGCACGCACACCACGACCAGAACCGACATGACGCGCGCATCCAGGCCTTCTGCCTGATCTTCGACCACCCACTACAATGGGGCGGTATTGGCACATTCCTGCAGATGCTGATTGCGACCCGCGGCGACAGCCTGCTGCGCATCAAGGGGCTGCTGAACCTTAGCGGGCAGGATCGCCCCGTGGTTATCCACGGCGTCCAGCACGTCTTCCACGAGCCGACGCTGCTGCGCGAATGGCCGGAGGGAGACGATCGCCGATCGCGTCTGGTGTTCATCACGCGCGATCTTGACCGTTCCGTTATCGAGCAGGGTGCGAAGGCTTTCGAGCAGGCAGCCAGGCCTGCGCATGTGGCAACAGCGTGCTGAATGGCCGTAACCGGCGACTAAGTTTGTTCACGACCTACACACGGAAAAACCTGATGAAACAGCTCCCCGTCATTACCGCGCTGATGATCCTATTTGCCGCGGGCCCCTTGGGAATCGTCGCTGCCGAGGCCGCGGGGCCAGTCAAGGCAATCGGCGTGGAAAACGAGTACGCCGACGTCATCTCGCAAATCGGCGGCAAGTTCGTGAAAGTTGAGGCGATTGTATCCGATCCGAATACGGACCCCCACAGCTTCGAGGCCAGCCCGAAGATCGCCAAGCAATTTGCCGCCGCTGACCTGATCGTCAAGAACGGTGTCGGCTACGATGAGTGGGCGGACAAGATCATCGCCGCCGCAGCGAGGCCGAAACGCAAGGTGATCGACGTGCAGCAATTGCTGGGCTTGCCGGACAGCACGCCGAACCCGCATTTGTGGTACGATCCGAAGACTATGCCAGCGGTCGCGAAGGCCGTCGGGGACGCGCTCGCCGAGGTGGACCCGGCCCATGCCGCGGACTTCCACGCCAATGCGGACAAGTTCATCGCCTCGCTCGAACCCTGGAACGCGGCGATAGCGGCCTTCAAGGCAAAGCACAATAAGACCCCAATCGCCGCCACCGAACCGGTCGCCAACTATCTGTTGGAAGCGATGGGGTTCGATATTCTGACACCATTCAGCTTGCAGAAGGCGATCATGGATGGCAACGACCCGGCGCCGCAGGATGTCACCACGCAGAACAACTTGTTCACCGGTGGCAAAGTGAAAGCTTTCGCCTACAACCAGCAGGTTACGAGTGCCTTGACCAAGTCCTTCCTTGATCTAGCAAAGAAAAACGGCATTCCGGTTGTTGGCGTCTACGAGACGATGCCCACGCCCGGCTACACTTATCAGTCGTGGATGCTGGCGGAGGTCGCCGCTCTCGACAAAGCGGTCACTGAAAAAGTCTCCACCGAGACGCTGCAGAAGGGGCACTGAGACCGTGTTGGCCAGGGGCGAGATTCTCGCGGTCCGCCAAGCGAGCGTCTCGCTCTCTGGCCGCAGCATTCTGAAGGATATCGACTTCGCGCTGGAGATGGGTGAGTTCTGCGGTCTAATCGGCTCGAATGGGTCAGGCAAGACGACGCTCCTGCGCACCATTCTCGGCTTCGTCGCGCCCAGCAGCGGCAGCGTCTCCTTCGATGGCGGCAGCAAGTCAGCCTCGGTTGGTTACGTGCCGCAGAAGTTCTCGCTCGACCCCTACATGCCTATTCGCGCGCGCGACCTCGTGGCGCTCGGCCTTGATGGCAATCGGCTTGGCCTGCCGCTGCCCTCGCGGGGGCGTTGGCAGAAGGTCGACGAGATGCTCGAGGCGGTGGAGGCGACGCCGTTCGCCGATCAGCGGATCGGCAGCCTGTCCGGTGGGCAGCAGCAGCGGGTGCTGATCGCGCATGCCCTGGTCCGGCGTCCGCGCCTGTTATTGCTGGACGAACCTCTCGCCAATCTGGACATGCGCAGCGTCGCGGGGATCGTGGCCCTGCTGCGCCGCCTATCACGGGAGTTTCAGATCACAGTACTGCTCTCCGCACACGATATGAACCCCTTGCTGTCGGTGATGGATCGTGTCGTCTATCTCGCGCATGGCAGGGCGGCGAGTGGCACAACCGACGCGGTCGTCCGTACCGATGTGCTGAGCCAGCTCTATGGCTACCACATCGATGTCGTCCGCGTGCATGGCCGTGTCCTGGTTGTCGCCGCGGAAGCAGAGGGTGATGCCCTAGCCGCGATCGAGCGCGACCCGGTCCACGTGGCTCAGATTCCGTGATCGGCATGACGGAGCTGCTTTCAATCGTGTTCGCACCTGGATTCTTCACCAGCGAGCCGGTGCGTACCGCGGCGGTGATCGGCGCCGCAGCCGCCATCGTCTCCGGCGTGGTCGGCGTGTTTACCGTCATCCGGGGGCAATCCTTCGCCGGCCATTCCCTGGCCGATGTCAGCAGCGCCGGCGGCGCGGCGGCGTTCCTGCTGGGGATCAACCCGCTGCTGGGGTTCCTCGGCATGAGCGTGCTCGCCGCGACGAGCATGGAACTTGTCCGCGTCGATCGCGCGAGCGAGCGCGACCTGGTGACGGGCATCGTGACCGGCGCCGGGCTCGGCCTTGCGGCGCTGCTGTTTTATCTGGACGTGACGACCAGCAGCACCACGGGCGCTACGGTGACCGTGATGTTCGGGTCGATGTTCGCGATCCCGGCGTCCATTGTTCCGCTTGCCCTAATTGTGGGGATCGGTGCGCTGGCTGCTGTCGGCATGCTGTACCGGCCGTTGCTTCTTTGCTCGCTCGATCCGGACCTCGCCGCCGTGCAAGGCGTGCCGGTGCGGCTGATAGGATTGCTGCACCTGATCGTGGTGGCTCTCGCTGTCGCTCTCGCGGCCATTACGGTCGGCGCCGTGCTATCAACGGGGCTACTCATTGGTCCCGCGGCGATTGCGCTGCATCTCGCCAGGCGACCGGGATTGGCTGTCCTGACGGCCGCCGCAATTGGCGTTGCCGCGACCTGGGGCGGGATCCTGATTGCCTATGACAGCTACGAATGGACCGGTGGGCACGGCTGGCCGGTGAGCTTCTGCATCGTGGCTCTCATCTTCGTGGCGTATGTCGTCATCGCCCAGGCCCGGCCTACTCGGGTTCGCCCGGTGCTCGGTACCGCGAGGACCGGTGTTGCGAGCGCTGGCTGAGGCGCGGCTATGTTCGATGACTTCATGGTCAACACCTGGATCGCGGCCACTCTGGTTGCGGTCGTCGCAGGGATTGTTGGGTTCTTCGTGGTAATCCGGGGCGCGTCCTTCGCGGCGCACGCGCTACCTCTCAGCGCCTTCCCCGGCGCAGCGGCGGCGAATCTGATCGGCGTTAACCCTCTCATTGGGCTGCTCGTGTTCTCCGGGCTTGGGGTGACCGGTATCAGCCAGCTCGCGCGTAGCGGCCGGCGCGACCTGGCGACGGCGCTGTCGCTGGTCATGCTGCTCGGCCTCGGAGCGCTGTTCCTGAGCCGAACCACCGCGTATTTCCAGGCGGTCTATGCGCTTCTGTTCGGCGAAGTGCTCGGCGTGAGTAACGAGGACCTTGCGCCAGTGGTTGCGCTGGGCGCTGTCTCGGTCGCTCTGGTGGCGATCCTGTTCCGCCCATTGCTACTCAGTTCCGTTTCACCCGAACTGGGTAAGGCCAGAGGCGTGTCAGCCAGTCTGATGGACGTTCTGTTTCTCGGCGTGGTGGCGATCGCCACCTCGATGGCGCTGCCGGTCGTCGGGGCACTCCTCGTGTTCAGCCTGATGGTGGGGCCCGCTTCCGCTGCGCGCGCTCTGACCAACCATCCGCTGAGTGCGATGCTGCTCTCGGCAGCCATCTCCGTCCTGACTGTCTGGGCTGCTATCGCCCTTTCCTTCGTTTCGGACTGGCCCATCGGGTTCTTCGTAGGCTGCCTGAGCGCCTTCGCTTATGGAGCGGGACGGGCCTGGGCGCAGGCTGAAGGGTCCTGGCGCCGGTCATGGCAATAGGTGCGCTGTGACAGTCGATTCCGCGCGATTGCTGTTGGGTCGGCGGACGAAAACCTCATCAGCGATTGTCAGCGGATTCCTGCCGTCCGTAATGGAGCGGATCGATTGCTCTGATATCGGCCTCGTCATCTGGCGGCGCTTCACCCGATTGAATCTCTCGGTGTCGGCCAGCACGGTCCTGTTGGGGCAGCCGTTCACGCGGACCGTCACAGATACGCCGGTTCTGGCAGCGCGCCGTCTATGCCGGGACCTGACGCTGTTTCATTGGGCTCTTTATGGCGACTTTCGACGGCTCGCCCGACGGTTCTCGGCACTTACGGCGTCGTCTGTCGTACGGATGCGGCTGGAACTTATCATCGATGATGCGTGTCGCAAATTCCACAAGGAAGCGGTCGGGATACGTTTGCTCTGCACTTGTGCCGGACCAGGTACTGAGTGGATTGACTCCGACGGCACGATCCGTCGCTTGACGACGATGGCAGTCGCCCTTTTCAAGGGAACGGCTTTTCCGGGCGCAGGACCGCGCGTTTTGCACCGTTCACCACCTCTCAGCTCGGGCACCTTCTTCCGCCAATCCCGCCTAGTGCTCTGTATCGACGCAGTGTCATAACGGACACGCTGGAGATATGCACGCCCCAACTTCATTGGGCTTGGCAAGGACGACCGCTTTCGCTTGGGGTGGACGAAGCCGGTAGCGGTGCGTCGGTACTGCTCCATCCGGCGTTAAAATTCGAACTCGACACGGTGCGAGATGCACCCCCAGGTGTGATCTGGTTCAAGTCGAGCGAGTAACGCAGCCGGGCACAGTGCCTTCGAGCCGGAGACCTTCTGGCCCCGGCATCCTCAAGAAACTGGTCCGGCATGGCCTGAACACCGTCCAGCTCGTCATCTTTGATTCTTATGAAGGCCGGAAGACGATGACAGGATTACAACGAGTGAAATCGATTTCAATTCTTCCCTCGCGTGTGTGGCCGCCGCCAGGATGACCATTGTTCGCCCCGCTTAATACCCAGTCTTATTGAAGGTGACTCAACAAGGGATTCCCCGACGCGGTGCTGATCTGATTCAAAGCTGGGAACG
>JAFEFJ010000055.1 GCA_018240635.1 Pseudomonadota bacterium | reverse complement strand
CGGCTGATGGCCTCGATCACCACCTGGGTCGCGCCGACGCAGGGCTGCAACTACTGCCATGTGGCCGGCAATCTCGCCGCCGACGATCTGTATACCAAGCGCGTCGCGCGGCGGATGATCCAGATGGTGCAGCGGGTGAATTCAGGGTGGACCCAGCACGTCGCGGCCACTGGTGTCACCTGCTACACCTGCCATCGCGGCCAGCCGGTGCCGGCCTATATCTGGTTCAACAACCCGGGACCGCCGCAGGCGGGCGGCTTCGCGGAGACGGGGATTGGCAAGAACGTGGTTTCCACGGCCGCGGGCCTGACGTCCCTGCCCTACGATCCGTTCACCCCGTTCCTTGAGCACGACAACAACATCCGCATCGCCTCGCAGACCGCGCTGCCGACCAACGACCAGTCGACGATCAAGCAGACCGATTGGACCTATGCACTGATGATGCACTTCTCGCAGTCGCTCGGCGTGAACTGCACCTACTGCCACAACTCCCGCTCGTTCACCTCCTGGGACCAGAGCACCCCGCAGCGCGTGACGGCGTGGTACGGCATCCGGATGGTGCGCGACCTGAACAACACTTATCTCGGTTCGCTGAAGGACGTCTTCCCGCATCAACGGCTCGGGCCGCTCGGCGACGTGGCGAAGGTCAACTGCCAGACCTGCCACCAGGGCGTCTACAAGCCGCTGTTCGGGGCGGCGATGGCGAAGAACTTCCCGGAGCTGACGCCGAAGCCCTGATCGCTCCGGATCTCCTGGCTGAAGTGCGCCGCCCTGGTCAGGGGCGGCGCACGCTTTTATGGGGTGGAGGATGCGAATGCCGCCATGCCCGCCGCCGATTCCGAGCCTTGCCGATGCGCTGCGAGACAGGACCAAGACGCTGCATGCGGCGGCGGAGCGGAGCGGCGTGCTGCA
Organism: Pseudomonadota bacterium; assembly: GCA_018240635.1. Lineage (GTDB taxonomy): Bacteria > Pseudomonadota > Alphaproteobacteria > Acetobacterales > Acetobacteraceae > JAFEFJ01. Next base: position 17,691 of record JAFEFJ010000055.1, on the reverse strand, counting down.
CGCCCTGGTGCGCGGCCATGCGGGCCCCGCCGCCTACGCCCTGTATCTGCGCAATCTGCTGCCCGCCTATCGCGCGCTCGCTGCGCGCCTTAAGGCGTACGGCGCCGAACCCGCCGTCCAGCTGATCGCCGAGGGGCCGAACGGCCAGGCCGCGCGCCTGCGCCGCGACATCGCGGCGCTGGCCGGAGCCGGATGGGAACGCGCGCTGCCCCTGGTGCCGGCGGCGGAGGCGTATGCCGACCGGATCGTCTCGTGTTCGGCGGCGTCGTGGGGGCCCCTGCTCGCCCATGCCTATACGCGCTATCTCGGCGACCTGAACGGCGATGCGATCCTGCGGCGGCTGCTGGAAAAGCGGCACGGCGCGATGTCGCTGGCGGCAGTGCCGCGCGACCGCGGCCGGCAGTCCGCATCGGCGTATCGCCAGGCGATCGACATGGCGGGGGCGTTCGTGACGGATCCGGCCCCGGTGCTGCTGGAGGCGGAAGCGGCGTTCCGCATGACGATAACCGTATCGGAGGCGGTGCAGGCGGCGGCCTGAGCCGCCGTCACTTGCCCGGCCTGGGCTCCCCCGGCCTGGCCTCGCCCGGCTTGGCGTCGGCACTGGCGTGCCAGATGAGATGCTCCAGCACATCGTTCGCGCGGCGGACGGAGGAGCGGACGCTGTCGAGCATTCCGGAAATCCGCGCCATGTCGATCCCGTCGGTGATTTCGAGCGCCGCGAGCTGGGCGTTCTCGACGACGATTCCGAGCAGCTTCCGGTAGATGAGGTGGGCGCGCCAGTCGAGGCGTCGGGCACGCGGGCGGTGCTGTTCGACGATCCCTTCGCGGAAGCGTCGGCGCGCTTCCTCCGCTGCCTGCTCGGCGGTGATGTCGGTGAACAGCAGCACGTAGCCGAGCGCGCGTCCCGGCGCCGACAGCACCGGATCGGCCCGCACCAGCAACGGGACGGTTCCGCCGGAGGCAAGCGCGAGCCGCGCCTCGCCCCGCCATGGGGCGCGGCTCGCCCGCAGTTCCTTCATTCGCCGGCGGAACGCGGCCGTGTCCGCGAAGAGCGGCGCGAGATCGTCGATGGACCGCACCGCGGCCGTCGCTTCCGTGCCGAGTAGCGCGTGCAGCGCGTCGTTCAGCATCAGCAGGCGGCCCTGCGCATCCGCGATCAGGACGGGATTGGGGGCACGTTCGACCTGCGCGCGCACCTGCGCGAGTTGATCCTGCGCGATCAGCATCCGCACCGAGCGGAACTGCAGCACCACGTCCGTCAGCGTCGCCCCGATCAGGCGCGCCGCCGCGAGGTCGGCGGGGGTCCAGGCGTCGGACGTTCCCTCCACGACCTGATGCCATTGCGCGAAGGACCGGCGCGGCGAGAGCGCCGCCGGATCATCGCCGGCGATCATCGGCTTGGAGGGATCGCCGCCCCAGACCACGCGCCGGATGCGTTCGGGGCGGAACCAGACCAGATACTCGCCCGGCGTGGTCGAGATCGGGGCGGCCATGACGCCGCTGGCGATCGATTTCAGCCCGGCGAAGTCCGGCGCGTCGGCGGGCAGCGACGCCGTGGCGATCACCGGCGCGCGCGGCCGCTCGTCGAGCCAGGCGCCGATGCCGCGCAGCGCGGCGGTTCCGGGCACCTCGCCGGTGGTCAGAACCTGGCCGTCGCAGAGCAGGGCCGCGCCGGTCGCGCCGACCGGTTCCAGCAGCGCGTGGGTCGTGTCGAACAGCGCCATTCGCCAATCGCCGTCGCGGGCGATGGCCTCGATCATGCGCTGTTCCAGACGGCGGACGGACAGTTCGGCCTGCGCCTGGACGAAGCTGTCGAGGGCGGCGATCCGGGTCGCCAGCGCCTCGGCGAGCAGTTCGCAGGCGGCGCGCGTCTCGAAATGCGCGAAGCGCGGGACGTAGTGGTGACACGCGACCAGACCCCAGAGCCGGCCGCCGACCATCAGCGAGGTCACCAGCGTCGCGCGGACGCCCATGTTGCGGAGGTACTGGACGTGGATCGGCGACATGCTGCGCAGGAAACACAGCGACATGTCGGTGTCCGCGCCGGTGAGCGGGCATAGCCGCGGCACCAGGGGCGACGGCGCCGCCTCGACATCCACGAGGACCCGCACGCGGTTGCGCTCGTAGAGGCGGCGGGCGATGTGGGGGATGTCGGTGGCCGGGTAGTGGTTGCCCAGGTAGGATTCGAGGCGCGGCTCGCATTGCTCGGCGAACACCTCGCCATGCCCGTCCTCGTCGAAGCGGTAGATCATCACCCGGTCGTAGCCGACGAGCGCCTTGAAGATCCGCGCGGCCTCGTCGCAGAGCGGCCCGAGGCTGGAGGCCGATAGGATCGCCTGCAGGGCGTTTTCCAGCTCGCCCGACAGGTCGATGGCCGGGCCCGCGCGCTCCAGCTCGATCACGAGGCCGCCGCCGGCGGGGCGGTGCAGTAACGCGTCGTGCTCCACCCCAGCGATGGCACAGCGGACCGCCCGGGGGATGGTATCGAGCGGATCGGCGAGCACGCCGGCGACGCGATCGGCGAGCGTGCCGGGGATGGCCGACAGTGGCAGGCCGGCCAGATCGCCCGTCAGGTTGAGGAAGGCGCCGGCGTTGGCCGAGCTTTGCACGATGGAAAGCTCGGGCTCGCGGACCAGGAGAAGCGCGCCGTGCGGCTGGATGCACGCGGCGAGATGGATCTGCTCGCGCTCGCAGTTGGATAGATCAGCCTCGCCAAAGGCCGGCGACGGTTGATGGTCCGCGGCCACGGGAGCCCCCCCTACGCTTCCCTTGTGCCGCAGGTTAGCCGTCGGAGCCGCCCGAGTCTCCTCCGTCGATCCCGTAGCGCGCGAGCTTCGCGTAGAGGCTCTGCCGGCTCAGGCCGAGCAGCTCCGCCGCCATCGTCCGATTTCCGTCAGCCAGTTCGAGCGCGGCATCCACGTAATGGCGTTCGACCACGCCGACAGTTTCCTGGACGAGGCGCTTGAGCGACACCTTGCCCACCTGTTCGTCGATATTGGCGAGCGCCGCGCGCAGCCCGCCCGGCTCGGCGCGGACCGGAAGGCGGCGGCCCACGTCGCGCATCAGCAGCCCGATGGCCGAGGGGTCCTCGTCGGTGTCGCCAACGGCGGAAATCTCGATCTCGGTCTCGCCGCCGAGTTCGCCCCGCAGCGTGGTCGTGAACAAGCGGACCGCTTGGTTGCGCATCAGGTTGCTCATCAGGACGGCCATATCGGCGCCCGGACGGGACAGCCACCGGGCGAGCGGCTGGCCGAGCACGGCGCCTTCGGCCCCCATCTGAGAGAGCGACAGGAAGGCCCGGTTGGCCCGGCGGATGCGGCCGCCGCGGTCGATCACGACGAAGGCATCCGGCAGCCGGTCGATAAGATCGTGGATCTGCAGCCCCTGGGTCAGCTCCGCTGCGGCTTGGCTGTCCCCGGTCTGGACGAATTGCAGCAGGAAGACCGCTTCGGGCTCGTGGCGCATCAGCGAGGCGCGGACGGTCCACGCCTTGCGGTCGGCGCCGAGATGGACGATCACCCCCACCGCCTTGCCGCTTTCGCGCACGCGGTCGAGCATGGCCCGCATGGCGCCCCGCTCCGCCGGGGCCAGCCCGTCGAGCAGCGGAAGGCCCGCGACCCGGTCCGGCTGCTGCGCGAGCCCGAGGGCGCGCAACGCGGCAGGGTTCGCCTCGGTCACGCGCATGGTGGAGGCGCTGAGCAGGACCACGGGCTCGCTGGAAACCCGGAACAGCATCCGGTAGCGCGTCTCGATCTCGCGGAATTTCCAGTAGTCCCGCTCCATCGCCTGCTGAGCGGCGACGAGCCGGGATTGCAGCTCCGCCACCGCCTGGAGGCTCTTGCCGATGGCGATGAGCCCGGCTTTGCCGCCGAGCTTGACGGCCGTGTACTCGACGGGGAGTTCGAGCCCGCTGGGGAAGCGCTGGTTGACCTGGCGGAACGCGGAAACGCCTGAATTGCGGGCGTCGTCCAGGATGCGCTGCACCTTGTCCGCGCCGACATCGGCCACCGTGTCGCGCCAGGGCCTGCCGACCCACGCCCCCATGTCCTGTCCGGAGATGGCGCTGGAGAGCGTCGCCTCGCAGATCACGCCCCGCGCGTCCAATCGGAGCACGATGTCAGGCTGAACGTTGATACCGGAGGCGATGTCCATCGATTTGTTCCAAATCGCCGATTCGGATGTTCAGCCCCGCGCGCGGCAAACCAAGCGTGACCGGGTTATAGATGGGTGGGACGGGGACGTCTATCAACGTCGGTGTCAAGTTTGATTCACACTTCTTTGGCTTTCCGACGCAAAACTTGGCAATCCTGCGATGCGTCGGACCCCGAGCGGCGCGTCGTGCTGGTTGCGGGCGAGATCACGCCCGGGCCGGCGCTGTGGTTGCGGATGTAGCGATCCGCAGCGTTTCTGTCAGGAGCCGGTTGGGAAACCGCCGGCGCTGCACGATCGCGTAGAACGTTTCCGTCACGTCCGGGATGCGGCAGTGCTCCACCAGGATGCCCGCTTCCATCTCGTCGCGAACGACAATGGGAGGCACCAGGGTGACGGCTTCCCGCTCGCGCGCCAGCAGGCGCAGCATCGCCATGTCGTCGACCTCGGCGAGGATGATGGGCCTGATCCCGGCCAGTTCCAGCACACGGTCGAAGGCGACACGGATACTGCTGTCGAGGCTGGGGAGCAGCACCGGTTCCGTGCGCAGATCATCGGGAAACGTGAACGGGCGCGCCTTAGGGCGCGGGTGGCCGACCAGGCTGACCGGCTGCTGGGCCAGCAGGTGGTTCCTGAGCGATGAGCGCGCATCCTGCGGCGCGGCGCTGTTTGCGAGCACGACGTCGAGCGCGTGGGTTTCGAGCTGGGCTAGCAGGTCCCGCATGTTGCCCGAGCGGACGATCAGCTCGACATCCGGGCGGCCGACCAGCGGGCGGAGGAATTCGAGCTGGAAGTTGCGCGACAACGTGGTGAGCGCGCCGACCTTCAGGACGGGGCGGCTCGCGAGGGGCCTTCCCTTCAGGGTGCTCATCAACTCGTCGCCAGCCTTGAAGACAGTATCGGCATAGTCGAGCGCGATAATTCCCGCCTCGGTCAGCACGAGCTTCTTGCCTGCGCGCTCGAACAATTTGTGGCCGATCTGGTATTCGAGTTTCTGGATCTGCACGGAGAGCGCCGACTGCGACAGGTGCATCTTCTCGGCCGCTCGGGTCAGGCTGCCCTCGTGCGCGACGGCCCAGAAATAGCGCAGGTGGTTGTAGTTCAGGTCCCGCATATCGTTCTATTTGGACGAACGATTAGAGCTAAACAATCAATTTCTAAGATGGTTGCGATCCGGATACCACCGCTCCGACCGAACGCCCCGACGTGGAAAGAGCGAACCCGTGCCGATCCATCTCCTGCCGCTGCTGGTTTCCGTTCCGCTGCTGGTGGCGGCGGGCGCGTGCCTTTGGGGCGACGGGCCGAAGCCCCCGCAGCTGGCGCGCTTCGCGGAGGGCGCCGCCTTCGCCGCGCTGCTGGCGGCGGCGGCGTCGCTGGCGGCGCTGATCCTGGACGGGGCCGGAAGCAGCCCGCTGCTGGGCGCGTTCGGCATCGGGCTTTCCGCCCGGCTCGACGCAGTTAGCGCGGCGATGGCGCTGCTGGTGACGTTCATCGGCTGGATCGTGGTCCGCTACGCACGAACCTACCTGGACGGCGAGCAACGGCAGGGCGCGTTCACCGGGTATCTGTGCCTGACCCTGGCCTCGGTCGTGATGCTGGTTGTCGCGGGCAATCTTGTTCAGCTGCTCGGCGCGTGGATCTGCACGAGCGTCTTCCTGCACCGGCTGCTGCTGTTCTACCCGGACCGGGTGGCGGCCTTGCGCGCCGCGCGCAAGAAGTTCATCACCGCCCGCATCGGCGACGTGGCGCTTGCCGCGGGGCTCGCGCTGCTGGCGGCGGGCTACGGCACCACCGACATCGCCGCGATCCTTGAGGCCGGTCGGGGGGGCGCAGGCGGCGCGTGGGCGGTGACGGCGGCGGGCCTGCTGGCGCTCGCGGCCTGCCTGAAATCCGCGCAGTTCCCCTCGCATGGCTGGCTGACGGAGGTGATGGAGACGCCGACGCCCGTCTCCGCGCTGCTGCATGCGGGCGTGATCAATGCCGGCGGGTTTCTGCTGGTTCGTTTCGCCGACGTGATGCTGCTGGCGCCCGGCGTGCTGGCGGCGCTGGTGCTGGTGGGCGGGTTCACCGCGCTGTTCGGCGGGCTGGTGATGCTGACGCAGCCGGCGGTGAAGACCTCGCTCGCGTGGTCCACCGTGGCGCAGATGGGGTTCATGATCTTCGAGTGCGGGCTTGCGCTGTTTCCGCTGGCGCTGCTGCACATCGTCGCGCACTCGCTCTACAAGGCGCACGCCTTCCTGGCCTCCGGCGGCGCGGTGGAGAGCATCGCGGCGATCCGCCGGCCCGGCCCCGTGGCGATCCCGGGCGCGGGCGCCGTGGGGCGCGCCTTCGTGGCGGCGCTGGCGATCTATGTCGCGGCGGGCGTTCCGCTCGGCATCGCGCACAAGTCCCCGCAGGCGGTCGCGCTGGGCGCGATCCTGATCTTCGGCGTGGCCTACATGCTGGCGCAGGGCTTCGCCGACAGCGCGCCCAAGGCGCTGACGCGGCGCACGGCCGTCTACGCGGTGGCGACGTCGATCGGGTATTTCGCGCTCCAGGCCGCGGCGAGCGCCGTCACCGCCGGCGCGCTGCCGCCAACGCCCGCGCCCGGACCGCTGGAATGGGGCCTGATCGTGCTGGCCGTGTTCAGCTTCGGCGCGGTCGCGGTGGTGCAGGCGATGTTCCCGCTCTGGGCCTATCACCCCGCCGCCGCGGGCCTGCGGGTTCACCTGTCCAACGGCTTCTACGCGAATGCGGTGCTCGACCGCCTGATCGGCGGGTGGTCCACCCGCGGCGCTTCCTGACCGGAACGGAGCCGACGATGAAGATCACTCCCGAGCAGATCCGGCAGGGCGCCGAGCGCGCGGCGCGCGCGATCCCGCCCCTGTGGCCGCTGGCGTCGAGCGTCGCGGTGAACCCGTTCCTCGGCCAGAGCGGCGAGAGCCTCGCGCAGGCGGGTGCCAGGCTGGCGCGTGTGGCGGGAGCGCCCGTGACGATGCCGCGAGAATGGTTCCGCGAACGGATCGCGGCGGGGATCGTCACCGACGACGATCTCGCGGCCGCCTGGGCCGAGGCGCCGCAGGAACTGCGCCCCGTGAGCGTCGCCGCGCTGAAGGCCGCTGCCGCCACGCCTGCGCCGGCGCCGCGCGGGCTGCCGACCGTGGCGGACCTTGCCGCCGCCGCATCCGGGACCGACTGGCCGGGGATCATCGCCGAGCGCCTGGGCGCCTGGGCCGCGGGCTATTTCGATCAGGGCCAGGCGCTGTGGGCCGCGCCGCGCGGCCGCGGCGCGTTCGCGGCCTGGCGCGCGACCGCCATGCACGACCTGACGCCCGAAATCGCTGGGCTGAGCGGCTTCGCGCTCCATGTCGCGGACGCCCCCGAGGACGCGGACGCCGCCATCGCGCGGGCGGCCGGTCGGCTCGGCCTGAGCGAGGCGGGGCTGGAGACCTGCTTCCACCGCCTGCTGATGACGCTGGGCGGCTGGGCGCAGTATGCCCGCTACCTGCTGTGGCAGGCGGAACTGGGTGGCGGCGCGGATGGCACGCTGCGGGACCTGCTGGCGATAAGGCTGATCTGGGAGGAGGCGCTGCTGGAGCGCTTCGCGCCGCGGATCGCCGCCGCGTGGGAGGAGACGCGCGCGCGGCACGCGGAGCCCATCGCGCCGAGCCCCGATCTTGTCGCCGATGCGATCCTTCAGGACGCAGCCGAGCGCGCGGCGCAGCGTGCGCTGGCGGCGACGCTGGAGGCGCAGGGCACGCCGGTCCGGTCCGAGCGTCCGGCGATGCAGGCGGCGTTCTGCATCGACGTGCGCTCGGAAGTGTTCCGCCGCGCGCTGGAGAGCGTCAGTCCCGCGATCCGCACACTGGGCTTCGCGGGCTTCTTCGGCCTGGGCGCGGCGCATCGCCGCTTCGCGTCCGACGTGGAGGAGCACCGGCTGCCGGTCCTGCTGAATCCCGCGGTGCGGACCTGCGCCGGGGGAGACGATCTGCGGCCCGCCGACCAGTCCGCGCGGTTCGCGGCGCGGGCGAAGCGCGCCTGGGGACGCTTCAAGCTCGCGGCCGTGTCGTCCTTCGCATTCGTCGAGGCGACGGGGCCGGTCTATGCCGGCAAGCTGGTGGCGGACGCGCTGGGCCTGCATCGCGCGGGCGCGCCGGACGAGCCCGCGCCGCGCCTGGACCCCGCGCTGCCGCCGGAGGCGCGGATCAAGGCGGCGGAGACCGTGCTGCGCGCGATGTCCTTCACGTCGGGCTTCGCGCGTCTTGTCCTGCTGGTGGGGCATGGCGCGAACGTGGTGAACAACCCGCATGCGAGCGCGCTGCATTGCGGGGCCTGCGGCGGCTATTCGGGCGAGGTGAACGCGCGGCTTCTGGCGGCGATCCTGAACAGCCCCGATGTGCGCGCCGGACTTCTGGAGAAGGGCATCGCCATTCCCGCAGACACGCTGTTCGCGGCGGCGCTGCACGACACCACGACGGATGCGGTGACGCTGTATGCGCAGGATCATCCGTCCGCGCAGCATGCGGGCGATCTGGCGCAGGCGCGCGCATGGCTTGCCGCAGCGGGCGGCATCGCGCGGGGCGAGCGCGCCTTGAGGCTGCCGCGGGCGCGGGGCGGGCGCAGCATCGCACGGCGCAGCCGCGACTGGGCGGAGACGCGGCCCGAATGGGCGCTGGCCGGATGCAAGGCCTTCATTGCCGCGCCGCGCCCGCGCACGGCCGGCAAGAACCTGGAGGGGCGCGCCTTCCTGCATGATTACGACTGGAAGCATGACGACGGCTTCCGGGTGCTGGAACTGATCCTGACCGCGCCCGTGGTCGTCGCGAGCTGGATCAGCCTGCAATATTACGGATCGACCGTGGCGCCATCCGTCTTCGGCGGCGGCAACAAGCTGCTGCACAACGTCACCGGCGGCATCGGCGTGGTGGAAGGCAACGGCGGCGTGCTGCGCGGCGGCCTGCCCTGGCAATCGGTGCATGACGGAAAGGGCTACGCCCACGAGCCGCTGCGCCTGTCGGTCTGCATCGAGGCGCCGTGCGAGGCGATCGCCGATGTCCTGCGCCGCCACGGCAACGTGCGCGCGCTGTTCGACAACGGGTGGCTGTCGCTGTTCGCGCTGGACGAGGAAGGCCGGATGGCGTGGCGCTACGAAGCGGGCCTGCGCTGGTCTTCGATGCTGCCGCAGCAAGCCGAGGCACGGCGAAGCCTGCAGCCCGTGCCGGCGTGATCGCCGGATCGGCTTTCATTCATCCGTTCGACAACGAGGAATTTCAGGCATGACGACCAGCGCGAAGCATCTTTCCGTTCTTGAATCGGAGGCGATCCACATCATCCGCGAGGCGGTGGCGGAGGCGAGCAAGCCGGTGATGCTGTTCTCGGCGGGCAAGGACTCGACGGTAATGGCGCACCTGGCTATCCGCGCCTTCTATCCCGGTCCGCCGCCGTTTCCGCTGCTGCATGTGGATTCGACCTGGGAGTTCAAATCCCTGCTGGACTTCCGCGATCGCTTCGCGGCGAAGCACGGCTTCAAGCTGGTCGTCTACGCCAACGAGGAAGGCCGCGCGGCGGGGATCAATCCATTCGATCATGGCGATCACTACACGACGTTGATGCGCACGGGCGCGCTGAAGTCGGCGCTGGACGAAGGCGGCTACGACATCATCTTCGGCGGCGCGCGGCGGGACGAGGAGAAGTCTCGCGCGAAGGAGCGCATCGTGTCGGTGCGCAATCCCGGCCATGTCTGGGACCCGCGCCAGCAGCGCCCGGAGTTGTGGAAGCTGTACAACACGCGGCTCGGCAAGGGCCAGACGGCGCGCGTCTTTCCGCTGTCCAACTGGACGGAAACCGACATCTGGAACTATGCGCTGCTGCGGAACATCGAGCTGGCGCCGTTGTACTATGCTGAGCCCCGTCCCGTCGTGGAACGCCGCGGCGCGTTCATCGTGGTGGACGACGAAGCCCGGATGCGGTTCCAGCCGGGCGATCGGGTAACGACGCGGACGGTGCGCTTCCGCACGCTGGGGTGCTGGCCGGTGACCGGGGCGATCGAGTCGAATGCGACGGATCTGGCCTCGGTGGTCGAGGAAACGCTGAACGCATCCTTCTCCGAACGGCAGGGGCGGATCAGCGACGGCGAGGATGGCGGCTCGCTGGAGCAGAAGAAGCGCGAGGGCTATTTCTGAGCCTGCATCCGGCGGGCGGCGCGGAAGCCCTGCCCGCCGCCGCAGTCCGGCTCCCTGTTCAATCCTGGGTTTTGGCCGAATAATCGTGCTCCGCCCGACCTGACCGCGCAGCGCGCGCAGAATGCACGAGGAACAGCGCCATGAGCCCGCCCGCCGACGACCGGCTTTTCGCCGAACTTTGCACCATCGACACGCCAACGATCACCAACGTGGTCGCGACCTACCCGAAGAGCCCGCTCTGCCTGGGCCTGTACAATCCCTGGACGGAGAACTGGTACACCGACACCTCGATCCGCTGCATCTATCCGGAGCTGGGCGCCAGGATCGGCTATGCCGTGACCTGCGTGTACGGGCTGCCCGACCCCAACTACTCGGGGCGGCTGAGCTTCATGGACGTGATCGACGCGCTGGATGCCGCGCCGAAGCCGACGATCCTGGTGCTGCAGCAGAAATGGCCGGCGGAGCTGCACAACAAGGCGGGGCTCGCGGGCGAGATCATGGTGAGCTCCATGATGTCGGTGGGCTGCGTGGGGCTGCTGTCGAACGGGCCGTCGCGCGACGTGGACGCCATCCGGCGGCTGAAGTTCCAGCTTCTTCTGGGCGGCGTGACCGCGGGCCACGGCGAGATGGCGGTGCAGGCGGTGAACGTGCCGGTCTCCGTCGGCGGCATGGACGTCGCACCCGGCGAGCTGATCCACATGGACGAGAACGGCGCGGTGAAGTTCCCGCGGCAGCACGCCGAGACGGTGCTGGCGAACGCCCGCGCCATGCTGGACGAGGAGGCGGAACGGCTGGCGAAGATCCGCGCCGCGACATCGGCCGCCGGCGTCCGGGCGGCGAATTCGGGCGCCGCCTACGCGCCGAAGAAGGGATAAACGCCGGACGCGCAGGGCGCGCCGGTCCGGTCCGAGCGTCCGGCGATGCAGGCGGCGTTCTGCATCGCCGGACGCTCGGACGTGTTCCGCCGCGCGCTTTGACTCACATCAACGCAGGGCGCGACGCGATCCTACGAGATATGCGGAATGACCGTGCGGAACATGCATTTTCCCGAAACACCCGAGCATCGCGCCGCGATCACGCGGCGCATCGCGGCGGAGACGGGGCTGGACGACGCGACTCTTGAGACGCTGGTGCGGACCTTCTACGGCCGCGCCCGCGCCGACAGCGTCATCGGCCACCTGTTCGACGGCGTGCAGGACTGGGAGCACCACATCGCCACGATCACGGATTTCTGGTCGTCGGTGGGGCTGATGACCGGGCGCTATCACGGCCAGCCGATGCCGGCGCATGCGCGCCTGCCGCTGGAGCCGCATCACTTCGCCCGCTGGCTTGCGCTGTTCGAGGAAACGCTCGACGAGGTGTGCACCGAGTCCGGCAAGGCGCACCTGATGGACAAGGCGCGGCGGATCGCCGCGAGCCTGGAAATCGGCGTGGCGGTGGCGCGCGGCGTCCTGCCGAGGACGAAGGGGGCCGCCGGATGAGCGGCGATGCCACATCGCGCGCGCTGATCGGCGCGCTGCTGCAGGCCGCCGCCCCTGCCCCGCTGGTTGCGCCGGATGCGGAGGCCGGCATCGCGCAGCTTCGCGCCCTGTCCGCGACGCCGGCGCCTCCGGCGGCCTGGCACGAGGCGGTCGCGGAGGCTGTGCGCGACGGGATCATCCGCGATCCGGTCCGCCTTCCCCCGGGCGCGCTGCAATGCCACTGGTGCCTTGAACTGACCACGGCCGGCCGTGCGCGGCTTGTCGGCGAGGATGCGCGGGCGGACGGCGCCGGCTGAACGCGGCCCCGCCGGACCCCGCCGGTTGCGGCGGAACCGGAGCGGTGGCAGGGGAGATGGTGGGGGATCGCGGCGGCCTGGCCGCGGTTCCCGACCGAATCCCCGAGGTGGCCGCCGCCATGCTGAACGCGATCGAACGCCCCGCCGCGCCGCCGCCCGGGGCACGGCCCGCCCTTGCGGAACTCGGGCCGGTCTATCTGGCGAACGGCTTCATCGGCTTCCTTTTCGCGGCCACCGGGCCGCTTTCGATCGTGCTGTCGGTGGGCGCGGCGGGCGGGCTGTCGCAGGCGCAGCTTGCGTCCTGGGTGTTCGGCGTCTTCTTCGTCAACGGCATCGTCACGCTGGCGATGAGCCAGGCCTACCGCACGCCGCTGTGCTTCTACTGGACCATCCCCGGAACCGTCCTGGTGGGGCCGGCGCTGCAACACATGACATTCGCCGAGGTGATCGGCGCCTTCTACGCGACCGGCGCGCTGATCGTGGCGCTGGGCCTGTCGGGCTGGGTGGGGCGCGCGATGCGCGCGGTGCCGATGCCGATCGTGATGGGCATGGTCGCCGGCGTGTTCCTGCGCTTCGGCCTCGATCTGGTGCGGGCGGTGCACCAGGACATCGCGGTGGCCGGCCCTATGCTGGGCGCTTTCCTGATCCTGTCGGCGCTGCCCGCGCTGGGGCGGCGGCTGCCGCCGCTGATCGGCGCGCTGATCGTGGGCGCCGCCGTCGTGGTGGGGCTGGGCCGCGCGGGCGGCGCGGCGCTCGGCGGCCTGGAACTCGCGCGCCCGATGCTGCAGGCGCCGTCCTGGTCGCTGCCGGCGACGATCGAGCTGGTGGTGCCGCTGGCGATCACCGTGCTGGTGGTGCAGAACGGCCAGGGCATCGCGGTGCTACACGCCGCGGGGCATCGCGTGCCGGTCAACGCCATGACGGTGATGTGCGGCATCGGATCGCTGTTCGCCGCGGGCATGGGCGCGGCGCCCACTTGCCTGACCGGCCCGACCAACGCGCTGCTGACCAACGGCGGCGAGCGCGGACGGCAATACACCGCCGCCCTTGTCACGGGCGTGCTGTCCCTCCTGTTCGGGCTGGCGGCCCCGGCGGTGACGGGGCTGATGCTGGCGACGCCGAAGGCCTTCATCACCACGCTGGCCGGGCTTGCAATGCTGCGGGTGCTGCAGGCAGCCTTCGTGGCTTCGTTCCGCGACCGCTTTTCCCTGGGCGCGCTGGTCGCCTTCCTCGTCACCGTCGCGGACCTGCCGCTGCTCAATATCGGTGCGGCGTTCTGGGGGCTGGTGGCGGGCATCACGGCGTCCTGGCTGCTGGAGCGGCCGGATTTCCGCGCCGCGGCAGCGCGCGACGCAGGCTGATGGCGCACCCGGGACCTGCGGCCCGAGGAAGGCTGCCATGCGGGACGATGGTTACGCGCCGCAACCATTGACCCGCGGCGCCCGCTTCTGTCATCACCGTTGCGCGGGAGAGTTCGCGCCGGTCTTGCGGCCGGCGTGGCGCCGAAGGAGCAACCGCCCCGGAATCTCTCAGGCTCACGTACCGCACCGGACTTTGAATCTCTGGAAAGTGGAGCCGCAGCTCCCGCCGACGGTGTAAGTCTCCGCCCCGCGAGGGGCGGCGGCGATGCTCTCAGGCCAATGACAGAGGGGCATTCGCACTCGCGCCGCGCGCGGGAGGAGAATGCGCATGTCCCGTTCGGTTCCCGACACCGTCGCCGTGATCGGCGCCGGCATCACCGGCATCACCACCGCGTACAATCTCGCCCGGCGCGGCCATGCGGTGACGGTGTTCGACCGCCATCCCTATGCCGCGATGGAAACCTCCTTCGCCAATGGCGGACAGCTGTCGGCATCCAACGCCGAGGTATGGAACAGCTGGTCCACCGTGCTGAAGGGGCTGAAATGGATGGTTGCGCCGGGCGCGCCGCTGCTGGTGAACCCGAAACCGTCCTGGCACAAGCTGTCCTGGATGGCCGAGTTCGTCGCCGCCATCCCGCAGCACGAGGAAAACACGATCACCACCGCGCGCCTTGCCATCGAGGCGCGGGCGCATCTACGCCGCATCGCCGAGGAGGAAGGCATCGACTTCGATGCCGAGGACCGCGGCATCCTGCACTTCTACGCGACGAAGAAGGAGTTCGAGGCGGCGGCGCGGGTGACGGAGCTGCTCGCCAAGGGCGGGCTTGAGCGCCGCGCGGTCACGCCGTCCGAAATCCGCTCGATCGAGCCCGCGCTGCGCGGCGAGGTGTATGGCGGCTTCTACACGCCGTCCGACTTCACCGGTGACATCCACAAGTTCACCAACGGGCTTGCGGTCGCCTGCGCGCGCCACGGCGTGGCGATGCACTTCTCGACCGAGGTGATGTCCACCGAGGCCGGCGCTGACGGCGTCGCGCTGACCTGCCGCTCCACCGAACCTACCCTGGACGGCGGCACGCATCCGAGCGAGACGCTGCGCTTCGACAAGATCGTGGTCTGCGGCGGCGTGATGTCCCGCAAGCTGGGCGAGACGCTGGGCGACCGCATCAACGTCTATCCGGTGAAGGGCTACTCGATCACCGTGCAGCTCGACGATCCTTCGGATCAGCTTGCCGCGCCCTGGGTCAGCCTGCTGGACGACAAGGCGAAGATCGTCACGAGCCGCTTGGGCACGCGCCGCTTCCGCGTGGCCGGCACCGCGGAGTTCAACGGCTACAACCGCGACATCCGCGCCGAGCGGATCGCGCCGCTGGTGGCGTGGTGCCGCGCGCATTTCCCGGGGATGAGCACACGCCACGCCGTGCCGTGGGCCGGGCTGCGTCCGATGATGCCGGACATGATGCCGCGCGTGCGGCGCGGCCGCAGCCCGCGGGTGTTCTACAACACGGGGCACGGGCATCTGGGCTGGACGCTGTCGGCCGCGACGGCGGATGCGGTGGCGGCGCTGGTGAGCGCGCGGCCGAACGCATAGCGCAACGAGACCGAGACGACGGGCGGGCGTACCGCCCTGTCCGTCGTCTCCACCGCTTCGACGAAGCGCGCGACCCGGGCGGGGATGGCCCGCCTTCGCGGGCCATGACGATGGGCGGGGCGCGGGCCGCTATTCCGCCAGTTCGCGCATCACGCGGATCAGGTCGCTCTTGCCCTCGAAGCCGATGCCGGGAAGGTCGGGCATGGCGATGTATCCGTTCTCCACCCGCACGCCGTCGGGGAAGCCGCCATAGGGCTGGAACAGGTCAGGATAGCTTTCGTTTCCGCCGAGCCCGAGGCCGGCGGCGATGTTGAGCGACATCTGGTGGCCGCCATGCGGGATGCAGCGGCGCGGCGACCAGCCCGCTTCGTGCAGCACGCGGAGCGTGCGCTGGTACTCGCACAGCCCGTAGCTGAGCGCGCAATCGAATTGCAGCCAGTCGCGGTCCGGCCGCATGCCGCCGTAGCGTAGCAGGTTGCGCGCGTCCTGGTGGCTGAACAGGTTTTCCCCGGTCGCCATCGGGCCCGGGTAGAATTCGGCGAGTGCGGCCTGCAGCGCGTAGTCCAGCGGATCGCCCGCTTCCTCGTACCAGAACAGCGGATAGTCGCGCAGCATCTTCGCATACGCGATCGCGGTTTCCAGGTCGAAGCGGCCGTTCGCGTCCACCGCGAGCCGCGCCTGGCTGCCGATTTCGGCCAGCACCGCCTCGATCCGCGCGCGGTCCTCCGCGATCGGCGCGCCGCCGATCTTCATCTTCACGACCGAGTAGCCGCGGTCCAGGTAGCTGCGCATCTCCGCCCGCAGCGCCTCGTTCCCCTTGCCGGGATAGTAGTAGCCGCCCGCGGCATAGACGAAGACGCGCGGATCGGCCTGCACGCCGTGCCGCTCCGCGAGCAGGCGGAACAGCGGCTTGCCGGCGATCTTCGCGACCGCGTCCCACACCGCCATGTCGATCGTTCCGACCGCAACCGACCGCTCGCCGTGACCGCCGGGCTTCTCGTTGGCCATCATCGCGGTCCAGACGCGGTCAGGATCGAGGTTGCCGCCGGTGGCATCGAGCAGCGATGTGGGCGGCGCTTCCAGGATGCGCGGGGCGAAGCGCTCGCGGATGAGTCCGCCCTGGCCGTAGCGGCCGTTGGAGTTGAAGCCGTAGCCGACCACGCGGCGGCCGTCGCGCACCGCGTCGGTCACGACGGCGACGAGGCTCGTCGTCATCTTCGTGAAGTCGATATAGGCGTTGCGGATCGGCGAGGCGATCGGCTGCGTGATCTCGCGGATAGCGACGATGCGGACGGACATGAAAGGTCTCCCTGGTCTCAGAGCGAGGCGCCGCCGGAGACGGCGATCCGCTGGCCGGCGGGGGCCGCGAGCCGTTCGGCGTATTCGATCGCCTCGATCAGGCTGCGTTCGTTGGCGATGCCCTTGCCGGCGATGTCGAACGCCGTGCCGTGATCGACCGAGGTGCGGATGATCGGCAGGCCGAGCGTGATGTTCACGCCCGAGAGATCGTTCCAGGTGCCGGTGACGGGATCGACCTCGAAGCCGAGCAGCTTGACCGGAATGTGCCCCTGGTCGTGATAGTTCGCGATCACCGCGTCGTACTGGCCGGCGCGCAGCTTCACGAACACGGTGTCGCCCGGCACCGGCCCCACCACGCCGCGCCCGGCGGCGACCGCTTCGGCGATCACCGGGGCGGCGACGTCGATATCGTGCCGGCCGAACAGCCCGCCCTCCCCCGCATGGGGATTGAGTGCCGCGATGGCGATGCGCGCGCGGCCGAGGCCGAGGCGGGTCAGCGCCTCGTGCGTCAGGTCGATCACGCGGCGCATCCGTTCGGGCGTGACGCGCTTCGGCACATCCTCCAGCGCGATATGCGTGGTGAAGTGGCTGACGCGCATGTTGCCGTGCGCCAGCATCATGCAGGAGCCGCGCACGCCGGTGAGTTCCGCCAGCATCTCGGTGTGGCCGGGATAGTGGTATCCGGCCTTGTTCAGCGCCTCCTTGTTGAGCGGCGCGGTGACGATGCCGCCGACGCGGCCCGACTGCGCGAGGCGCACGCCGCGCTCCACCGCCTGGAAGGCGAAGCGCCCGCCATCGGCGGACAGCACGCCGGGCAGGATCGGCTCGCCCTCCGGCCCCGCCTGCAACGCGCACAGCGCGGGCCAGGTGGCATCGGCCTCGGTCACTTCGGGGATCGCGAGATCGCGGGCGAGGCGCAGGCGTGCGGCTTCAAGCGCGGCGTTGCTGCCGATCACCACCAGCGCCAATTCGCCCGCCGCGATTCGGGGAGCGAGGCGTTGCGCGGCCTTGACGATGATTTCCGGCCCGATGCCGGCGGGATCGCCCATCGTGACGGCGAGATGGCGGGGGGGCATCAGGCCCTCCTTTCGAATGAAACTTGTTCGCCGCGCAGCAGGTCGCACAGCAGCGTGGGCGGGCCGAAGGCGCCGGATTTGGAGACGACGGCGACGCCGTCCCACGGCCCGCCGCGCAGGATCGAGCGCGGCAATCCCGGCGCGAGCCGGCCCTGAATGTCGAGGCGGTGCGCGCCGAGCGAGAGGCAAAGGCCGCGCAGCGTTTCCCCGCCCGCGGCCAGAAGCGTGCCGGGCGGTGGCAGGTCGCGCACGAGGCGGTGCAGCGCCGCGGCGATGC